>DATDCH010000411.1:0-6825 GCA_036524455.1 Kofleriaceae bacterium | reverse complement strand
CGACGAGATCGCCGGTCGCGCGCCGCCGAAGCCGAAGCCGAAGCCGGAGCCGGAGCCAGAGCCTGCGGGACCGCCCCAGCCGCCGCCCTGGTACAAGACGCTGCGCGCCGATCCGCCGGCGCACATCCGCACCCTGCTCGGCGTCGGCTTCATCGTGCTCCTGTTCTTCGTGTGGTGGCTCGTGACGCGCGGCGCGCCGACCGAGCGGATCATCTCGCCGTCGAAGCTGCCGAGCCCGGGCGAAGTATTCGGTTCGTTCGGCCGCCTCCTCGATCGCGCGCTGACCGAGAGCATCATCGACACGCTCGAGCGCGTGTTCAAAGGCGTCGGGCTCGCCGCGATCGTCGGCATCACGGTCGGCGTCGTCGCGGCGTCGAACCGCGGCGTCGGCTCCACGCTCGAGCCGCTCGTGATCTTCCTGCGCTCGGTGCCGATGGGCGCGCTGATTCCGCTGACGCTGCTGCTCTTCGGCGACGGCGAGAAGCAGAAGTGGATGTTCATCTTCCTTGCGGTCGTGCCGTTCGTGTTCTCCGACACCGTGAAGGCGATCTCGATCGTGCCGGAGCGCTACGTCGAGACCGCGCAGACGCTCGGTGCCTCGCGGCTACAGATCGTCCGCAAGGTGCTCGTGCCGCTCGCGCTGCCCGACATCATCACGAGCCTGCGGTTCCTGCTCGGGCTCGCCCTCGGCTACATCATGCTCGTCGAGGTGATCAACACGCCGCACGGCCTCGGCACCCTGCTCACCACGAGCGAGCGCCAGGGCCTGTCGGAGCACATCTATCTGCTGCTGTTCGTGATCGCGCTGATCGCGTTCACGCTCGATCTGCTGCTGCGCACGTTGCAACGCGGGCTGTTCGCATGGCGGAAGGATCTATGAGCGCCGACGAGCCCAAGCTGCCACCTGGCACCGGAACCGGCCCGGCCGGCGGTCACGCGGTCACGCCAACGCCACCGGCGCGCGATCCAGCTGCCGAAGCCGCGGCGCTCGCCGCGTTCGAGTCCGAGCAGGCCGAGCTTGCCGTACGCGACGACGGCGGGGCGATGAAGGGGAAGGACGCAGACGGCGCGGCGAGCAAGGCAGCTTCGGTCAGCGGTGGCGAGACAAAACAGAAACCGCTTGGGCCTGCGCTGCTGACGCCGCCGGTGGTCGCGTTCGACAAGGTGACCAAGACCTACGGCTCGGGTCGCGGCGCATTCACCGCGATCAAGGACGTCACGTTCACGATCCCCGATCATCCGGGGCGCGGCGAGTTCGTGTCGATCCTCGGCCCCTCGGGATGCGGCAAGTCGACGGTGATCCGGCTCATCGCGGGCCTGTTGCCACAGTTTCCGCAGACGTCGGGCACGGTGCTCGTCGACGGTAAGCCGATCAAAGGCCCTGGCCCGGATCGCGGCATGGTGTTCCAGGACTACACCTCGTTCGATCACCGCAGCGTGCTCGAGAACGTCGCGTTCGGGCTCGAGTGCCGCGGCGTGACTCGCACGCTCACCGGCGTGACGCGCACGCAGACCGTGACGCGGTTCTCGACGCTGACAGCGCACGGCTTCGACAAAGGCATGAAGGTCGCGGTCGCGCAGGTCGACGACTCCAGCTTCAACGGCTCGCACGTCGTGCTCGCGACGCCGTCTGCGACGGAATTCACCGTGCAGCAGGAAGGGCAGCCCGATGCCACCAGCAAGGGCGGCACGGTCACCGTTCCGAAGCTATCGGCGAGCGAGCGCAACGAGCGTGCGCGCTACTGGATCCAAAAAGTCGGCCTGTCGGTCAAGCAAGACGCCGACAAGTACCCGCACCAGCTATCGGGCGGCATGCGGCAGCGCGTCGCGATCGCGCGCACACTGATCCTCGAACCGCGCATCATCTTGATGGACGAACCGTTCGGCGCGCTCGATCCGCCGACACGATCGCGCATGCAGGACAACCTCGTCGCCCTGTGGCGCGAGCAATCGCCGACGATCTTCTTCATCACGCATTCGATCGAAGAAGCGGTCTATCTCGGCGATCATATCCTCATGTTCTCGAACTCGCCGGGCACCGTGCTCAAAGAACACCGGGTCCCGCCACCCGATCGCCCATCGATCGAGATGCAGCGCGACCCGAAGTTCATGCAGATCGTGCTCGAAATCCGCGAGACAATCGATCGCCTCGAATCCTCGAAACGAGCAGGAGATTAGCGTGGCTCCGCCTAAGAAGGCCGGCATCTTTCGCTACCTGAAGGAAGCGTTCATGTTCCGCTGGAACCTGCTCCTCTTCGGAGGAGCAGCGGCCGCGGCCGTGCTCTCGGGTCACGCGGATATCGCGTTGCCGCTGGTCGCGGCGGCCGAGATGGTCTACCTCGCGGGTCTCACCACGGTGCCGAAGTTCCAGAGCGCGATCGATGCGAGGGCGCACCACGAGAGCAAGCAGCTCGAGGCGCCGAAGAACAGCGCCGCCGCACGCGATCGCATCATCGAGGTGCTCAAGTCGCTCAGCGATGATCGCCGCGCACGCTTCCTCCGCCTGCGCGCGCGCTGCGTCGAGATGACGCGCATCGCGAACGCCGTGCGCGGTGAGACCAGCGACTCGTCGGGCGCCACGTCGCAGCTGCGGATGCCGGCGCTCGATCGCCTGCTCTGGGTGTTCCTGCGCCTCCTGCTGTCCGAGCAAGCGGTGCTGCGCTTCCTCAACACCGCCGAGGAAACGTCGATCAGCCGTACCGTCGAGGACCTCAAGGCCAAGCGCAAGAAACGCGCGGACTCGGTCGGTGAAGCGAACCAGGCCGACGATCGCATCATCCGTTCGCTCGACGACAGTCTCGCCACCGCCGAGGCGCGCCGCGAAAACATCGAGAAGGCGCGGCAGAACGCCGAATACATCGCGACCGAGCTCGACCGGCTCGAGAACAAGATCCAGGCCGTCACCGAGCTCGCCGTCGGGCATAGCGACCCCGACGAGATGTCGAGCCGGATCGATGCAATCTCCGACGGCATCTCGCAGACCGAGCAGACCATCATGTCGCTCCAGCAGATCACCGGCGTCTCCGACGTCGAATCGGCACCCTCGATCCTCAACGCCGACCTCGCGCCCGAGCGTGCCGTCGAAGGTGCCGGGGGTGCCGGAGGCGGCCGGCGCGCGAGGTTCTGATGAGCCCCGATCCGGATCGGCTACGCGAGGTGTTCGATCTGATCGAGCAGCGAATCGAGGAGCGCTGGCACATCCCGGTCAGCATTCGCGACGTGCCCAATCCGTTCACCGGCGACCTCGATGGCAGCGAGATCCACATCGAATTCGATCTCGATGTCGAAGACTCGCTGTTCATCCTGCTTCATCTGTTCGGTCACACCGTGCAGTGGAACGTGTCCGAGGAGGCGCGCCGCATCGCGTTCCTCAAGCCGGTCACGTGGACCGAACCCGAGCTCGCGCAAGTCGCGATCTACGAGCTCGAAGCGTGCCGCTATAGCCTGCAGTTGCTCCACGAAGCCGGCATCCGCGACCTCGATCACTGGGTCAGCGACTTCGCCGCCTGCGACGCCGAATATCTGCTGCACTTCTATCGCACCGGCGAGAAGCTGCCGTTCCGCTCGTTCTGGCGCGCCGGCGCGCCGCTGCTGTCGCCACTTGCGATTCCCGCGTTCCGGCCGACGAAGTGGATCGGCCGTTTCGACGGCACCGTGGTGTAGCGGCGATGGTGATCAACAAGACCGTGATTGTCATCGCCGCGATCGCGGTGCTCGTCGCGATCGTCGTCGACAAGGAGCTCGCGCCGGCCGATCACGTCACGTTATTCGCGATGTTCGGGACCGGCACGGTGCTCGCCGCAGTCGCGGAGTGGCGGTTGCCGGCGAAGTGGAAGCCGCGCGTGTGGTGGGTGTTCCCGCTGTGGATCCTCGGGCTCGCGGCGGTCGGCATCTTGATGATCGAGCACGTCGATCCGATTGCGGGCGGTGCCGTCATCGGCCTCGCGACGATCGCCTACGCGTTGCGACTGCGCGAGCAAGCGAAGGGACCGGGTGGCCGCTGGGTCGTCATCATGGTCGGCACCGCGCTCGTGCTCGGAGCCGAGCTCGGGATCGAGGAGCTCGCGGGCACGACCGGCGCTTGGTGGGGCATGGCGATCCGCGGCGTGCTGATCGTGGTGTTCCTGTACGCGACCGTGCAGCTCCTGCTCGCGCAGCATCGCGCCAGGGTAGCTGCGGGCGGCGGCTAGCGGCCGATCACCGCGAACTGGCCTTCGACCGGAACGACGACCATCGTGCGATCGCCGAGTGCGAACTGGCCTCGGAATGCCGACTGCCAGACGACGTTGCCGTTCGCCGGATCGACCGCGATGATGCCGGCGCTCGTCGAGAAGTGCGTGGTGTCGTCGGCCGCAACGACGGGTGGCCGTGACACGGTGCCGCCGACGGCGAAGCTGCGCCGTACGGCGCCGGTCGCGCGATCGATCACCTGCGCGAGCCCGCCGGAGCTGGTCGTGACGAGGTCGCCGTTCGCGAGCAGGGCAGGTTGTACGACCGCCGCGCCGGCCTCCGGCTGCTGCCAGCGCAGCTCGCCGCTGCTGAGATCGAATGCCGCGATGCCACGCGTGGTGGTCGCGACGTACACGGTGTCGATGCCGACCACCGGCGAACCGAGCGGACCACCCGTGATCGGCACCGCGAAGACTTGTTCGCCGCTCGCTGCATCGAGCGCATAGAGATAGCTCGCGAGCGTGTCGACGAAGTACAAGCGGCCGGCGGCAAACGCGAGTGCGGCGACGCGGCCACCACCGGGGACATCGAAGTGCCACTTCTCCGCTCGTGTCGTGGTGTCGACCGCCCACACGCCGTAGGTCTCCGTGCCGAAGTACACGTTGCCGAGCGCGAGCATCGGCGCCTGCAGCGAACCTCCGATCTGTTTGCGCCAGCGCTCCGCGCCGCTGATCGCGTCGAAGCAATAGAACACGCCGTGGTCGCTGCCGACGTAGACATCTTGCTGCGCACCGAGCGCGAGCCACGGCAATGCGCCGGGCGCCGGCACGCCAAATTTCTTCTCGCCTGTGACCAGATCGAATGCCGACGCGGTGCCCGGGTTGTAGACGGAGAACAGCGCGCGATCGCCTGCGTCGATCACGATGCCGGTCCAACCCGCGTCCATCGACACCGGGCCGAGCGAGCTGGCGCGCGACTCGGGACCGAGGTACGGGCTGCGACCCGCGTTCGTGCGACAGCCGTGGATCAGCGGCCACGGCGCGTTCGGCGCGAGGCCGTCGCCGTCGCCGCACAAGTCGACATGCTCGATGTCGACGTCATCGGTGGGTGCATCGGTCTGCGCCGGATCGACCCCGTCGAAACCGTGCCGACACCCGATGACCGCGATGATCCACCAGCCCCGCACACCATCATCTTAGTCCTCGCTGGCCCCCGTACGATCTTCATTCCGTACAAAGGCTTCTCGTGCAACCAGTTGCGCGATCTGGTCGCGCGCACTTTCACGCTGGCTTCATGATCTCAGGATCAGTCCCGTGAATCTTTCTGCGCCGTCGTGCGTTGGCCTGACGGTGCGACGAATCGCGATCGGCTTTGGGCTCGTCGGCGTTACCGCCCTTGGCCTCGGGATCGCCGCATCCCAGAGCCCCGCCCAACCGACGCGCGACGCCTGTGGCTTCGACTTCCCCGTCGGTCCGCCCGACGCGACCGGCTACTACGACGCGCAGCCGTTCGGTGCGAACGATCACCTCGGCAACGATTGGAATGGCCTCGGCGGCGGCGACACCGACTTCGGGTTCCCCGTGTTCGCGGTGGCCGACGGTCTTGTGGTCGAGGCAACCGATCAGCAGGGCGGTTGGGGCAACGTGATCCGCATCGAGCACACCTGCGGCGATCGCGTCGAGTCGCTGTACGCGCACCTGCACGCGATGCACGTCGTAGCCGGCACCCCCGTCGTGCGCGGCCAGCAGATCGGCACGATCGGCAACGCCGGCGGTCAGTATCGCGCCCACCTCCACTTCGAGCTGCGCGACCGCACGCTGCCACTTGGAGCGGGCTATGCGGCAGAGCGCACCGGATACGTCGATCCGACGGATTTCATCAAGCGCCACCGGCCGGTCGCGCGCTAACGGACCTGTCCGAAAATCACTGCGTCGATCCCTGTCTTTCGGTGTCGGATCGGCCACGGTTGGTGCGTCTTTTAGAAGGACGCCCATGCAGTCATCGATCGTAACCGTCACGAATCTCAGCAAGACCTACGCCAGTGGGTTTCGCGCGCTGGAGGCGGTCAACTTGACGATCCGCCGCGGCGAGATCCTCGCGTTGCTCGGACCGAATGGCGCGGGCAAGACAACGCTGATCAACGTCATCTGCGGCATCGTCAACGCGACCGAGGGCACGGTCGTCGCGGACGGCCACGATATCCGCCGCGAGTTTCGTGCGGCCCGGTCGAAGATCGGCCTCGTCCCACAGGAGCTGTCGACCGATGCGTTCGAGACGGTATGGGCGACCGTCACGTTCAGCCGCGGGTTGTTCGGCAAGCGCGCGAACCCGGCGCATATCGAGAAGGTGCTGAAGGCATTGTCGCTGTGGGACAAGAAGGACTCGAAGATCATGCAGCTCTCAGGCGGCATGAAGCGCCGCGTGCTGATCGCGAAGGCGCTGTCGCACGAGCCGACGATCTTGTTTCTCGACGAACCGACGGCTGGTGTCGACGTCGAGCTCCGCCATGACATGTGGAAGATGGTGCGCGAGCTGCGCGACAGCGGCGTCACGATCATCTTGACGACGCACTACATCGAAGAGGCCCAGCTGATGGCAGATCGGATCGGCGTGATCGACAAGGGCAAGCTGATCCTCGTCGAAGACAAGGACGTG
>DATDCH010000410.1:0-2991 GCA_036524455.1 Kofleriaceae bacterium | reverse complement strand
CGTGCTCGCCGGTGATGCGGTGACCCGCGCGACGATCGATGCCGTCCAGATCTATGGTGGCTACGGGTTCGTCAACGATTTTCCCGTCGAGAAGCTGATGCGCGATGCCCGCGCGTTCGAGGCGCTGCACGGTGACGAGCGACTCGGTCGCGTGCTGGCGCAGAAGGGCAAGGAGTAGTCATGGACCTGTTTCACGACTCGCCACTGTATTCGGGTGTTCGCCAGATGCTCGGCGCGTTCGCGCGCCAGGCGATGCGCCCGATCGCGATCAAGCATGATCAAGAAGAGTCGATGCCCTGGGAGCTGATGAAGCAGGCGCAGGGTCTCGGACTCTCGCAGGCCTCGCTCGTCGAGGGCCGCAAGAAGCTGACCGGGCTCGACGACGATCCAGATCCGAAGAAGCCGAAGGCCCAGGCTCGGCTCGCGGTGGTCGGATCCGAGGAGCTGGCCTACGGCTGCGCAGGCATCTGCCTGGCGATCGGTGGCTCCGGCCTCGCCGCGTCCCCGGTCGCGCGCATGGGCACCGAGGAGCAGAAGGCCGAGTTCCGCCGCCTGCTCACCGGCGTCGACGAGAAGGGTCACATCAAGGTGGCCGCGATGGCGCTGTCGGAGCCGGCGACCGGCTCGGACATCTCGGGTCTGTCGACCAGCGCGCGCAAGGACGGCGACCACTGGGTGATCAGCGGCAGCAAGCAGTGGATCACCAACGGCCAGTCCGCGGCGGTCTACGTCGTGTGGGCGCAGACCGAGCCTGCAGCCGGACGCGCGGGTGTGCGCGGCTTCATCGTCGCGCGCGGCACGCCGGGCCTGATCCCCGGAAAGAAGGAGACCAAGCTCGGCATCCGCGCATCGGAGACCGCGCAGGTCCACTTCGAAGATGTTCGCGTGCACGAGTCGATGATGCTCGGCATCGGCGGTGAGAGTGCCGGTGGCCTCGCCGACACCAAGAAGATGCTCGACTCGACGCGGCCCGTCGTCGGATCGCAGGCGGTTGGCATCGCGCGCGCGGCGCACGAGTTCCTCCTCGATCGCGTGCGCGGCGGCTCGCTCCACGGGACGCCGATGGCGAGCCACCAGCACATCATGTTCGAGCTCGCCGACATGGCGATGGAGATCCACGCCTCGCGCCTGCTCGCGCATCGCGCGGCGTGGCTCGCCGATCACCACAAGGACAACGTCGTCGAGGCCTCGATGGCCAAGGCGCACGGCGCGCGCACGGCCCAGGCCGTCACCACGCGCGCGATGGTGCTGCTCGGTGAAGAAGCACTCGAGCCGGGTCACCCCGTCGAGAAGTGGTATCGCGACGCGAAGATCTACGACATCTTCGAGGGCACCGGTCAGATCCAGCGCCGCATCATCGCGAAGCAGCTCACCGGCCAGAACCCGACCTAGTTAGCGCGCTTGCGCGTGCCGTGTGCCTTCGCGAGGCCGTCGCCGTTGCGAAGCACGTAGCGGCCGCCGTCTTGCTCGAGCGTGCCGACCGCGTGGGCCGGCTCGTCGACGAGCTCGGGCGGCGCTTGCACGCCGACACCGGCGATCTGAGGCTGCTCGCGGCCCGACACCTTGCCGCGCACCGTGACGGTCTTGCCGACGCAGCCATCGAGCTGCGCACTGTCGGTGACGACGCCGCACGAATCGGCGGTGGCAGTCGGACGCGGCGCCGAGGCACACGCGGCGAGGAACGAGAAGGCGATGAACATCAATGGACGGCTGGTCATGCCGCGTTGATGCGTTGCCACGAATGCCGGATGACAGCTGTCACACGCGACACGCGCGGGACACTGCGCGACACGTGCGTCAGTTCGCGGCCTGGGCTTCGCTTCGCAACGTCGAGAACACCATCTCGTCGAACCCGTGATCGTCCTCGGTGCCGAGCGTGAAGCCGAGATTTCGATGCGTGCCGTCGGCCAGGCTCTCGCACACGATGGCGGTCGGCTTGCCATCGAGCTCGGTCGCGTACTCGCTGTGCTCGAGCAGGAACATACGCGCGTACGCGCCGTCCTTGACGACGAACCGGATCGCCCACGGCTCGCCGGTCTTCTCGACGTTCGAGAACCGCATCCACACGATCGTGCCGTTCGGGAGCCGATCGATCCCGTAGCTGAGCGGCGGCCGCAACGGGTCGCTCTCGTTCGTCGCCTGCAGTGCCCACGCCCACATTCGCTCGAGATAGACCGGCGCGATCTTGCCGTCGAGGTTCGTCACGAACTTGCCGACGTCGCGATGGAACTCGCGTGCGAGGGCGCGGTGCGTGAACATCCACAGGGTCGTGGGTGCCATCGCCGCATCCTATTTCGTGCGGTCTCGAATTACGACTCGCCGTAAGAACGCATCGCACGCGACCGGATGACGCAGCGCGCATCACGGTCGGCAAGCCGCATGCATCGAATTGGCGGCGAGGAGGACTGCCATGCACCGCACCGTCGAACGCATGCTGCGAACGAACCCCGAGCCACCCTTCGCCCCGCTCGATCCCTTGAGCCGCGCGATTCATGCAGCCATCGAGTGCGCGCAGGTTTGTGCTGCGTGTGCCGATGCTTGCGTCGGCGAGCACATCCCGAACGGCGGCCTCGATCACTGCATCCGGCTGACCCAGGACTGTGCGGACATCTGCACGATGGCGTCCCGCGTGCTGACCCGCCAGCAGAGCCCCGACCTCGCGCTCATCGCGATGACCGTCGAGCTTTGCGCGTACACGTGCGAGGCCTGCGCGGCGGAATGCGAGCGGCACTCGATCCACCACGCGCACTGCTACGTCTGCGCGGCGGCATGCCGGCGGTGTTTCACGGCCTGCCGCGAGCTGATGCAGGGCACCCGGGACGAGAACACCATGCACTAACCTGCATTCAGGGGGCCATCCCGCGTACTATTTGGCGCTGGGGAATGGCAGTTGCGCTAGGCATCGATCTCGGGACCACCAACTCGGTCGCCGCCATCGCGACACCGACGGGGGTGGAGTTCATCCTCGGTCAACGCACGGAGCGCGTGCAT
>DATDCH010000409.1:0-3404 GCA_036524455.1 Kofleriaceae bacterium | reverse complement strand
GGTCTCGTCCCAGCGAGCGAGATCGAGCGGCAACACGGAGAGCGCCATCAGTCCTCCGCCGAGCGGCCAACTGCACCCGCGATGCGATCGAGAACTCCGTTGACGAACGCCGACGACTCCGCGGTGCCGAATCGCTTCGCGAGCTCGACGGCCTCGTTGATCACGACCTTGACCGGCACGTCGCGAAACGCGAGCAGCTCGCACGCGCCGAGCCGCAGGATGTTGCGATCGACGCGCGACATCCGATCGATGCGCCAGTTCTTCGATGCCGATCCGATCAGATCGTCGATTTCGGCGGCACGCTCGACCGCGGCAGCGACGAGCTCCTTGGCGAACGCCTGCGCCGCTGCGTCGACCTCGAGCTCGAGCTCGCTCGCCCATAGCTCCGCGGCGCTGCTGACGTCCGTCCCCGGATCGCCATCGCGCGCGTAGAGCAGCTGCAGCGCGTATGCGCGGCCTGTGCGGCGAGCGCTCATTTCCCCTTCTTCCGTCCACCCGCGAGCGCGCGATAGAGGTTCGCCAGCTCGATGGCCGCCATCGCGGCGTCGAAACCTTTGTTGCCGGCCTTCGTGCCCGCGCGCTCGAGCGCCTGCTCGATCGTATCGGTGGTCAGCACGCCGAAGCTGATCGGAATGTCGGCCGTCTGTGCGAGGCCACCGATGCCACGCGCGGCTTCACCCGCGACGTAATCGAAGTGTGGCGTGGCACCGCGGATCACCGCGCCGAGCACGATCACGGCATCGATACCGCCGCGCTCGAGCACGCGTCGCGCGACCTGCGGCAGCTCCCATGCACCGGGGCATCGCACGATCGTGACGGCATCGGCGTTACCACCCGAGCGCACGATCGCATCGACGGCGCCGGCCACCAGCGGATCCACGATCAGGCCATTGAAGCGGCTCGCGACGATCGCAAAGCGCAGGCCGGCCGCAGACAGAGTCCCTTCGATGGTGGTCGGCATGGCTGCCCAGATATATCAGAGAACTAGGCGCTCCTGCCGGCCTTGGCATTTGGCGTGGGCGGCGGAATTGGCACGCGCTCGACCACATCTATACCGAAGCCTTCGAGACCCGGAATCTTGCGGTCGCTCCACATCATTAAGCGGATCTTGTGGCAGCCCACGTCGGCGAGCACCTGGGCGCCGAGGCCGAAGTCGCGCAGCGCCTCGCTGGTCTGGTTCATCGACAGCACGCTCGCGCGCGTGGTGTCCCGCTGGAGCACGAGCCGCTCGAACGAGCTCCCGAGCTTGGTGCGGCTGCGGTTGACGACGTAGAGGAACACACCGCAACCGGCGTCATCGATCGCCTTGAGCGCCGACACCAGGTCGGGACGGAGGTCGAACGGATCGGCGAGTGGATCCATCGCCGCGACGCGCACCAGCACGACACCACCCGCAGCGCTCGTGGACGCAACATCGCCGCGCACCAGCGCGAGGTACTCGGTGTCCTCGACATCGGTCGTGTAGTAGTGCGCGGTGAACGGTTCGCCCGGGCCGAGCGCGCCCGGCCGCAGCGTACCTGCGCCTTGGCAGCGCACGATGCGCTCGCGCTGGAGGCGATACGCGATCAGGTCCGCGACGCTGAGCAGCAGCAGGTTGTGCTTGACCGCGAAGTCTTCGAGCTCTGGACGGCGCGCCATCTCGCCGTCCTCGCGCATGATCTCGCAGATCACACCGGCGGGCTTGAGCCCGGCGAGTCGCGCGAGATCGACGGAGCCCTCGGTCTGACCGGTGCGCACGAGCACGCCGCCTTTGCGCGCGCGCAGCGGGAACACGTGGCCCGGCGACACGATCTTGTGCGGGCCGGCGTCGTCGGCGATCGCGGCGCGAATCGTGGTCGCGCGATCGCGAGCCGAGATGCCGGTCGACACGCCGTGGCGCGCTTCGATCGAGACCGTGAATGCGGTGCCGAGCGAAGCCTGATTGTCGCGCACCATCATCGCCAGCTCGAGCTTGTCGATCAGCTCGTCGGCCATGGCCAGGCAGATCAGACCGCGCGCGTGCGTGGCCATGAAGTTGATCAGCTCGGGCGTGACGAGCTCGGCGGCGAACACGAGGTCACCCTCGTTCTCGCGATCTTCGTCGTCGACGAGGATCACCATCTTGCCGCTGCGAATTTCTTCCAGCGCGCGCTGCACTCTTTCGATTGCGTTGATGGGCGCGGTCATCGCGAGCCTCCTAGCAGCTTCTCGACATGTTTGGCGAGGATGTCGGTTTCGAGATTGATGCGATCGCCGATCGCGAGCTCACCGAGCGTGGTGGCGTCGCGCGTGTGCGGAATGATCGCGACCGAGAACGTCTCGCCATCGACCGCGTTGACGGTCAGTGACACGCCGGCGATCGCGATCGAGCCCTTCTCGACGATGTAGCGCAGCAGTGCCGGCACCGCGCGCACGACGAGCACCAGGTTCGAGCCAAGGTCGCGACGGGCGGCGAGCTCGCCGGTGCCATCGATGTGGCCGGTGACCCAGTGACCGCCGAGTCGATCGCCGACCTCGAGCGAACGCTCGAGGTTCACCTTCTTGCCGACGCGCAGGTTGCCGAGCGTGGTGCGCGCGAGCGTCTCGGCGCCGGCGAGCACGCTGAACGTGTCGCGTCCGACGTCCGTCACGGTCAAGCACGCGCCGTCGTGGCAGACCGACTCGCCGACGACGAGCTCGGCGACTGGAATGCGCTGCGGGCGCACCGCGAGGACGAGCGCGTCGCTGCGCCGATCGGCGCGAGCAACGGTACCTACGTCTTCGACCAAGCCCGTGAACATGACGCCTTCGTCTACCACCTTCGCCGAGGCCGCGAAACTGCCGTGTTTGCCCAGCGAAAGCCCTACGATGTTGCGCGAGCGGGCTTCGTTTCGTCACGAAATCGGGTCAGCCCCCGGTTCTCGGCTGGGTCAGAACACCGGATTGCCGGTGATGAACTGAACGTTGTTGAAGATGAGGAAGTCGCCGGCGAACACCAGCGGGTACACCGGAATGACCCACAGGCCGAAGTGGATGAGCGAGTTCCCGATCTTGCTGTTGGTAACATTCCCGTTCCAGCGATTGAGCGCCTTGGTGGCGCTGTACGTGCCGTAACAAGCCGGCTGGCTGGCTGCGAGGGCTGCGACAAGGACAAGCGGTGCAATGCGCTTCATGCGGCCACGGTTACACGCGGTGCCGATGCGCTCCAGAAAACGGCGTCAGCTGCGCCGCACAGCCTTGAGCTTGAGGTCCGTTCCGAGCAGCTCGGGCTCGCCGATGAAGTCGAGCTGATGCGCGGCCTGCAGCGTCGCGACACCCGGCCCACCGACCCAGCTCGGCGCCGGCCCACCGACGAGCTTGGGCGCGACGTAGACGATCAGCTCGTCGGCGTACCCGTACGAAAGGAAGCTCGCGTGGACCTCGCCGCCGCCCTCGACGAGCACCGA
>DATDCH010000408.1:0-4441 GCA_036524455.1 Kofleriaceae bacterium | reverse complement strand
TGGCTGTGGATCTCGCCGTCGATCAACGTCGGCGTCACCGTGATCGCGCCGTCGATCGTCCAGTCGAACGTGTACTCGGCACTCGTCAGGCTGAACGTGATGTCGATCGAGAACGTATCGCCGCTGTGGCGGATGAAGCCGTTGATGCGGTACGAGCCGTACTCGCTGTCATCGCCGTAGTTGTCGTAGACGCAGCCGGTGGCATCGCACGTCGCGGTACCGGTGAGCGCGGTCCGAGTCAACGTGCGCGGGATGAGACCGATCGGCGGCGCCTGGAGATACCCGGCGCCCGACGGGATCACCAGCGTCTGACCCGCGGCGGCGAGCCCGAGCACGCCACTCGCAGATTGCTCGCCGTCGCCGTTCCTGATCGCTGCGCCAACCTCCGAGATGCTGTCGATCGCGGCTTCCGCGCCGGCGTTGTTGATCGTGCCGCGGGTGTAGTCGGGCTCGTCGCTTCCGCCGCACGCGGCGAGTGCGACGAGGATGGATGCGATCGAAACCGTAGACGACGAGATGTTGTTGCTCATGCCTTCACTCTCTTGACGACCATGCCTCTCATACGCGATCGCCCTCGGCGGATTCCCTCCTCGGAAATCACGCGGATAAACATCACAACTCGTGTGAACGCGCGGTCACGTGTGCGGTTCGCAGGCGTTGCGCCGGACGCAACAGGTCCGGCTAACCCTTGAGCGACGCGCCGATCGAGCGCGGCGTGATCTTCTGCCAGAACGCGAGCATGGCCAGCATGACGACGATCGACGTTCCGCCGATGACGAGCATCCGCAGGACGTCGTTCGCGCCGTCGAGCAGGAGCGAGACGAGGTAGCCCGCGACGCCGCCGGCGAGACAGCAACCGACGCTTCCCCATGCGCTCTTGAGATACGGCCCGAGCGGCAGATCGATCGTGCGCACGACGAGGTACGCCAGCACGAGGAACGCGATCGGATAGCCGACGGCCCACGCGACCGCGACCGACATCAGGCCGAGCTCGTCGCCGAGCAGGAGTGCGCCCGCCGCGAACATGCCGGGCACCACGAGCGCGGCGAACAGCATGTACCTGAGCGTCAGCTCGGGACGACCGATGCCATCGAGCAGCGGCGGGCCGAGGAAGCCGAGAGCGCGCAGCATGCCGACGAAGCTCAAGATCCGCGCGGCATCGGCGCAGGTCTCGAGCTCCTCGGGGGTCCACTTGCCGCCGGAGTAGAAGATGCGAAGGAACTCGGGGATGACGAGCAGGATCAGCACGACGAACGGCAGGACGGCGATCAGGTTCAGTCGCGTGAACTGGATGAACTGCTTGATCAGACCCTCGCGATCGTCACGCATGCGCGCGAACGTCGGATAGGCGACGTCGATGACGACGTTCGCGATCGTCTTCACCGGTTCGAGCACGATGAAGTACGCGAGCGCGTAGATGCCGTTCGCACGATCGCCGAACACCTTGAGCACGACCGCGTAGTCGAGGTTCGTGTAGAGCTGGTAGAGGATCTGGCTCGCCGCGGTGCGCATCCCGAACCGCACGTACGGCCACACCTCGCGCGGCCGGAACACGAGCTTGGGGATGAACGGGTGCTTCACCTGCATGTGCACGGCGAACACCAGCGAGCGCGTGAGTGCCGCGAGCGTCCAGCACCACACGTGCGCGCCGAGCGCCGCGAACACGATGCGCGCGATGCTCTCGGCGACATGCGCGATCGCGCGCCCCTTCGCGATCTCGGCGAATGCGAGCTGCTTGCGCAGCAGCGCGAACGGGATCGCATAGAAGTTCTGCAGCAGCAGCTTGCCGCCGTACGCGATCAACAGAAAGCCGACCACGGGCTTGTCCTGCAGCCAGCCGTAGAGTGGCCCCAGTACGAGCAGGACCACGAACAGCCCGCCGGTGACGATCATGTTGAACCAGAACACCGTCGAGATGCGTTCCGGCGTGTGGTCGTCGCGCTGGATGATCGCGGAGGTCACGCCGAAGTCGGCGGCCGTATCCAGCAGGAGATAGAACGCGATCGCGGCCGTCGCGACACCGAGGTCGTCCGCCGAGATCAGCAGCGCGACCACGATCATCTGCGACACGAGATCGGTGATCGCGATGATCGCCTGTGCCGCCGCCGCCCAGGCCACGCCGCGGTTGACCTGCGTTCCGAGTCGCGGAGGCGAAGAATCGGCCATCAGTCGGGGTTCGTGGGCTCGACGATCTTGTAGCGCAACTCGCCGCCCTGTGCGGTCCCCTCGAGTGTGTACGTGATCGTCGTGCCATCGCAGTCGAGATCTCCGACCGCCTTCACCACCACCTTCACGCCGTCGCTCTGGTACGCGAGCTGGAAGTAGCTCGTGTGCTCGACGTTGATATCGAGCCGCTCCAGCATCGTATCGCTGTGGCTGCCGCGGCAGCGGTGCCCGATGCGCGCGCAGCATCCGATCGCCGGCGTCGGGAACACGTCACCGCGAGGCGGCGCACCCTCTCTCCGGATCACGGCCGTCAAGCCGCGCGCGACGTGCTCGAGGTCGCGCACGGCCTGGGTCTTGTCGCGAGGCCGCGCGAGGCTCGCGGCCCAGCACGCCCGGAGTGCGGCGTCATCCTTGGCCTCGTACAGACAGGACACGTCGGTCTCGACCATCTGGTCTTGCTTGTCGTACTTGAGCGCGCCGCAGTCGCTCGTCAGAACCTCGAGGTCCTTCGCGACCACGGGACGGGCGTGGGCCTTCGTCAGCTCCACGAACAGCGGCATTGCCTTCTTGGTCGCCTCGGCGCAGCGGAACTCGATCGGCGGCACACCCTTGGAGTCCCGATACACGGCCGGCCGGGTCGCACCGGACACCCTGGGCCCGGTGGGCTCGAGAGGCGGCTCGGGCTTCGGTCCACCGCAGGCGACGAGCGAGAGGCCCACGCTCAGCCGGACGATCACGCGCATCATCGCGAGGACGGTACTACGAGTTGTCAGTACGAGCCCGGCGGCGGCTTGGTGATGTCGGTGGTGACGTTGCCATCGGGCCCCATCTTGGCCACCAGCACGTACTCGATCATCTTGGTGTCGCAATCGAGGTCGCCGACTGCCTTCACGGTCATCTGCTTGCCGTCGCTCTCGAGGCTGTACTGGAAATAGTGCGGCTCGTCGATCGTGAACTCGAAGGGCGCCCAGGCTGCCCAGTCCGCGGGCGCCGTCTGGCACTTGTGCTGGCCCTGACCCTGCGAGCAGCACGGCGACGCCGGGGTCAGCGGGATCGAAACCTTCGGCAGCTCGCCCTTCTCGATCGCGTACGCCTTCGCGCGCTTGCCGAGCTTGTTGAGCTGGAGCTCGGCCTCGCTGACCTTGGACTTCTTCGCGTAGTCGTCCAGCGCCTTGCTGCAACCGGCGAGCAACAGGACCGCGAGGAGGATGCGCATCAGAAGCCGGGACGGACCGCGGTGGTCGACGTCGTCGCGGCGAGGACGGCGATGTCGTGCGCGCGCAGCGCCATGCCGTTGTACGTCGCGGTCACGGTCGTCACGCCCGGCGGCACGTTGAAGATGAAGTACAGGCCGGCCTGGAACTGGTCGAGGCTGTAGACGTGGGCGTCGTCTGCGTACTCGGTCCCGCCCTGCTTGACGCTGATCATCGCGCCGGTGATCGGCATGTTCGCGCAGTCGAGGACGGCGAGCCCGACGGTGCCGTTGCCCGCCTCCTGGTCCTTCTGCGAGAACTGGACGAGCAGGTTGAACGTCTCGTTGTTGAGCAGCAGGAGCGGTGGCACCGTCGTGTCCATCGCGAGCGGCGACGGCGGATAGAACCGGTAGTTGCGGTGCCCGGTCTTCGTCGCGGTGAGGTAGCCGTCGATCGGCGTGACGCCGGCCATCATGAACGACCAGTCACCGGTCGCGTTGGTGTTGTCGGTGCCCTGCTGCGCGGCGGTGCCGGTGCGGAAGCCGGCGATCTTCGCGTTCTCGACGGGAACCGCGGTGATCGTCGTCGGCGGCGTGTACTGGAGATCGGTCGTCGCGTAGAGCATCTGCGCCGGCGCGCCACCACCCGTGATCGTCACGTCTGCAGGCGCGGTGGCCGGTGCACTGTTGCCCATGCACGAGAAGTCCGGCAGGCGCACGAATGCGTCGGGTGCGGCATCCGGTGGCCCATCGGGCTGCGGCGCGGCGTCGGGGCTGACGGTGCTGTCGTTACCGCAGGCGGTCGCGACGATGAACAGGACGGCGCTGATCTTCCTCATCGCGAGCGGTCGTACACCCATTCGTCGCCGGCCGCCACGCCGAACGCCCTGACCCGCACTGTCAGCGCCGTCGACGGCGCAGCGCGGCGAGAAGCCCCAGCGAGCCGAAGCCCGACGCGCAGCCTCCGCCACCGCCCGCGGGATCGGGTTCGATGGGATCCGGGATTGTCGGTCCGGTCACGGGATGGACCAGGATCGACATCGTCTGCTTCGGCCCGAAGAACGCGCCGTTTTGCACGAGCTG
>DATDCH010000407.1:0-17170 GCA_036524455.1 Kofleriaceae bacterium | reverse complement strand
ACGACATCCGCGGCGTCGCGGAGCGCGATCTCGATGACGCCACCGTGCGAGCGCTCGGCGTCGCACTCGGCAACCGCGTCGCGGGACAAGCGATCGTCGTCGGCCGCGATCCGCGCCTCCACTCGCCGCGCCTGTTTGCCGCACTGACCGACGGCATTCGCGTGCATGCCGACGTGATCGACATCGGCGTGGTACCGACGCCCGTCCTCTACTTCGCGGCGCATCATCTGGCTCCCGCCGCGTCGGTGATGATTACCGGCAGCCACAACCCGCCCGAGGACAACGGCTTCAAGCTGATGATCGGCAGCGAGACGCTGTACGGTAAAGCGATCGCCGAGCTGCGCAACGAGGTCGAGCAGCAGCTCGGCAAGCCCGTGGAGCCGCCGCACAAGTCGATCCAATCGCGCGACGTCACGGGGACGTATCTCGACTACGCGGTCGACCAGCTGCATCTCGGGCCGCGCCGCTTCAAGGTCGTCGTCGATGCCGGCAACGGCGCCGGCGGCCCGACCGCGGTCTCGCTCTACCGCCGCATGGGCTTCGACGTCATCCCGCTCTACTGCGAGCTCGACGGCCGGTTTCCCAATCACCATCCAGATCCGACGCAGCCGGAAAACGTGCGCGACCTGATCGCGACCGTGCAATCGAATCAAGCTGAGGTCGGCATCGCGCTCGACGGCGACGCCGATCGCATCGGTGCGATCGACGGCACGGGCCGCATCCTGTGGGGCGATCAGCTGATGATCCTGTTCGGCAAGGCGCTGCTCGCTGAAGTGCCGGGCGCGAAGTTCGTCGGCGAGGTCAAGTGCTCGCAGGCGATGTACGACGAGCTCGCGGCCGCGGGCGGGCAGGTCGAGATGTGGAAGGTCGGCCACTCGCTGATCAAGGCGCGCATGAAGGAGACCGGTGCTCACCTCGCGGGAGAGATGTCGGGGCACATGTTCTTCGGTCATCGCTGGCTCGGCTTCGATGACGCGGTCTACGCCGGGGCCCGCCTGCTCGAATTGCTCTCCGTCGGCGAACGCACGCTCGCCGATCGCGCGGGCGAGCTGCCGGTCATGATCAACACACCCGAGCTGCGCATCGACTGCCCCGACGATCAAAAAGCCCCGCTCGTCGCCGCGGTCACGCAGCGCCTGCGCAACGATCCCGCGGTCACCGGCGTCGTCGACATCGACGGCGTGCGCGCGAAGTTCGAGGGCGGCTGGGGGCTCGTGCGCGCGTCGAACACGCAGCCCGCGCTTGTCATGCGCTGCGAGGCCGACACCGAGCAGCGGCTCGCCGAGATTCGCGGCGTGATCGACGCGCACCTCGATGCAGCAAGGAAATCACTATGACGATGATCGGCATCGACCTCGGTGGCACGAACCTGCGCGCCGCGGCTATCGAGGGCGAAGCGACGCTGCGCGACAACCTTCGCGAGCCGGTCGGTGAGCCGCGCGATCCCGAAACCATCGTCGAGCGCTGCGCTGTGCTGTGCGAGCAGCTCTCTGCGGGCCAACCGGCGAGCGTCGGCGTCGGCATCGCCGCGATGCTGCGCGATCGGCAAGGCATGGTCGCGAACTCGCCGTACCTACGCTGGCGTGACGTCGCGTTCGGCCAGCTGCTCGCGCGCCGGCTCGGCTCGCGGTTCAAGCTCGGCATCTACAACGACGTCAACGCGATCGTGTACGGCGAAGCGGCCGCGGGCGCCGCGCGCAATTTCCGCGACGTGCTCGGCGTCTACGTCGGCACCGGGATCGGCGGCGGCCTCATCGTCAATGGCCAGCTCGTCGAAGGCGCGAGCAACTGCGCCGGTGAAATCGGCCACACGAAAGTGCGCTGGGACGACAAGGCCGCACCATGCGCGTGCGGCAGCCGCGGCTGCATCGAGGCGTACTGCGGCGGCGACAACATCCAGCGCCGCATCGTCAAGGAGCTGGCGGCGGGCGCGAAGACGTCGGCAATTCGCCACGCCGGTGGGACCCCAGGTGGGATCGAGCACGTCAATCCGGGCCACGTCGACATGGCGGCTGCCGACGGCGACGACTGGGCACTTGGCCTGTGGACCGAGCTCGCGCCGCTGCTCGCCGTCACGCTCGGCAACGCGGTCGCGCTGCTCAACCCCGATCGGCTCGTGCTCGGCGGTGGCGTGCTCGGCCGCTGCCCGACGCTCTACACGATGGTCACCGCGACGCTGATGGTCGCGGGCAATGCCGCGTCCCTCGAGCCCATGTCGATCGCGCAGGCCGAGCTCGGCGACGACGCCGGCATCGTCGGTGCGGCGCACCTGGCGGCGCGCGACGTATCGCTCGTCACGGCCTGAGTCGAAATCTGCCTCGCCGCGACGCCGTGGCGCTACAGTGCGGGGATGCGAGGTCTGCCGGTCTTGGCGCTGATCGCCGCGTGTGGGCCGGGCCCTCGCGACGACGACCTGCCCGATCCGATCGACCTGCCGCCCGGCGTTTGGGAACCCGCACCGGGGCCTGATCACCACCTCGTGCGCGTCGCGGCCAGCGACGGTGCGTTGTGGTGGGTGTACGTCGAATCAACCGTGATCGACGAGCTCGAGGACCTTTACGAGCACCACACATGGCTGACGCAGACGACCGCCACCGGAGAGGTCCTGATCGAACCGACGCTCGTCGATCCGACGTCGATCCCCGGATTGCCCTCGATCGGTGCGCAAGGCGACACGGTCCTCGTCGCGATCACCCCAAACTACGGTGTGCCGATGTACACGCGCGTGTTCGACCGCGAGGGCGTCGCAGCGACGCCCCTGCCGCTCGCGGTCGAGCTGGTCGCGAATGACCACGTTGTCCCGCCGAGTGGAGAGGCTGCGCTTGCCGTGTCGCCGACAGGTCGGATGCGTGTCGTGACCGCATTCTCAGGTGCAACGGGAGATGGTGAGGTCGCGATCGTCGATCTCGATGACATGGGTGCACCACTCGCGACGACGTTCGTCGGTACCGCCGACGAAGCGTACAAGCTACGGGTCGCGGCGGCCGTGCGCTCTGACGACGCGGTCGTGGTCGCCTGGGACCGCGTCTACGAGCAGTGCTCTGGGCCACGACCTGCGGTGACGGTATCGACGGCGATTTCCTCGACGGTCGAGCCGCTGAGCAACATCGGCGACATGCCGGAGCGTGGTGAGCTCGAACCTGCCATCGCCTCGATCGATGACACCCAATACGTCGCGTGGGTCGCGAACAACTACGACGCGGCGACTCGCATCGCTCTCGCGCGCTATCCCGACGTTACAGCGCCACTGGCGACGTTCGGTACACTGGGCGGCTGGAATACAGAGCCGTACGTCGCGCTTGCAAGTCCAGATCGCGGAGCGGTCGCCTGGCATGTGCGTGACGCGATGTCCGCGCACGATTCCGTGCACGTGGCGAGCTTCGAGGTGATTGCGGGCGTAGCTCGCGTGAGCAGCCCGCGTGCGATCGAGCCGGTGGGCGAGTCCGTCCGCTCGCTCCGCGGTCTCGTCCACGTCGGCGACGAGCGCTACGTCGTGGCGTGGGACGAAGACACGACGGTGGATAGAGCTCGAACGTTCGCGATGCAGCTCGATCTGTCGGCGGACGAACGGCAACGGGGCGTTGCCGACTTGCCACCGCCGTTTGACGGTCGGGTGCCCGCGCGTCGCTCGCGCATTCCCTGTTCTCACTGACGCTAGCGGCGTGGTGTAACAAACTTGCAGCACGGCACGCGTGCGACGCAGGCTACACGAAATCGTGCGCTACGCGCTCCACTTCGTCGTCGTCGCGGTGATCGTGATCGCGCTGAGCTTTGCGTGCAACGCGGCCTCGATGGCGGCGTGGCGCGCGTTCCCGACGACGTTCGCCACGCTGGGCGTCAGCTCACTGCCGTTCTACGCGGCGTGGGCGGCGATCTGTGCCGGGTTTACGTTTGCGTATCCGGACGCAGCGGCCACGCCTTGGCGGGTGCCTCGCTGGAGTCGTCGGGACTGGGTCGTGTTTGCGCTCGTCGTCGTCGCGTCGGTATTGATGTATCTGCCGCCGATCGTGCGCGCGATCGACGGGCAGGCGCACGTACCGGACCCGCCGCTGTACATTGCCGCCGGCGGCATCGTCGGGCCGATCGTCGAGGAATGGCTGTTTCGCGGGATCGTGTGGAACGTGCTCCGCCGCGCGGCGCCGGGGCGCGCCGGCCTCGTCACCGCGATCGTCGGCGGTGCGCTGCTGTTTGGCTTCTGGCACCTGCCATTCGATGGCGTGACGTGGTTCGGCGTCCAGCTCGCGTTCATGCACGCGGGATTCGGCTTGCTCATGGGCATCGCGCGGTGGCGGCTGGATAGCGTGCTGCCCGGGACGATCCTGCACGTGCTCGGCAACTGCTTGTTCGTGATCACGCACTGACGAGGTCCGCACCGCGGACGTCGCGTCCATACGGCGTCGGACACGGACACTTCACGCGAGTGGGATCGATGTGTTGCGCGTGGCGCGCAGCATGCAGTTCGGGCTCGCCATGATGACTCGTTCGCTTCTCGACTCTGCCTTCACCAGCGTTCTTGTCGAGGCCGGTCGCGTACGCGACGACGTCGACTTTGCCGCGTGGTGCCGCCACGTGCGCGACGTCGATGCCGCACTGATCCGGTTCTGCGATGCGATCGACGATCCGAAGCCGTGCGATCCGCCGATCGATCGACTCGCGCGGTCTGCATTCATGTCCGTGCTGTCGCTCGCGCAGCTGCTGTACGGCGCGTACAGCGACGATGCGCGGACCGCGCAGACACTCGCGCTCACGCAGGCTGCGGTGGACCAGTTGCTCGACGCGCTCGAGCCGTACGTGACGCGGCAAGATCGCGAAGCTCGTCGAGTCTTGCTCGGCGGCGAGCCGCTCGACGCGGCGCTCGCGCGGATGTTCTGTGCCTAGGTCGCTGTGGTGGGGTACGCTTTCCGCGTATGTCCTCACCGCTCGATCGTGATCGCGAAGCCCGCTTCGAAGCGGGGCTTGCTAACGCGGAGAGGTTTTTCATGCGAGACAGTGCGGTTCACCGTGCGATGCACGAGCTGGCGAAGGACTTGGAGGAGGCGGGGATTCCATATGCCATTGTCGGTGCGATGGCGCTCAACGAGCACGGCTACGAACGCGTGACAACGGACGTGGATGTGCTGCTCACGAGAGAAGGGCTTGCGGCGTTCAAGGAGCGCTTTCTCGGTCGCGGCTACGTCGAGAAGTTCGCGGGGAGCAAGGCGATGCGAAACACGCGGCACAACGTGAGCATCGATGTGCTGTTGACGGGCGACTATCCCGGTGATGGCAAGCCGAAACCGATCTCGTTTCCCGATCCCGCGCAGGTGGCCGAGCGCGGCGTCAGGTTCTCGCTGTTGCCGATTCCACGCCAGCTGGAGCTCAAGCTCGCGTCAGGAATCAGCGCACCACATCGGATGAAGGATCTCGCCGACGTGCTGGAGTGGGTCAAGCACGCCAAGTTGCCGCGCGAGCTCGCCGACCAGCTCGATCCGTACGTGCGCGATAAATTCCTCGAGCTCTGGGACCTCGCGCAGACGCCCGATCCGATCGCCGACGGCTGAAACTCGGAGCGTCCTTCGCCGAAAATGACAAACGGCGCAGTCCGCGAGGACCACGCCGTTGGCGTTCACCGTGCGCGGCTTACTGCTGGCCGGCGACTTCGTAGGTGGCCTTGACGGCCGTCGCCTTGATGCCGAGCGACAGCGCCATCTTGCCGTTGATCTCGACGTCGGGCGCGAGCAGCGAGACGATCAAGCTGTTGTTCTTGATCTCGTCGACCGTGACCATGCAGTCCTTCGGCGTCGTGTCGAACAGGCCGAGGATGGTCTTGCCGGTCGAGTCCGCCGCGCAGCCGCAAGGCGGATTGGCCATCGGGTCGGTTCCAGGGCAGTCGCGCATGATGAGCGGGCCAAGCTGCGCCTGGATCGCCGGGATGACCTTGGTGTCGATGTCTTCCTTGGTGACCGCGCCGGCGAACGTCATGCTGCCGATCGCGGTATCGCTGATCATCGCGCCCTTCGCGCGTGCACCGATGAGGTCGAGCTTGATCGGATCGGTACCACCGAGCGCGATCTGCAGCGACAGGTCGCCGGGGCCGCCGGTGAACGTGCCGTTGACGATCTTGCCGCCGAGCGCCACGTTCGTCGGCGAGCCCGCGGAAATCGAGAACGAGGCGGTGCCATCGAGATGGTGCTTGCAGCCGGTCTTCGTCATCTCGTTGTACATCTCGCCGGTCATGCAGGCGGCCGGCGTCGGGTTCTCGCCCAGGAAGACCTGGACGCCCGCGGCGGTGGTGTTCGTGAAGTCCTTGGTCTGGAAGTCGGCGAGCAGGATGATGTCGCCCTCCGCAACCGACGTGTCGATCGTGGCCTGGATGTCAAAGCCCATGCCCGCGAGCGTGCTGAGCACCATGCCGAGCTGGTTGTCCACCGTGCCGTCGCCGTTTAGATCGAGGCCGTATTCACGGGCCTGCGTGTTCGACGTCGGCACCAGGACGGTGTTGGCAACGTAGTGGTAGTGCATGCCCTCGGGCACGACGTTGCCGCCATCGTCGCCGCCACAGGCGACAAGCGACGTCGGAATCAAAGCAGCAGCAAGCATGAATGGACGGAAGGCCATTTGAATCCCCTCGTAAGTGGTGACTGTTTCTATCGCAGAACACCGACGCTGCACAATAAGCGTAAACAGGCCCGTGATGCCGTGATCCGGGCCATACTCCGCCGCGATGCGTAAGCCGGTCCTCCTTACCGTCGGCATTGCGGTCATAGCTGCGTTTGTGTGGTGGTTCTTCTTGCGAAGTCCGTCACGGCCTGCAGGGTCGCAGTCAGCTGCAAAAACTGAAGCCAAGACCACACTCGCCAAACCCGCGCCAACCCAAGATCGAGGCCCCGAGCGAGAAGTGCTCGGCTTTTTGGTCGACGATGATCCGAAGGGCACTCTGCGGCTCGAGGGCCAGGTCGTCGATGCAGATGACAAGCCGGTCGCAGGCGCGACGGTGGTCCTGTCATCGAACCCTCCGCGTACTGCGACGAGCGAAGCCGATGGCGGCTTTGCGTTCGATGCGCTGGTCGGTAGGCCCTACACGCTGACCGCGCGCGCGGCGCAGGGTGTCGCGGGGCCGGTCACGGCGAAGCTGACCGAGAAGAGCGATCCGATCGTGCTGCAGCTGCGGCCGGGCGCGAAGGTCACCGTGAACGTGCAGAGCAGCGACGGCAAGCCGATCGATGGCGCCACCGTCGAGCTGCGCTCGACCGATGCCCAGCGCCAGACCACGAAGGCGGGTGTGGCGACCTTCTCGCCGGTCGTGCCCGGCGGCTATCAGCTCGCCGCGTGGGCCGACGGCCGCGCACGCACGCTGCAGTGGCTGCAGGTCGGCGCCGGCGACACCACCGCGAAGATCACACTCGTCGCGGGAGCGCCGGTCTCCGGGCGCGTCGTCGACGAGGCGGGCAAACCGGTCGCAGGCGCGCGCGTCACCTATCACGGCGCATCGGATTGGAGCCAGCAGGCCGACGAGCGGCTCGACGGTGTAGAGACCGACAAGGCCGGCGTGTTTCGATTTGCCGCGATGCCGTCGGGGTCGTTTCGGTTCGCTGCGGCGCACCCGAATTATGCGCGCGGCATCTCGGGGCTCGTCATGCTCGACGGCAAGCTCGAGCAACGCGAGGTGACGATCACGGTCTCGGCCGGCGCGGTCGTGCGTGGCATCGTGATCGATTCGACGAAGCAGCCGATCGGCGGCGCGCGCGTGCGGATCGGCGCGCTGTCGCGGCGAGGCATGGTGTTCGAGCCGCCACGTCAGGCGTACAGCGACGCGAAGGGCGCGTTCGAGCTCAAAGGGCTGTCGCGACGCGAGCTGTCCGCGGTCGCGATCCACGAGACCGGTGCGTCGCAGAACGTCGACGTCGACACCACACGCGGCGATGTCGAAGGCGTCAAGCTCGTCGTCGACGTCACCGGTACGATCGCCGGCATCGTCGTCGATCCGCAGGGCAACCCGATCGAAGGCGCACAGGTCTCGGCGGGGCCGAACTTTCGCACGCAGGGCGCGGCCGACCTCTCGCAGTTTCGGCTGCGCGGATTTCCGCAGGAGCTCACCGACAGTGCCGGGCGGTTCACGCTCGTCGGGCTCGCGAAGGGCAGCTACATGGTGTTCGCGTCGCGCTCGCAGAACGCGGCACGCGGCCGCATGATGGCGAACCCCGACGGCGGCACGCTCGCAGAGACCGGCAAGAAAGATCTCAAGCTCGTGCTGCAACCCGAAGGCGGCGTGAAAGGGAAGGTGCAGCTCGCCGACGGTGGCTCGCCCGCGCTGTTCACGGTGCAAGTCGGTTTCACGCAGCAGACGTTTTCCGGAAGCGACACGTTCGAGCTCGATGCACTGCCGCCGAGGAAATACGAGCTGAGCGTGCGCGGACCTGCGTTCCAGACGCGCGTCGTCGAGGTCGAGGTGCAGCCCAGCAAGACCACCGATGCCGGCACCATCACCGTGCAGAAAGGCCGCGTGCTCGCCGGCACCGTGATCGCCGATGGCCAGCCCGTCGAGGGCGCGACCGTCACCGCGGGCCGGCAGATCTTCGGCAACGGCACGAGCAGCAGCGCGCCGATGGGCCCGATGGGTGCGAACGTCAAGAGCGACACCACCGATGCCAGCGGCAAGTTCTCGCTCACCGGCTTTTCCGCAGGCGATCTGTCGATCGTTGCCGATCATCCCAACGTCGGCCGCAGCAAGACGCTGCGCGTGCCGACCGGTATGCCCGGCCAAGGCGAGCTCGTGCTCGAGATCCAGAAGTACGGCTCGATCAAAGGCGTCATGCGCGTCAACGGCAAGCCGGCGGAAGGCGTGATCGTGAGTTGCCAATCGACGACGGCGCCGGGTGCGATCTACGGCGTCGCATCCGGGCCCGATGGCGTGTACCGCTACGATCGGCTCGCGCCCGACACGTACAAGATCTCGGCGACAGTCGGCATGCCGATGATCGGCATGAAGTTCTACTCGAAGGAGATCGTGGTGCCGCCCGGCAAGGAAGTCTCGATCGATCTCGCGGTCGAGCCCGGCGCGATCACGGTCAACGTGAACGCCGTCGCGAAGACCGGCAAGCTCGGCGTTGCGAGCGCGTTCTTGCTCAGCGGCGTGATCATCGCAAAGACCGCGAACGATCTCGGCGTGCGCGGCGCGTCATCGGGGCCGGGCTCGATGCAGTTCGTGATCATTCGCAGCGGCGAGTCGGCGAAGTTCAGCGAAGTCGTACCCGGCATCTACAGCGCATGCGTGGTGCCATTCCCCACCGAGGTGCAAGGCATGGCGGCGATGGGCTACATCGATCGCCACGGCGATGCGCTGCCGGCGTTCTGCCAGCGCGTCAACGTCGGTCCGCAGCCGGAGACCCAGACGACCACGGTGCAGGTCGAGATCCCACCTTTCGAGCCAGACGACCCGGGCACCGGGTCCGGAAAGCCGCAGAAGCCTTAGCCGCTCCACGGCAGACCGATCTCGGCGACAATGCGTCTGTAGAGCATGCGCGGGACGGGGCTTTCAGCTGTGGTCGTGGTGATCGCCTGCGGCATCGCTCGCGCCGACGTGGAGCTGCCGACCGATCCGGAGCCGCCGCCGCCAGCACCGGCGCAGCTCGCGACCGATCCGGCACCGGTGCAGATCGCGAGCGCGGGGCGCTGCAGCAAGATCACGCGCCTCGTCGCGCAAGACTCCGCGCTGGTCTCGCGCACGCTGCGCGCGCACAAGCTCCAAGCGATCAAGCTCGAAGCGATCGTGCTGCCGCGTATCGTCGAGCCGGCGTCGCAGAGCTCGTTGACCACGATCCGGATCGGCAAGCGCACCGTGCGCGGCCTGCTCGTCAACTTGTCGGGCGACGGCTGCGTCCGTCCCGATCATCGCCACGCGCTCGATCGCGACGGCAATCTCTATCAGTTCGACGGACCGGCACACGTTGTCGACTACAAGACCAATCGCTGTCACACGACGCGCGGCTGGGAGCGCTGCAACTTGGCGGGGCAGACGCACGTGCTGTATGTCGTTCCCGCTCGCGTCGGCAGGGTCGCCGGCCTGTTCGGCTCCGACGGCACGTACTTCCCGCAGTAGTTACTGCACGCCGTCGAAGCGAACCGGCGCACCCGCGGTGACTTCGTGTTGCTTCGCCCAGCCCGCATTGACCTCGAGCACGTACAGCGACGGCTTGCCGATCGTGCGCAGGTCCTCGGTGAGCGGCTGGGCGTTCTCGACGATGCCGGCGACCTTCATGTCCCTGTCGATGAACAGCATGTCGAGCGGGATGAGCGTGTTGCGCATCCAGAACGAGTGCACGCGCTCGTCGCCCATCAGGAACAACATGCCGGCGTCGACGGGCATGTGCTTGCGGAACATCAGGCCCTTCGTGATCTTCGCGGCCGTCGCGACGACCTCGACGTTGACCTGCACGTCGCCTTTGGGGGAGGTCACGATCACCTTGGGGCCCGAATACGGCGCGGAGTTGGTGGACGGTGGTGGCGGCATTGGCTCGGCGCTGTCGTCGCGCTTGCCGGTCGAGCACGCGATCGTCACGGTCAGGAGCAGCGCCCAGCGCACGCCTGGAACGTACCCGATTAGAAGACCGCGCGGAACAACGCGACGATGCCCCAGATCACGAGCGCCATCACGGCGATATAGGCGAGCGCGGCAGCGACCACGATCAGCCAGTCTTTCGCGGTTGCACGGCCGCCGTGCAGGGCGCGCTCCGTGAGCAGCTCGACGTTGCGCTGGTTCGCCTTGAAGCCGATGTCGAACAGATCGCCGATGAACGGGACGAAGCCGATCACGGCATCGGCCGCGAGGTTCATCAGCATGCGCGCGATGATCACCGGCGACACTTTGCGGCGCGCCGCGATCATCACCGTGTAGACGCCGAGCAGCGAGCCGAGCACGTCGCCGCCGCCCGGGATCACGAGACCGATCAGTGGATCTACGAGGTAGCGATCGAGCACACGCGCGAGAAAGCGCACGCGGTCGAGCTCGGTATCTCGGGCAGTCCCCGAGCCATCGGGCATGTCGGGGGGCAGGTAGCGCGGAACGGAACCGATCGTCGCCATGCCGGTCATAAGCAGCACATCGCGTGCCAGCTGGACTAAGGTCGACACATGGCAGTCGCGGTGCTAACGCGCGAACCGGGTGACTACGCGAGCGCGCTCGCGGAGCTCGGCCTCGACGTCGTCGCGATGCCGGTGACGCGCACCGAGAGCACCGGCGATGATGCGCTCGCGCGCGCGCTCGATACGGGCAACTACGCCGCGATCGTCGTCGCGAGCCAGCGTGCCGCGCAGGAGCTCGCGCGCGCCGTTGCGGCGCTTGCCACCGTGCGCACGACGCTGCCCGATTTGCCCGATGTGTGGGCGGTGGGGCCCGCGACGAAGCGCGCGCTCGATGCGGCAGCGCTGCCCGGGCATCAGCCAGCCGGTGTGCGCGATGGTGCCGAGCTCGCGCAGGCGCTCGTCGCAGCGCAGCCGGTGCGCGGCAAGCGCGTGCTCGTACCGCGCGCCGAGGACGGCCGCGTCGATGCGATCGAGATCCTGCGCGCCGCGGGCGCCGACGTGGTCGACGTGATCGCGTATCGCACGGTCGCGGTCGCGCCCGATGCCGCTGCGCTTGCCGAAGGCGCGGACTTGCTCGTACGCGGCGGCGCCGCGATCTGCGCCGTGTTCGCACCGTCGCAGGTCAGCGCGCTTGCCGCCGTGCTGGCCGCGCGCGACCACGCGCTCAGTGGGGTCGTCACGCAGTTCTGCGCGATTGGCGACACGACTGCCACGGCGCTACGGGCCGCTGGAATACGCGATGTGGCGGTTGCGGTTGCCCCGACACCTGCGGGCATGGCGCAAGCGGTCCGCTCGGTGTATCCAACTCGTTGAATGAACTACCCCGACTACCGGCCGCGCCGGATGCGGCGCACCGAGAACCTTCGGCGGATGATCCGCGAAACGCGGCTCGCCCCCGAAGACTTCATTTACCCGCTGTTCGTCGTGCCCGGCTCGGGTGTCGCCAAGCCGATCGGCTCGCTGCCCGGCCAGTTCAATTTCTCCGTCGATAAAGCGGTCGACGCCGCGGCGGCAGCCGCCGACCTCGGCATCCCGGCGGTGATCCTGTTCGGGATCCCCGAGAAGAAAGACTCGGTCGGCTCCGAAGCGTGGAAAGAGTCGGGCGTGATCCAGAAGGCGATCCGCGCGATCAAGAAGGCGCGCCCCGAGCTCGTGGTGATGGCGGACGCGTGCTTCTGCGAATACACCGACCACGGCCACTGCGGCGTGATGCACGACGGTGAGCTCGACAACGACGCGTCCCTCGAGAATCTCGCACGCGCGGTGGTCAGCTACGCGAAGGCGGGCGTCGATGTCGTGGCGCCGTCGGGCATGCTCGACGGTTTCGTCGGCGCGTGTCGCGAGAGCCTCGACGAAGACGGCCACGATCAAGTCGCGATCCTCGCGTACTCCGCGAAGTACGCGTCGGCGTACTACGGTCCGTTCCGCGAAGCGGTCGAGAGCGCGCCGCAGGAAGGCGATCGCCGCGGCCACCAGATGGATTACGCGAACGTCGCCGAGGCGATCCGCGAAGTCTCGCTCGACGTCGCGGAGGGCGCCGACATCGTGATGGTGAAGCCGGCGCTCGCGTACCTCGACGTGATTCGTGCGGTGAGCGACGAAGTCAACATGCCGGTATGCGCATACAACGTCAGCGGCGAGTACGCGATGATCGAAGCGGCTGCGGAGCGCGGCTGGATCGACAAGGATCGCATCGTGCTCGAGACGCTGACCGGCATCCGCCGCGCGGGCGCCGACATGATCATCAGCTATCACGCACCGTACGCTTGTAAGCTGCTGCAGAAGCAACGCTGATGGCGCTCGAATACAAGTTCGTGGAATTGGCGATCGTCACCGACGAGACGATCGAGGAAGCCGTCAACGCGTGGGTCAGCCGCGGCTGGATGTTCGACGGGATTCGCTTCGTCACGACCGAAGCATCACGGCGGCCGCAAATGGCGTTTGTCTCGTTCACCCGCGAGGTCACGCGCGACTCGATGGACACGATCGAGCAGACAGCGCCGCGCCGCAAAGGCCCGCGCCTCGTCAAAGACGAAGACAACGACTAGGCCGCTTTACGTCGAAGCGATCGGCGGTGGGCGCTCGGCGACTTCGCCGCCTCAGATTGAACCGCCAAGCAACTGTGTTGCTTGGCGGTTATCCGGCGTCGTAGCGCCGATCAGAAGCGGCCGCCGAGCGCGATGCCGGTGCCGCTCTCGTTGCTGACCAGCATCGGTACGACCATCGTGCGCTCGCGCGGTGCGAGCAGAAACAGCGCGACGCCGCCGGCCATCACGGCACCGCCCACGAGCCGGACCGCACCGCTGCCGGCGCCGAGCGCGATCGCACCGCCGACGACCGCGACCGCGCTGAGCGCGATCCACGCCGGCTTGCGGCCGGCCTCACGCTCCTGCAGCGTCGGCACGTCGACCTTGAACGTGGTCTTGACGAACGTGCGGAACGTCTTCGTCGACGTCACGCCGGTCGGTCCCTTCGCGGTGACAAGTACGGTGCCCGGATCGACGAGCTCGCGGACCTCGGGTGCGGTGTCGACGATCCGATCGTTGACGGTGACCACCGTGCCGGGCGCGATCGGGGCCGCGAGCCGGATCACGACGGTCGCGAGCCGTTCCTCGAGCGCCGTCGCTGCACCGAGCGCGACCTTCGCGCGATCCTCGAAGCCCGACGATCGCGCGCGCTCGGCGGCATCCTGGAACATGCGCCATGCCTCGGCGTGCTTGCCTTCGTTCTCGCGACAGCGCGCGAGGTTGAGCTGTGTGCTCGTCGCTTCCTCTTGCTTGTAGGATTCGCCGAACTTCGTGCACGCGCCGGCTTGGTTGCCGTCACGCAGCTGCTGCTTGGCGGCGTCGAACAGCTCGCGCGCGCGGGTGTTCGCGCCGCTGTACGCGTCGAACGGGTTCTCCGGTTTCGGCTCGGTCGGTTTCGGCTCGGCCGGTTTGGGCGCGGGCTTGGTGTCGACCGGTCTGGTGTCGACCGTGGTGTCGGTGGGTTTCGGCGCGTCGGGTTTGGGCTCCTCGGCGACGGCTACGCGCGCGAGCACCAACACGATCGCGATCGACAGAGCGCCCCGCATCGGGGCGATGTTACCCCGCGCTCTACAGCCGATCGACGCTCGCGAGCAGCTCGCTGAGCAGCTTGTGCGTGCGTGTACGGTCGGCCTCGGTCGCGAGCGACGTCTGGATCTTGATCGTGCGATAGCGTTGCCACAGCGCATCGACGCCGGGTTGGCTCCCCTTCGCCTTGAGCTTGCGACCGACGGTGCCGTAGAGCGCCGCGACGTCGTTTGCGGTGAGCTCGGGCGTGGCCGTGGCTGCGGCCACTTCCGCTCTGAGCTGCTTGCTAGACGCACGGCGCGTGGGCGCTGGCAGCGGTGGGGCAGGCGGTGGCGCGGCCTCGGGCGGTGCGGCGGGCGGCGCTGCAGGCTCGGGAGCCGGCGCCGGAACTGCGGCGACAGGGGCGCTCGACGCCTGGGGACGTCGAACCTCGGCGGTCGTCGCCGGTGCCGCCTGATTGCTCATCGCGGCTGGGCGCTGCGTGCGACCGAGCACCATCACCGCAGCCATCGCCAACGCACCCGCCGTGATTCCGGCGGCGAGCAGCAGCTTCTTGCGTCGCGGCACGACCGGCTGGGTCAGCGTCTCGATCGCTTGGGTCTCGGCGCTGCCAAGCGCGGCTCTCTCTTCGGGCGTCGGGATGCGGGTCGTATCCGCGAGGACGACTGGCGAGTTGGAACCGCTCGGCCGGCGCGGCAGTGTGGTCGAGCTCAGCTCGTGCGCCGCTGCTTTCGGATCGCGCTGGATCAGATCGAGCACGTTGCGCGCGGCAGCCGCCGTCGCGAACCGTTCGTCAGGGCGCTTCGCCATCAGCTTGCGGGTGAACGACTCGAGCAGCGGATCGACCTGCACCGATGGCACGCGCACGCCCATCGCCGGCGTCGTCGTGCCCATGTTTGCGATCGCGACGTCGACGCCGCTGCCGTCGAACGGCATCCGACCGGTGAGCATCTCGAAGCAGATCACGCCGAGCGCGAACAGATCGGCGCGGTGATCGAACGAGCGGCCGGTCGATAGCTCGGGCGCCATGAAGTGTGGCGTGCCGAGCACGAGGCCATCGGTGGTGAGCCGGCCGCTGTCGCGCGTGGCCGCATTCTCGCGCAGGATCGCGATTCCGAAATCGACGATGCGCGGGATCTCGCGGTCGCCGGTGTGCTCGACGATGATGTTGTCGGGCTTGAGATCGCGGTGGATGAGCCCGATGCCGTGCGCGTGGTCGAGCCCATCGAGCAGCTGGCGTATGATCGCGACCGCGCGGTCGTGCGCGAACGGCGCGCTCGCCGCGATCAGCTGCGCGAGCGTGTGACCCGGCGCGAAGTCCATCACCATGTACGCGTCGTTGTCGACCTCGCAGATATCGATCACGCCCACGACGTTCGGATGGCGCAGCTTCGCGGCAAGCTCGGCTTCGCGCGCGAACCGCAGCTGGATCTTCGGATCCGCGCGCAGCTGGTCGTGCAGCATCTTGATCGCGAAGTCGCGCCCGACCTTGACGTGGCGCGCGCGAAACACGTTCCCCATCGCGCCCCCACCGAGGAATTCCTCGATGCAGTACTTTGCATCAAGGACCTCGCCAACCCTGGCTCGAGGTTCGAGTCGCATGCCCCTTCGGGAATGTGTCACAGACCCTCAGTGCGTTACAGTTAATTGTGGGGTTGCTTGCCTAAAAATATGGAAGTGATGAAAGGTGCCCCAATAAAACCGAGGCACTAGCACCCGGCCCTCAACGCTCGTCGGTAAACGCTGCGTTTACTGAACCGTGACCGCGAAATCGACTTGAGCGTCCGTGCTGCCGCCGATCGCAGCGAAGCCGCCGGTCCTCACCTGCGTCGCGCTGTCGGCCGACTTCTCGGGCGGCAATTCGGGCGGCATGTGGCGGAGCGTGACGGTCAACGTGCCGGTGCCAGTCGCGGCGACGATCGTGTTCGTCAGCCCGACCGGCAACCCGTTCGAATCCATGTCCGCGTAGCTGTGCGTGAGCGGCGCGCTCGGGTTGGTCGTTGCGGGGCCGTTGACTGCAGTGCCGGTGAAGAACAGCTGGTGCTGAAAGCCTTCGTCGCTGACCTCTGGGGTGATGTCTTCCTCGGGCGTCTCGAGCCGATTGAGAAACTTCACCGTCAACGTGTACGTCGTGGCGTTCGCGAGGTTCACGGGCTGACTCGTACCGGGATTGCCGCCATCGCCGTCGGGATCGTCGAACTCCGCCATCACGGGCGTGCCGCTCGCCGGCATGAATGCGAGCTGGACCGTCGTAATGTACTCGGGTGCGTTCGTGGTTTCGTCGTCGCAGCCGCTGCACGCGGCGAGGAGGACCGCGGTGATCGAGATTGCATTCCTCATATCAATTGCCTTTCCCTGAGTCGAAGAACACGCTCGCGCGCAGCCACACCGACCAGCCGGGTTCGTCAGCGAAGTAGCGCAGCAGGCTCGTGTAGTCGCGATAGCGTGCGTTGGTGAGGTTTTGACCGTGCAGCGCGAGCCGCAGGTCATGACGACCGAAGCAGGTCTCGGTACCGAGCTCTGCATCGAGCAGGAAATACGCCGGCGGTGGAGCCGCGAAGTCGGCGTTGATGTCGTAGCGGCGCTGCTCGGTGACGTACGTGCCGGTCACCGTCGCGAAGCTCTTGCGCCAGGTCCGTGTCTCCGGCGGCCGATACGTGATCGAGCCGCGATAGCGATCGCTCGGAATGAACACGAGGTACTTGTCGTGCTCGATGTCCTTCGCGCGCACGAGTGACACCTGCGTGGACAGCTCGAGCGCCCCCGTGTCATCAAACGGCGCGATGGTGATGCCGCCGTCGGCGCCGTAGAACAATGCGTCGACCGCCTGCGTGGTGAACCGCGGAAATTCACCGCGGATCGTCACGTCGAAGATCGGCATCCCGCTCGCGTCGAGGGCCGGCGCGAAGAAGATGTAGTTGTTGATGCGGTTGACGTATGCGGAAGCCTCGCCGCGCACGTGCGTGCTCTCGTGCGCGAGCGTGAGCGATGTCGAGTAGGTGGTCTCGCGCGCGAGGTCGGGCTTGCCGAGGCCCAGCACCGGGAACGTCGGTGCG
>DATDCH010000406.1:0-6676 GCA_036524455.1 Kofleriaceae bacterium | reverse complement strand
GATCGCGCGCGACTCAAGGCGACGCCTCGAGCTACGACGCGGAGCGCGCGCAGCTCGAGCTCGACATCCTCGACGACGAACGCGCGGATGTGCAGCGCGAGCTCGAGGTCGCGCAACTGCGACTCGGAGCGTTTGTCGGCGAGCCGGCGACGTCGTACGTCGCGTCCGATGCGCTCGCATTGCCGGCGCAGCCGAGTGCAGGTGCGGTCGCGGCGCCCAAGCGCGGCGATGTCGACGCGGCACGCGCGCGGGCGCGTGAAGCGGATCGCGAGCGTACTGCGGCACGACGCACCTGGATTCCGCGCCTCGAATTGGTTGGTGGGCTGCTCGCGACGACGACCATGAGCGGCGACTGGCTTGGTTACATCGTCGGCGTAGGCGGCGAGCTGCCGGTGTTCGATGCAGGTGGGGCGGCCGCGGCCCGGCATCGCGCGGAGGCCAAGCGCTGGGAGCGCGAAGCGGCGGCGCTGGCGAGCGATGCCGTTGCAGAGACCGAACAAGCGCGCCGCGATCTCGTGCTGCGCATCGCGCAAGCCGAAGCATTTGCGGCTGGACCGGCGAAGCGTGCCGTCGATTTGCAGCGGCGCGCGAGCGTCGCGTATCGCGAAGGTGATCGGCCGATTCTGGAGCTGCTCGATGTCCATCGCGCGGCTCGCCATGCGCGCGTGCGCGCGCTCGAGCTCGTCTACAACGCGCGGCGTGCCGAGCTGGCATTGCGGCGTGCCTCGGGGAGGAACCCATGACCCGCATCTTGATGATGGTCGCGTTGGTCGTCGCATGTCGCGACCACGGCCACGACCACGCGCCGTCCGGCGAGCCACAGGCGGTGTCGTTCACGAAGTGGACCGCGACGCACGAGTATTTTGTCGAGCATCCGCCGTTCGTCGTCGGGCAGCCGTCGCAGCTGGCGGCGCACCTCACGAAACTCGACAAGCACGCGCCGGTCACTGCGGGAACGCTGACCGCGATCTTGAAGCCGAAAGGCGGCGGCGCAGCGATCGAAGCGAAGGTCGATGCGCCGCGGCGCGCAGGCATATTCGGGCCCGCGTTGGCGCCGATGACGCCGGGGCCGTGCACGCTGACGCTGCGCCTCGAGCAGGGGACGACGCGTGACGAAGTCACGACCGAGTGCGAGGTGCATCCGGTCGGCGCGAAGCCGCCGGCGCCACCGGAGGATCCGCCGGGCCGGATCACGTTTCTGAAAGAGACCGCATGGTCGACCGAGTTCGCGACGAGCGTCGCGGGCGTGCGCGAGCTCGTGCCCACGCTGCGCACGACGGGAGAGGTTCGCGCGACCGCCGGGCGCGAAGCTCGGTTGACCGCGACCGCGCATGGTCGCGTGGTGATGGACGCCCCAATGCCCGTGCTCGGTGCGCAGGTGACGGCAGGGCAGGTGCTCGCGCGCATCGTGCCGCAGATCGAGAACGCAGCGGATCGCGTGACGCTCGGCGCGGATGTGCGGGAAGTGCGCGCGGAGCTCGCGGCGGCGGAGAGTCAGCTCGCTCGCTCGGAGCGGTTGTGGGCCGAGCGCACGATTCCGGAGAAGCAGCTCGAGGAGGCGAAGACGCGCGTCGAGGTCGCACGTGCGCGGCTCCAGGGCGCGCAGGGCAAGCTCGGCCAGTTCGAAGCCGGTGCGTCGGGACGCGGCAGCGGTCGCACGGCGTTTCAGATCCGATCGCCGCTCGCCGGCACCCTCGTCGCGATTCACGTGTCATCGGGACAGACCGTCGAGGACGGCGAGCTGCTGTTCACCGTGGTCGATCTGAGCCGCGTGTGGCTGCACGCCGATGTGTTCGAGCCCGACATCGCCGCGGTCGAGACTGCGACGCGCGCGAGCTTCCGCGTCGATGGCCACGACGAGCCGATCGCGATCGCGCCGCCCGATGGACGAGTGGTCACGATTGGTCGACTCGTCGACGAGAAGACGCGCACCGTGCCGATGATCTTCGAGCTCGACAATCCGGGGCAGGGCCTGCGGATCGGCAGCTTCGCGACCGTGTGGATCGAGACCGGCGCCGCGGCCGCAGTGCTCGCGATTCCCGACACCGCGATCGTCGACGACGCCGGGCGCAAGGTCGCGTACGTGCAGGTCGAGGGCGAATCGTTCGAGCGACGCGTGCTCGTGCTCGGCATCCGCTCCGGCGGCTGGGTCGAGGTCAAAGCGGGGATCGCGAAGGACGACCACGTCGTCACGCGCGGAGCCTACGACATCAAGCTGGCCGCGTCGGGTGGCGCGGTACCGGAGCACGGCCATGCGCACTAGGAGCGCGCGATGAAGATCTTCGACAACGTGATTCGCTGGTCGATCGCGCGGCGGACCTTCGTGCTGATCGTCGCACTCGCCGTATCGGTGTATGGCGCGCTCGCGGTCGTGCGCATGCCGATCGACGTGTTTCCGGATCTGACCGCGCCGACTGTCACGATCGTGACCGAGGCGCATGGCTTGGCCCCCGAGGAGGTCGAGTCGCTGATCACGACGCCGATCGAGGTCGCGATGAACGGTCAGACCGAGGTGCGACGCGTGCGGTCAGCGTCGGGCGTTGGCATCTCGATCGTGTGGGTCGAGTTTGGTTGGGGCACCGACATGACGCGCGCACGCCAGCTCGTCAACGAGAAGCTGCCGCTCGCGCAGAACCAGCTACCGCCCGACGTACCGTCGCCGCAGCTCGCGCCCGTCGCGTCGGTGATGGGCGAGATCATGTTTGTCGGGTTGCGCGGCGAAAGTCATCCCGTGCACGAGGTCCGCGATGCCGCAGAGTGGAAGGTGCGGCGGCGGTTGCTCGGCGTGCAAGGTGTCGCGCAGGTCGTCCCGATCGGCGGTGGCATGCGCCAGTATCAAGTCGAGGTCGAACCCGATCGGCTGCGCCGCCACGCGGTGAGCCTCGAGGAGGTTGCACACGCGATCGAGACGTCGAACCAGAACACGACGGGTGGCTTCGCGGTGCGCGGGCCACAGCAGAACCTCGTGCGTGGCCTAGGTCGCTTGCGCTCCGCCGAGGATCTCGAGCGCGTCGTGATCACAACGCGCGAGGGCACGTCGATTACCGTCGGCGAAGTCGCGACCGTGCAGGTCGGGCCCGCCGTGCGATTCGGTGAAGGCTCCGTCGACGGCAAGCAGGCCGTCGTGATGGCGATCAGTAAGCAACCGGGTACCAACACGCTCGCGTTGACCAAGTCGATCGATCGCGAGCTCGATGCGATCGCGCGCGATCTGCCGAAGGGCATGACGCTCGAGCGCCAGCTGTTCCGTCAGGCCGAGTTCATCGACAACGCAGTCGACAATGTAGCGAAGGCGCTCCGCGACGGCGCGATCTTGGTCGTCGTCATCATCTTCTTGTTCCTCGTCAACGTGCGCGCAACGGCGATTTCGGCGATCGCGCTGCCGATCTCGTTGCTGGTTGCCGTGATCGTTCTCGAGTGGCTCGACGCCGGCATCAATACGATGACGCTCGGCGGGCTCACCATCGCGATCGGTGCGCTCGTCGACGATGCGATCATCGACGTCGAGAACGTCGTGCGTCGGCTGCGCGAGAACGCGATGCGTCCCGAGGCCGAGCGGCTGGCGGCCTCCGAGGTGATCTACGACGCGTCGCGCGAGGTGCGCGGCTCGATCGTATTCGCGACCATCATTGTCATGATGGTGTTCGTCCCGGTGTTCTTCCTCACCGGTGTCGAGGGGCGCCTGTTGTTCCCGCTGGGCTTTGCGTACCTCGTAGCGATCTTCGCGTCGCTGGTGGTCGCTCTCACCGTCACCCCGGCGCTGTGCGCGTTGCTCCTGCCCAAGCTCGCGAGCCAGCCGCACGGCGATAGCTTCGTCGTGCGCAAGCTCAAGCACGGCTACTCGCGCGCGCTCGCGTGGGCGTTGCGTCACGTGCGCGTCACGGTGATCACCGCACTCGTGCTCGCCGCGGCGGCGGCCGCGCTGTTGCCGTTTGTCGGCCGCTCGTTCCTGCCGGAGTTCAACGAAGGTGCGCTGACGATCAACGCGGTCACGCTGCCCGGAACGTCGCTCGCGGAATCGGACGCGCGCGGCAGGCGCATCGAGAGCATTTTGCTCGGACTTCCGGAGGTCGTGTCGACCGCGCGGCGCACCGGCCGAGCCGAGCTCGACGAGCACGCGCAGGATGTCAATGCCACCGAGATCGAGGTTCGACTGCGCCGCACCGACCGCTCGCGCGACGAATTCCTCGACGATCTACGCCGTGCACTCGCACGCGTGCCCGGGACGAGCTTCACGATCGGTCAGCCGATCTCGCACCGCATCGATCACATGTTGTCGGGCACGCGAGCCGGTATCGCGGTCAAGCTATTCGGCGAGGACCTGTTCACGATGCGGCTCTACGCGGAGCAGATCCGGCGCGTGATGGAGCAGGTCGAGGGCGCCGTCGACGTCGCGATCGAGCAACAGATCGATATTCCGCAGATCGTCGTCGACTTCGACCTCGATCGTGTCGCGCGCGCAGGCACGCATCGCGGCGAGCTCGCCGAGACGATGGAGGTCGCGCTCGCCGGCAAGAAGGTGACGCAGGTCCTCGAAGGCCAGCGCACGTACGACGTGGTCGTGCGCTATCCGAATGTCGAGCGTGACATCGACGAGCTACGCCGATTGCCGATCGATGTGCCGGGTCACAGCCTGTTGCCGCTCGGCATGCTCGCGTCGGTGCGGCGCGACGTCGGCCCCAACACGATCGTGCGCGAGAACACCCAGCGCAAGATGGTGATCATGGCGAACGTGAGCGGCCGCGACCTCGGCTCCGTGGTCGAGGACATCCGCAGCCGCGTCACGCGCGAGATCGATCTGCCCGAGGGTTATCACGTCGTCTACGGTGGGCAGTTCGAGAGCCAGGAGCGGGCAAGTCGCACGTTGTTCCTGCTCGGCCTCGCGGTGGTCGTCGGTATCTTCCTCGTGCTCCAGCTCGCGTTCGAGTCGTCACGGCGCGCGCTCGTCATCATGGCCAACCTGCCACTCGCGTTGATCGGCGGTGTGATCGCGGTGTTCGCGACCGATCGCGTGCTGTCGATCGGCTCGCTCGTCGGCTTCATCACACTGTTCGGGATCGCGACGCGCAACGGCATCATGTTGCTATCGCACTACGATCACGTGCGCTCGATCGAAGGCGCATCGCTTGATGAGGCCGTGCACCGCGGTTCGCTCGAGCGGCTGAGCCCGGTGCTGATGACAGCGCTGTGCGCGGGGCTCGCACTCGTGCCGCTCGTCATTGCGGGCAGCGAGCCCGGCAACGAGATCCAGGCACCGATGGGCGTCGTGATCCTCGGGGGCCTGTTGACCTCGACGTTGCTCAATTTGTTCGTCGTACCGGCGCTCTACCTGTGGACGTCGCGGCGCTTCGAGAAGGCCGGCTGACGGTGCAGTTTTCTTGCGACCGACAGACCCGCCGCGGCTCCCACCTGCATGCGCTTCAAACGGGCACCGTCGCAGATCTTGGGATCCAAGCTGTTCAGTCGCCGTGAGGTGAATTCGCGGCTCACGCTCGACCGTGCGATGGACCGCGGCGCATTCCTCGGCCGGTTGTGGGCACAATTTGGCAACGCCTCGCCGCGCAACGGTGGCTTCGAGTACTACGTGCGCGACAAGGACACGAACCTCGACTTCATCGCGTACTCCGGACCGAGTGGCCCGTGTTACGCGGGCGATCCGACGCTGCGCTTCGAGCTCAGGCGCGTGCTCGAAGCGTTCGAGGAGCTGCTCGAGCAGACCCAACCGGTCGACTGCGCGATGGAGTACACGGCCGACGTCGAGTACGGCGGCGGCACGTGGGTGCTCGGCTTCAAGGAGGGGCGCTCGTTCGATCTCCCGGACCGGCGCAATCGCGGTCGCGCGACCGGTCAAGTCGAGCGGCGAGCGCGCGCACGCTGAGCTCGCGCTGCGATCACTTTTTCTTCGGCATCTCCGCCTGCTCGGCGACGCCCTTCTTCTTGGGCATCTCCGCTTGCTCGGCGACGCCCTTCTTTTTCGGCGGTGGGGGCTGACCGGAGAGCGGCGGCGGCGGCGCGGCGCGATTCGCTTGGCCTGCCTCTTCGTAGGCGTGCTGCGTCGTCTCCATGTCGTCGAAGCTCTGGATCAGACGCTCGCGATCCTTGTCACTCGTGCTGGCAGGTGGCGCCTCGGCATGATCCGCCGGCGCGGTGGCGGACGGCGTCTCGACGAGCTGGCTCTGCGACGGCCCGCCGCACGTGCACATCAGCAATAACAACGCTCGTCTCATGACTAGACGTTACCCCCTCGACGGAACCATGCAAGCACGGACTGCCCGCTCGTCCGCGGGCTGAGCGCGGACCACGTTTCGCCGCGTACGCCCCTAGCGCTCGCTCTTGACCAGCGGAACGCGGAACGTCGCCGGCTTTGGCTGCGGACCAAACGTTGTCTTACGCGTGATCTCGGCGATGCACGCACCCAGCGGGCTCGCACCGACGCTCGGGGGCAATACCTCCGCGGCCTTCACCGCGCCACGCGTGTCGATCTGGATCCTCACAGAGATTTGCTCGTTCGTGTCGGGATGTTTCTTGAAGCACGTGGTGATTGCGGGCGACTGCTTACCGAATGTTCGTGTCAGCGCGTCGAGGTCAGTTGTCGTCGGAAGCTTCGGCGGCTTCGGCGGCGTAGCGACCGCGGCGTCGAGCGGAGCTGCGGCGGCATCGATCGTGGCGGCGGGTT
>DATDCH010000405.1:0-12046 GCA_036524455.1 Kofleriaceae bacterium | reverse complement strand
ACGTTCGTGTTCGCGTGGATGATCGCCTGCGTCGCGGGGCTGCCGCACTGGGTGATCGGCCACGGCCTCGTGATCGCGGCGGTCAACTTCGCGATCATGGTGCTGCACTTCACCGTGTTTCGTTCGGTGCGCGAGCAGCGTTAGCGGGACACACATCGCGCGTGGCTGCGTCCGCTGTGACGCGATGGTCGCGGGTCGACGCGATGGCCGGCGGGTCGACGCGATGGTCGGCGGGGCGACACGATGGTCGGCGGGGCGACGCGATGGTCGGCGGGTCGACGCGATGGTCGGCGGGTCGACGCGATAGTCGGCGGCGCACCACCGTGGAACTAGGCTGTGCTACCTCGCGTTCACGACAGCGGGCCCGGCATCTCCCACGGATCGATGAGGCCGTAGAGCTCCCAATCAAACGTCAGCAGCTGTGTCCTCGCCGCCGACACAGGTAGCGGCAACAGTCCCTCAGGTAGCGCGACCCGTTGGTTACCGGTCCAGCCGGCAAACGACGCGGCGCTCGAGAACACGTCGAAACGCGTCTCGGTTTCGCCCTCGTCGAAATCACAGCGATGCCGCCGCCAGTTGTTGAGCACGTACGAGATCGCGTTGCGCGCGTAGAGCGGCGTCTTGATCTGCTTCGCGTGGTAGCGAAACGCGAACACCTTGCCCTCGCGACCGAACGCGGCGTTGATCAGCCGCGCCACGCGGATCACGAAGCTCTGCATACCGCGCCGGAGCGCGTCCTTGTTCGTCGCCTCGACGATCAGGTGGATATGGTTCTTCTGGATCGAGATGTGAACGACGCGAAATCCGTAACCGCCGAGGCAATACAGCAGCGCGCGCCGGATCGCCTCGTAACCACGCCGTTGACGCAAGCGCGGCACGCGCCAATTCGTTCGGAGCATCACGTGTACCGGATGCTTGAACGACAGCTCGGGACGCTTCGCGTGCGACGGATCGTAACGAAGCTGCTTGGACTTCTTGCGGCCCGCGCCGAGCCGAAATCCACCGTGCTTCCTCTTCGTGGACGACAACACACCCGACATGATTCGGCACTAACACATCGCTCTGACATCGACGGGTGCGAGCCGGATCATCGCGTACACGTGAAGCGTCGTTGCGGCGCAGGCGTTGGTGCAGGATCGTGCCGGTCGCGTGGCTCTCACGCGCTCTCACGCGCTGGCGTCGTTGCGGCGCAGGCGTTGGTGCAGGCTCGTGCCGGTCGCGTCGTTCTCACTCGCTCTCATGCGCTGCGGCGCTCGATGCACAAGTTGGCGTGGGCTCGTACAGGTCGCGCGGTTCTCGCTCGCGCTTCACGCACCCGGCGGCGTCATCGCCGAGCGCAGCGTTAGCCCGCAGGCAGCTCGCCGCGCCGGCGCAGTTGCCACATGTAGTGGTACGGGTTCTCGCGGATGAAGCCCTTCGAGACGACATCGAGGTGCTTGCCGATCACGCGCGTGACCTTGCGCGCGGTGTACGGGTAGCCCATCTCCCAGTGATGCTCGGCGATCGGCTTGTGGCGCCACGGCAGCATGAACTTGTGGCCGAATGTGAAGTGGTGATCGCCCCACCAGAACGCCCAACGGATGCGTAGGCCGCGATACGGCAACGAGATGAACACGTGCGGGTTCGCGCGGCGCGCGATGTTCGCGAGGCAGGTCTCGAGCTCCGCGAACGGCAGGTGCTCGAGCACCTGGAACGCGCATATCGCGTCGAATGCGAGGCCCTTGGGCAGCGTCTCGTCGAGCTTCGTGATGTCGGCGACGTAGTCGACCTCGCGCGTGCGATCGATGTCGAGCGTCTTGACCTCGACGCCCTTCGCGCGCAGGTAACTGCGAAATACGCCCGAGCCGGGCCCAATCTCGAGCACCGTGCGCGGCCGCACCGCGAGCACAGCGCGCAGCTGGTGCCAATACGACATCCAGCGTTCGGCGTCGTCATAACGCTCGAAGTCGTAGTGCTCGGGCGTGACCTGAACCTGGCGTTCGCTCGCGATGGCGTGACGCTAGCATAGCGAGCGCCCGCTCGCGCCACGTGGTATCAGCGACTCAGTGTCGTCGGGTGAAGGCCCTCGGCTGAGTGCGCAAGTCAATCGCGGTATCGCCTGGGCGGCGGCATCGCAAGCGATCATCGCGGTCACCGACCTGGTCTCGTACGGCATCGTGGTCGCGCTGCTCGTGCCGACCGGCGATATCGGCATCGCCGCCGCGGCAATGACGTATTGGGCACTGCTCGACACCGCCGCCGACTTCGGTGTGACGTCGGCGCTGATCCAGCGCGACGACCACACGCCCGAGCGGGTCTCGACGGTGTTCTGGTTCAACGTGCTCGTGTCGAGCGGGCTGTTCGTGTTCCTGCTGATCGTGGGACCGATCTACGGGTTTGGCATCGGCACACCCGTCGTTGGCTGGCTGTTGATCGCGTACGGCGGCAAGCTGCTGCTGCAGAACGTCTATGCGATTCCGTTCGCGCTGCTGCGCAAGGAGCTGCGCTTCGACGACATCGCGAAGGCCCGCATCGTCGCCCACACGCTCGAGAGCATCGCGCGCGTCGTATTTGCGTATGTCGGCTGGACCATCTGGTGCTGGACGCTCGCCGCGCTCACCCGCGCGTTCGTGTTCGGCGTCATCATCCAGATTCGCCATCCGTTCGTTCCCAAGCTCGCGTTCCAGATCCGCGAGGTGCTGCCGTACATCCGGTTTGGCCTGCGCAGCGCCGCGAGCCAGATCTTGTTCCGGTTCTACGTCAGCATCGACGTGTCGATCGCGCTCGCGCACTTCGGCAATAGCGCGGCCGGCGTCTACGCGCTCGCGGTCTACATCGTGCTCGAGCCGGTCAAGACGATCTCGAACGTCGTCATCGACGTCGCGTTCCCGACGTTCGCGCAGCTGCGCAACGATCCCGACGGCCTTGCCGCGCGGTTGATCCAGTTCACGCGCCTCAACCTGCTCGCCGTCTTGCCGGTGCTCGTCCTGATCTGGCTCGTCATTCCCGAGGCGCTGCGCCTGTTCGTCACCGGCCAGGACTGGACGCCCGACAAGCTCGCCGTGTGCGCCGACGCGACGCGCATCCTGTGCATCGTCGGCATCCTGCGCGCGCTCGGCTATCTCGGCCCGCCGCTGCTCGACGGTGTCGGCCGTCCCGAGCTGACGCTGCGCTACATGATCGTCGCGACGCTCGCCGTACCCGGCTCGTTCTTGCTCGGCTCCTGGCTGCTCGGCGACGAGCTCGGCGTCGTGTCGCTCGCCGTCTCTTGGGCCGCGGGCTACCCGCTCGCGTTCGCCGCGCTCGCGTACCTCGTCGTGCGGACGATCGATCTGCCACTGCGCCCGTACCTGCGCGCGACCTGGGGCATCATCGCGTGCTGCGCCGCGGGTTTCGTCGCGGGCTACGGTGTGTCGCTGCTGCTGCGCGACGATTCGGATCTCGTGCGCATGCTCCTGATCGGCGCGACCTCGCTGCTCGTGACGTTCTTGCTCGTCGGCTTCTGGCAGAAGATCACGCCGCGCTCGGTGCTGCGCTCGCTCAAGGGCTGAGCGGCGCTCGCGCACGCTCGTGCACAACAGATCATGAGCAACGGGACCGTACTAAGTGCTAAGCGTGGCGGCGATGGATCGATCACATGTGCTGTCGTTCGGAGTGGGCGTCGCGATCGGCGCGATCGCGGCGGTCTCGATCGCTCAGCTCGGCAAACCGAAACCGACGGTAGCGGCGCCGGCGCCGGCTGCGTCATCGCTCGATGTGCAGGCGCTCGGCAGTGCCGCGCGAGCCGCCGAGCTGGCCTCGCTGCGTGCGCGTGTCGTCGAGCTCGAGCGCGCAGAGGCTGCGGCGCGCACGGCCGGTAGCGCGAGCGGCTCGGGTGGCGAGCCGGCACGCGCGTTTGCGGAACCCTCGACCGAATCGGGTCTCAGCACGAGCGACGCGTGGTGGGAGAAGATGCCGCGCAACCCGAGCTGGGATGAAGCGCGCCGGCAAGCGATCATCGATCGGCTCGCGAAGTACATCTCCGTGCGGCTCGACAAGTCGCGTGTCGAGTGCCGCACGCGGTGTTGCCGGATCGCCGTCGACGAAGAGACCTACGACGCGCACAACGACGAGCTGATGTCGTCCGTCGGACTCCGTTACGAGCCGCCAGACGGCTACGGGACCTCGCACACCAAGGACGGCGGCATCATGATAACGACGTGCTGGAGCACGAAGCCGCCGAGCAAGCCGCTGCCCGATCGCGGCGCGGAGCGCGACGCGCTGCTCGCGCGCGTGGCCGACGCGCTTCGCAAGTGCGGCCAGTCGCTGACGCACACCCTCACGCTGCGCATGGTGCTATTCCTCGACGAGGAAGGGCAGATCTCGAAGGTCGAGAGCAACAAGGCGCAGCTCGGTCATCCGGCTACGACGTGCGCCGAGACTGCGGTCCTGCAGGCCGCCGCGTTCTCGCCCGCGCCGTGGGAGACCGACGTGCCGGTCGTCGTGAAGCTCGGCAAGCCGTAGGCGGGCCACACGCAAGCTGATCGCGCGACCGCTCAGAGATAGCTGGTCAGCTCGGTGATCGGTTGCCACGTGTCGTGCAACCCGTCGAGGTACGTGATCGGGATCGCGGCGAGCACCTTCGGATCAAGGCCGTCGAGCGCTGCGACGTTGATCCCGACATACGCGCCATCATTCCACTCGGCGGCAGCCACCGAATAGAACGGCACGATGCCGCAGTGCCGGCAGAATCCGCCCGGGCCTGGGTCGGGGCCTTGGTCGGGACTCGACTTGACGAGCTCCTCGCGGCCGGTCTGCAATCGGAAGTTTGCCGGCTTCGCGCGGACCGACCACCAGCGCCGCTTGAAGCAGCTCGTGCAATTGCACCGGGTCGTGCCCGCGGATAGATCGAGATCGACTTCGAACCGAACGCGTTTGCAGTGGCAGCTGCCTTGATAGGTCTGCATGGCTTCTGTGTACCCAGCGCCGGTGACAGTGTCTTGTCAGGTTTGACGCTAGATCACGACGGGGCAGTCGTAGACCGCGGTCACGTCGTGCGTGCCGGTCTGCAGTTGGTCGCAATACGAGCCGTAGATCACGACGCCCCGCTCGCCTCCGACAAATTCCCAACCATTGGTCGTGCTGCGCGGAATCGGGACGCCGTCGATCAGGATGTTTGTCAGGTTCGGATCGTGCGGCGGCGAGGTCAGCTCGAGCGTACAGCTCACGATGCGCTGACCGACGGTCGCGAGCGCTTGCTCGAGCTCGACGCTGCTCTGCGCGGGGTAGTAACGGGTCGTGCCGCCGCGCTGCGCGTAGTCGGTCAGTGTCGCCTCGGATTGCGGGAACGCGATGCCGATCACGTAGGTCGCGATGCCTGCTTGATAGAGCTTCGTGACCATCGCGGCGGCGTCGCCGGGATCGGGCGCGCCATCTGCGAGCCGGCACGGCGAGGGGCAGGTCGGCTGTTGCGGGCAGTACTCGCCGAACCCGTTGACGCAGCCGCAGTTGGGGAGGCCGTCGGTCGCGAGGATGATCAGCTCGGGGTTCGGATCGTTCATCGCTGCGAGCGCGGTGCTCGCTTCGCGCAATGCACCGTATGTCGGCGTATAGCCGCGGGCGCTGCTCGACGCGAGCGAGCTGCGGATCTGCGCGGCGCTCGTCGCACCGAACGGCACGTCAGGCGCACCCGTCGCGCAGCCTTCGTCGATCGGAAAGTACGACAGCGCGAACCGCGCCTGTCCATCGAGGTTCGTGACCAGGTTCGTGAGCGACTGCACCGTCGCAGTCCAGCGCGTCGGGCTGCCGGCGGCGCCGTACGGATAATTCATCGAGCTCGACGCATCGACGACGAGCATCACGTTCGGCGCGAGCCCAGCCTCGATCTTCAGCGTCTCGCGGGCGCACTTGCATGTCGGGCCCACGCACGCGTCGTCGGGGGTCTGATCGTCCCCGCCACCGCCGCCGCCGTTGCTCCCCGAGCCGCACGCAGCGAGCAGCAGTAGACCGACGATGCCGCGGAGCCCGTGACGAGGGAAAATGCCGACGCGGCCCGTAGAGCCAAGCTCCCTGGGGCCGCGCCGGTAAGACATTAGTTTAGAGTTTCTTGCCGACGAGCTTGAACGTCGAGCTCGTCGCGTAGCCGTTGACCATCACGCCGATCGGCGCGGGCTGGGCGAGCGTGACTTCGCACGTCTCGTTCGAGCCGGTCTTGTACGGGCGGCAGTCGTAGGACGACAGCGTCGGCTCGCGGCCGACCTTGACGTAGAGGTCCGCGTCGCCGGTGCCGGTGATCGCGAACTGATACTTGCCGGCGGCGAGCGTCACGGTCGTGTACGCCTTCTTCGCGTTGCGAGCGAGCGTGCCCTGCTCGTTGATACCGGCCCACGGCGACGGCGTGCCACCGCCGCCCGGCGTGAACGCGTTGTCGTGCTCGCCGGTGACCATCACGAGCTGAGAGCTGTCGATGCGCGCGAAGATCTGCTCGTACGTCTGCGGGTCGTCGTAGGACATGAAGCCGCGCAGCATCGCGGTCGACGCTTCGGCCATCGACGCGAAGTACGCCGGCATGCCGTTGTTGATGACGTCGACGTACTTGAAGCCGGTGGTGTCGTCGGGGTTGATCGCCTTGTGGGCGTCGGAGAGCGAGCTGTCGATGTACGCCATCGTGTCGCAGCCGTTCATGAAGACGACGACGTACTGGCCTGCGACCCACTTGCCCGCTTGTGCGAGCGCGCGGATGTTCGCGCCGAGGCCGGCGTGGCCGTTGTACGTGATGAAGTCAGCGCGGGTCGAGAGCGTCTCGTAGCGCTGGCGGAACGCGGTCTGCGACAGGCCGGTGCGCACGTTGTCGGTGAGCAGCGCGACGACTTTGATCTTCTTGCCATCGGCAAGCACGGCGTTGAACTCGATGTCGGGGGTGCCGACGCCGGGGCTGGCCGGAATCGAAGCCGGAACCGTGGTCAGCATGCGCGCGCCGAGCTCGCTCTTCATCGCCGAGATGAACTCGTTGTACGCGGAGATGCCGGCGTCGCTCGACGTGGTCGCGCCGTCCTCGTACTTGCCGAAGATGGCGACGACGTTGAGCGTGCTGTCTTCCCAGATCTCGTTGTACTCGGGAAATTTGCCCGTCGTTTGGGTCGGGCTCGGAGCGACATCTGCGTTGACCGCGTGGACGTCGGTGGCTGCGATCGTGCAGCCCGACGCGCGCGGACGGAAGTAATAGAACATCGAGCCGGCGTCGACGTCGTGTGCGCCCCAGTCGACGCAGTCATGAGAGTACTTGGTCGCGAACGCCATCTGGCCGCTGTACGAGATATCGAGCGGCAGCTTGAGCTCGACCGTGTCGGGCATGCCGTTACGCTTCGCCCAGATGATCGGCAGCTTCGCCTTGTACGTGATCTGCGTCTTGCCGCCGACCGTGGTCTTCACGATGTTCGTGATCACGGCCTTGTCGACGCGGCCGACCGCGGTGAAGCCGTTGAGCTGACCGACGGTGTAGAGCAGTTGATCCTCGACCGTCTGCTCGTCGTTCCACGACGAGTCCGTGACCAGCTTGCCTTCGAACGTCAGGTCGAGGAACACGCCGAGCGCGCTCGCGTCGGCCTTGCCGTCATCGGACTTGACCTCTTCGCCCGCGAACGGGTCTTCGTCTACGCACCCTGCGATGGGGGCGATCAGGGCGGCGGCGGCGACGATCTGGCTGAGACGCATCATGGCCCCGCCTTTCAGCAAGGCCAGTGCCGAACCTAAGCCCCCGAGATCATGGCTTCCTGCGTCGCAACACGAGTAGCCAGGCTGGCCTGCGACCGGCTGGCCGATCAGCCGCTAATCCCGCCCATCGATCGAGGAATCCGGGGTTATCGATCGAGCGAGCGAGCGCAGAATTCGGCTCGGCTCGGCTGGGCTCGGTTCGGCTGGGCTCGGTTACTTCTTGGCGGGCGCTTCTTCGACAGCCCCCTCCCAGGCGATGTCCATCTCTTCGTCACCCGCGAGGCCCTTCTCGAGCAGCGCGAGTAGCTCTGGATCGGCACCGTTGTCAGACAAGAGCTCGAGCGTGTCGCGATCGATGAAGTAGTCCTTGTCGTCGTCGTGGTCTTCTTCGAGCTGGGAGACCAAAAACTGCAACTGCTTGTCGTCGATGGTTCCGATCTCGTCTCCGGTATCGAGGCGAATCAGACGTGGCATGTGCCGAGTCTGCCTGATTCTGCTCGTGTGCTACAAGGCTCCGGTGACCGAGCTGCCACGCAGTGTCGACGTCGCGATCGTCGGCGGCGGGTTCGCGGGCATGGCGACCGCCTGGTGGCTCGCGCGCGAGGGTGTCACCGACGTCGTGGTGCTCGAACGCGAGCCCGAGCTCGGCCGTTACGCGAGCGGGCGCAGCGCCGGCCTCGGCCGCCAGCTCGCCGAAGATGACCTCGTCACCGGCTTGACCGTCACGGGCGCGGCGCAGCTGCGCGAACACTTTTCGCACGTGTGGACCGCGACCGGCGGCATTCTGACGTTCGACACCAAGGAGATCGCACGCGGCTACATGGCGCGCGCGAACCGCATGGGGCTCAAGGCCGCCCGTATCAAGCCGGAAGCGGTGCTGAAGATGTGGCCGCAGCTCGCGCCGGTCAACATCGTCGCGGCGATCAAAGTGCCGAGCGATGGCCTCATCGACATCGCCGTGCTGCTCGCCGGTTACGCCGAAGGCCGGCGCGTGCTGCTCGACACTGCCGTCGAGCGCATCGAGCCCGAAGCCGGCGGCGCCCGGTTGTGGACGAGCCGGGGCGAGCTCGCCGCGAAGGTGGTCGTCGACGCGACCGGCGCGTGGGCCGGCCGCACCACCGGCGACCCGCTGCTCGCGTCGTTCAAGCGCCATGTCTACGTGCTCGAAGCCGTCGCGCCGAAAAAGGCGCCGTTCGTGTGGCACCTCGGCGAGCAAGAGCTCTACGTGCGCGCGATCGCCGGCCAGATCCTGTTCTCGCCGTGCGATGCCGCACCGACCGGACCCGGCGACCAACAGCCCGACGAAGCCGGCGAAGCGATGCTGCGCTCGCGGCTCGAAGGCTCACCGCTGGCGAACGTCACGATCAACCGAGCGTGGGCCTGCCAGCGCACGTTCTCGACGCTGCCCGCGATGAAGATCCAGCAAGACGCCGAACGGCCGTGGCTCGTGTGGGTTGCGGGGCTCGGCGGCCACGGCGCGACGGCATCATCGGCCGTCGGTCAGGTTGCCGCCTCGTACGTGATCAGCGCGCTCGGCCAGTCGTGATTCGGCAGCGTTAGCGGGCGCTGACTACTTCGCCTCGTCGCACTTGCCGACGCCGTTCTCGCCATCGAGCTCGGTCGCTGCGAGCGCGCACTGCACGCGCGCCTTCGCCATCTTCTTCTTGCACACGTCGAGGAACTCGGCGCTCTTGGCTTCGGTGACCGTGTTCTTCTGCTTCGCGATTTCCTGCTTCATCGCGTCGGTGGTCGCCGCGGCGCCGGCCTTCTTGAACTCGAGATCGACGAGGTGGTTCAGGAACTTCTTGCACTCGTCATCCGAGGGTCCCTTGCCACACGCAGCCGCGATCAGGAGAACGAGAATCCAGGCGCGCTTCATGGTGTCATCGTATCGCAAGCGAGGCGCGAAGGGCATCGATCCGGCGTTTCACGGCGGGCGCCGGGCCTAGCTTTTCTGCGCGATCGAGCACCTCCGCGGCCGTGCGCGGCGCCCCATCGGCTGCCCACGCCGACGCCAGATGTACGAGGATCTCCGGCTCACGCGGCGCAAACCGCGAGGCGCGATCGAGCGTACGAACGGCGTCGCGCGCGCGGCCCTGTTGATACAAGAGCCAGCCCCAGCTATCGAGGATCGCCGGGTCTCCGGGCTGCAAATCGCGCGCGCGGGCGAGGTAACGCTCGGCGTCGGCGAGCCGCTGTTTGCGGGCCCGTTTGAGCGGGCCGGCCTGTTGCTCGGTGAGGTCCGCGAGCAGGTAACCGGCGAGGTTGTTCGCGCCAACGTGTTCGGGGTTGTCGCGCAGTGCGGGCTCGAGAATCGCGAGCGCGCCCGCGGGGTCGCCGAGGTGATCCGCGATCCGTGCCCGCAGATACGCGACGATGATCGCATCACCGCGCAACTTGCCGGCGAGCTCGCGCGCCTTCGCCGCGTCGCCGGCCTCGGCATGCGCGAGGGCCTCGGTGTAAGCGAGCTCGAGATCGGCGGGCTTCGCTTTGCGCAGCGGCTCGAGCAGCTCGAGCGCACGCCTGGCGTTGCCACCTTTGATCAGCGCGTCGACCGCGACGCGACGAGCTTCGCGATAGCGCTTGGCCTTCTCCGGGATGCTCAGCGCAGTTTGTACGGCGGAATCGATCAGGCCCTCGGCGAGGTCGGTCTCGGCGAGCGCGATCGTCGCCGCATCGGGATCGAGCGGCTTGATATGCGAAGCGACGACACGCGCCTCCGGCGTGCGGCCGAGCTGACGCTGGAACTGCGCGACCGTCGCGAGCGCGTCGGCGTCGCTGCGATCGTCGTCGAGCAGCGTGAGTAGATCGATCGCGCCTTGCCGGTCGTCTGCTTCGCATAGTAGCCAGTACAGCTCCTCGGCGATGTCCATCGGCTGGCCCGCGCGATCGAACGCGCTGCGCGTCTGCGCGATCGCTTCTTCGAGCTTGCCGATCCGACGCAGCGTGCGCGCGAGGTCGAGCCGCGCATCGAGGTGATCCGGTTCCTCTTCGAGCACCGCACGGAGCTCGCCGATCGCTGCGTTGCGATCGCCGCGCTGCTCGAGCCGCTGTGCCAACCGATAGTGCCCTTCGACCGACGTCGGCAGCTTCTTGACCAGTGCACGCAGCGTGCGCTCGGCACCCGCGCCGTCGCCGGCCGTCGCCTGCGTGCGCGCGAGCCCGATGTACGCGCGCTCCTCTGTCGGCTCGAGCTTGATCGCTTTGCGGTACGCGTCGAGTGCTTCCTTGCGCGTCGCGGCGGCATCCTCGAGCACCTCGCCCGACGCGAGCCACACCTGCGAGTGATCCGGCCACTTCTTGCGCGCGAGCACCAGCACGTCACGCGCGGCGGCAGCGCGCTTGGCCTTCGCAAGCGCACGCGCGAGCTCGACGGCGATCATCGGTTGATCAGGTGCAGCGGCGGCGGCCAAGCGCAGCTCGTCGGCCGCGGCGGCCGGATCGTCGCGATACAGCGCGAGCTTGCCGGCGAGATAATGCGCATAGGCTCCCGCCGGTAGCGGTGCGAGCGAGATCGGCTTTGGCGTGCGGTGGCACGCCGCGATCACGAGCAGCGCCGCAAGTCTCACAGAGGAATATTGCCGTGCTTGCGCGGCAGGTTCGCCTGCCGCTTGTTCTTGAGCGTGCGCAGCGAGCGCACGATCGTCCACCGCGTGTCGCGCGGCCGGATGATCTCGTCGATGTAGCCGAGCGACGCCGCCTTGTAAGGATTCGCGAACGTGTCGCGATACTGCTCGGTGAACTTCGCGCGCGCTGCGGCACGTGCGGTCTCGTCTTTGATCCGCTCGAGCTCGCTGCGGTAGATGATGTTGACCGCGCCCTCGGGTCCCATCACTGCGATCTCGGCGGCCGGATACGACACGTTGACGTCGGCGCGGATGTGCTTGGACGACATGACGTCGTAGGCACCGCCGTACGCCTTGCGCGTGATCACGGTGATCTTCGGCACCGTCGCCTCGGCGAACGCGTACAGCAGCTTCGCGCCGTGCTTGATGATGCCGCCGTACTCCTGGTTCGTGCCCGGCAAGAAGCCCGGTACATCGACGAACGTGACGAGCGGGATGTTGAAGCAATCGCAGAACCGCACGAACCGCGCGGCCTTGATCGACGCGTCGATGTCGAGGCAGCCGGCGAGGTGGTTCGGCTGGTTGGCGACGATGCCGACCGACTGGCCGTCGAAGCGGGCGAAGCCGCACACGATGTTCTTCGCGTAGTCCTTGTGGACCTCGAGGAACGCGCCGTCGTCGACGACCGCGTTGATGATCTTCTTGATGTCGTACGGTTTGTTCGATTCCAGCGGCACCACGCTATCGAGGAGCGCCTCGGCGCGATCCGCGGGATCGTTCGTCGGGAGCTTCGGCGGATCTTCTGAATT
>DATDCH010000404.1:0-2071 GCA_036524455.1 Kofleriaceae bacterium | reverse complement strand
AAATGCGAGCCCATGCAACGCGCCTTCACGAGAGTTCAAAACCGTGTTCGTGAGGAAACGCGCGTGGCGCACCGCGACTGCGCTCGGTGCGATCGTATTGCCGTTGCTCGTCGCGCCGACCGGCGTCACGGCGCAGGGGGCATCTGCCGCGTCTCAGGCAACAGGCACGCCGCTGTACAGGAACCCGGCGGCGTCGGTCGACGCGCGTGTCGATGACCTGCTCGCGCGCATGACCCTCGAGGAGAAAGTCGCGCAACTGATGACGGTCTGGGTGGAGAAGACCGAAATATTCGACTCGAACCTGCAGTTCGACGCCGCGAAGGCGAAGCAGCGCTATCCGGACGGCATCGGTCAGTTCGCACGGCCGTCGGATGCGAAAGGCCCGGTGTCGCCGCGTGAGCTGCGCGGCCGCAATGCCCGCGACACGGTTGCGCTGATCAACGCCGTCCAGCGTTTCGCCGTCGAGCAGACGCGGCTCGGCATCCCCGTGCTCTTCCACGAAGAAGCCCTGCACGGCTACGTCGCGTTCGATGCGACGATGTTTCCGCAGGCAATCGCGATGGCAAGCGCGTGGGACCCGGACATGACCCGCCGCGTCAATGCAATTGCGGCCCGCGAGGCGCGCGCACGTGGCGTGCACATCGTGTTGTCGCCGGTCGTCGACGTCGCACGCGACCCGCGTTGGGGTCGCATCGAGGAAACCTTCGGCGAGGACCCGTTCCTCGTCGGCGAACTCGGCGTCGCCGCGGTCGAAGGCCTGCAGGGCACGGGCCCCACGCTCGGGCCGGACAAGGTGTTCGCAACACTGAAGCACATGACCGGCCACGGCCAGCCCGAAAGCGGCACGAACATCGGCCCGGCGCAGATTTCCGAGCGTGCGCTGCGCGAGAACTTCTTCCCGCCTTTCGAGCAGGTGGTCCAGCGCACGGCCATCGGCGCAGTGATGCCGTCGTACAACGAGATCGACGGCGTGCCGAGTCACGCGAACAAGTGGCTGCTCGAGGGCGTGCTGCGCGGCGAGTGGGGCTTCAAGGGCGTCGTCGCCAGCGACTATGCGGCGATAGACCAGCTCATGACGCTGCATCACATCGTGCCGGACCTCGAGTCGGCCGCGATCCTCGCGCTCGAATCCGGCGTCGATCTCGACCTGCCCGATGGCATCTCGTATCGCACGCTGGTCGCATCGGTCCGCGCCGGCAAGGTGTCGCAAGCGCTGGTCGACCGTGCGGCGCGGCGCATGCTCGAGCTCAAGGTCCGGGCCGGGTTGTTCGAGCAGCCGTTCGCCGATGCCGAGCGGGCGGAAGCGATCACCGGCAATGCCGAGGGCCGCGCACTCGCGCTCGAGGCGGCGCGCAAGTCGATCGTTCTGCTGAAGAACGACGGCGTGCTGCCACTGACAGCTGGCGCGCATCGCACTGTCGCCGTGATCGGCCCGAATGCGGCCGTCGCTCGGCTCGGCGGCTACTCGAGCGTCCCGCGCCAGACCGTCTCGCTGCTCGAAGGCATCAAGGCGGCGGTCGGAAGCCGGGCCGACGTCGTGACGGCGCCCGGCGTCGCGATCACGCTCAACGACGACTGGTGGGCGGACGAGGTCAGGCTCGCAGACCCCGCGAAGAACCGCGCGATGATCGCGGAGGCGGTCGAGGTCGCGAAACGTGCCGACCTGATCGTGCTGGCGATCGGCGACACCGAGCAGACGAGCCGTGAAGCCTGGGCCGACAGCCATCTCGGCGACCGCGCGAGTCTCGGGCTCGTCGGCGAGCAGGACGAACTGGCGGATGCGATGTTCGCTCTCGGCAAGCCGGTGGTCGTCGTATTGATCAACGGCCGCCCGCTGTCGGTCGTCAATGTCGCCGCAAAAGCGAATGCCCTGATCGAGGCGTGGTACGCCGGCCAGGAAGGCGGTACCGCAATGGCCAACGTGCTGTTCGGCACCGTCAACCCCGGCGGCAAGCTGCCGGTCACGATCGCCCGCTCGGTCGGGCAGCTGCCGGTGTTCTACAACGTCAAACCTAGCGCCCGCCGCGGCTACCTGTTCGACACGACCGAGCCGTTGTTCCCGTTCGGCTTC
>DATDCH010000403.1:0-5444 GCA_036524455.1 Kofleriaceae bacterium | reverse complement strand
GGTAGTTCACTAGATCCCGGAGCACTGATCGAGAATCCGGAGAGCCTCTGAAATCGCGAGCTTCACTTGATCGGTCAGCTCCCCGGAGTAGCGCTCGGTCAGCGGCGAGATTGCTTGCGTGTTGCAGAGGTCGCGCAGGGCTCGCGCGGTCGCGGCGCGGATGTCCCGGCTCGGGTGGTTCAGCAACGGGTTCAAGATCGTCACATCGGCCGAAACCTTCATCGTGCCGAGCGTCTCGATCGCCGCTCGCAGGATCAGCACGTCGGAGCCCGCGTTCGCGGTGCGGGTCGCCGTGATCACCGACGTGACGGCTTGATGCGCGAGATCGCTTGCCGTGCACGGCGTGCTCGGCGGTGTCCCGCAGTACTTGGCGAGCGCGTGGATCGCGCGGAGCCGGATGCTGATCGCATCGGGCGCTGGATCCGGATCGGTCGCGATCGCGACGAGGTTTTGCTTCGCATCGGCGGGTGTATCGAACGCGTCGTCGATCTGATCTTTCGTCGGCACCGAATCGATCGTGGTCAGCGTGTTCTGCTGGTTTTGCGACAGATTCGTCGCGCTACCGGTCGCAGCGGCGACCGCCGCCGAGCATGCGAGCGCGAGCAACACGTGCTTCATCGCAGCACCGCACTCCTGCGCAGGATCTGCTTCTGACCTTCCGACAGGAACGTCCCGCCGAGCTCGGAATAGAACATCAGATTCGAGCTCGACATGTCCGTATCCGCGATCGGATCGACCGCCGCGGGATCGATCCCGACGTTGTTGTAGAGCCCCATGTAGCGGCCAATCTCGTGCGCGGTGAGTCGCGCGAGCTGCCGCCACGTGCGGTAGCACAGCGTGTCGACGCCGATCACGATGCCGGAGCGCCGCGTGTTCGCGAGGCCCGCGGGACCGGGATTCGGCCCGACCGCCTGCAGGCCGATCGGTGACAGCGTGCGCACGAAGAACACGTTGATGCCGGTCGAGTGCTCGCCGAGTGAGAGCAACGCGGGTGCGTGATCGGCGTCGAGCCCGTCGAGGTCGGGATGATCGCGCAGGTCTTTGTACGTGACGTTGCCGAGATCGAAGTAGACGGCGGTGCCGAGGATGTTGCGGATCTCGCCGAGGAACTGTTCGAAGTACGAAGCGGTCTGCGCGGTGCTCGCGTCGAGCTGGTTGCCGAACGCGTCCCCGCACGGATGATCGTCGAGGTTCAAGAAGTAGAAATGCAGGTCGAGGATCGCCGCGTCGTCGACTTTGATCACCGCTTGCCCGGTCGGCGTCGAGGTGCCTTGGATGTAGCAGGGCGGCTGCTGGGGCGGTGTGCAGATCGTCGGCCGCTGCGACTTCACGCGCATCACGTACACGCCGGAGCGCAGCTGCGCCGCCGGCGCCGGCGAGATCGGCATTGCGAGCACGGACTCGCCGAACTCGGGGCGATGCCGGACAAATGGGTTGTCGTAGTAATCGTCCGCAAGCAACAAGTCTTCGCCCGAATGCGGCGCGAGCAGCTGCGTGGCGCCGACCTTCTGGTTGGGATCGTCGATCGTAAACATCATCGAAACCGATCGAGCGCTTGCCGGCACCGGCAGGTGGACGTCCTCGCTCGGGCTATGAATCGGCAGGGTCCACTTCACGGACCCGTGCGCTTGCAGGCAGCCGCGGTAGCGCGCGTGGACCTCGGTTTGCGTGTTGTCGACGATGAGCGTGACGATGCGCGGAATCTCCGTGCACTGCGTGCCGATGCTGCAGTCGCGATCGTCGGCGCATAAATCGAGGCAGTGGCCGAGGTCGCAGGTCCCGTTTCGGCACTCGCCGTGGCTCTCGCAGAGGGCGCCGGCCGGTCGCCCGCTGTTCTCGCCGCCGCAACTCGCGAGCAGGAATCCGTCGTCGATCTCGGTACCCTCGATCTGACACGACAACCCGGCCGCGCAGTCGACCTCGCTTCTGCAGGTGTCACCGGTCTGTCCGGTCGCAGCATGGCAAAGTCCGGCTTCGTCACAGCGGTAGCCGTCACCGCAGTCGGGTGCCCGCTCGCAGCGAGGCACGCAGACGTTCGAGATGCATTGAAACTGCCCGCCGCAGTCGCCGTGGCCCGAACACGGATCACCGATCCCACCGTCGCCGCCAGGACAGCCAGCGAGGGCGAACGCGAGCGCAAAGATCAGTGAGCCATGCCGCATGACAACCAATCCCGCGCCGGTTTTACGGGACTCAGTGGCATGGAGTATATATTGTCGCACCGCGGGGGGAATCATGCGTTTCGCCACGAGCCTGACTTTGCTTACGATACTCGGCGCGTCGGGCATTGCCCGTGGCCAGGCCCTCGACGAAGAGGGAAAACCCGTACCGACGACGGACCCGGCGGCTGCGCCGACGTCACTCGATACAGCGCCAAAGCTCGAGTACGGCGTCGGCATCCGCCTCCGCCAGGTTTTCGTACCCGGCTGGATGCTCGGTCTGTTCGTCGACGAGCACACCGGCGGCATCAGCAACACCGGCTTCGGTGTCGATCTAATGCGACGCCGCGGCAACCTCGAGCTCCAGCTCGGCTTCGAGTTCGAGCACGTGCAGCCCACCGAAGGCGTGTGGATCAACAGCGGCGATAACGTCGCGGCCGGCGACCAAGCCGACTACATCGTCGGTCCAGATCGCGCGGGCAAGGACCTCGGCTGGTTCACGCTCGAGTTCACGTTCCTCAATCACGCACCGATCACCGAGAAGGTCGCGATCCGCTACGGCGGCGGTGCCGGCATCGGCTTCATCACCGGTGGCCTGCAGAAGTACGACGTGGCGTGCAACGGCGCGACCAACGAAAACCCAGAGCCGGGCTGCGTGCCCACCGGCGTCACCTCGCCGAGCGGAAACCAGGGCACCGGTGCGGGCGGCGTTCCGAACGACTATGACCTGCCGCCGGTGTTCCCGGTGGTCAACGCGATCATCGGCGTGCAGATCCGGCCGGTGCCGAAGGCCGTCATCAACATCGAGACCGGCATTCGCACGATTCCGTTCATCGGCCTGTCGGGCGGGTACTTCTTCTAGCCCGCCCGTCGACGTCGTCGACTTGAACGTGAACCTGAACAGACAGCGTTGACGTTGAAAGCGCGAGCTGCGGAGCGCCTCTGAGGTGAGCCGGGCGCCATTTCGCGCGCCGAACTAGCAGGTTCGCCGATCGCAGCGGACATCGTCGACGTCAATGGGTGGTGTTCGAGCTCAGGTTCAACGTCAAGGTCAGTCGGACTAACGCCGCCGGCGCACGTCGCCGACGCGCAGCGTGAGCTTTTCGGCGTCGAAGTACTCGGCGAGCGGGATGGTGAACTTGCGCGAGGCGCCGGTGAGGTCTTTCCATTGCTGCGCGTCGATCGTGCCGTGGCGCTCGAGGTGCGCGAGCAACTTCGTGCGGACGTCGTCGATCGTGCGCGCGTGCATCACGAGATCGGGTTTCACCTTGATCGCGAGCTTCGCGGTGACGAGTCGATCGAGCGCAGTCTTGACCTGCGGCTCGGCAAGCCCGAGCGCGGCGGGCAGCTCCTTCGGGCGCGGCGGCTCGACGCCGGTCTGCTCGAGCTTCGCGAGCACGGCGGACTCGACGGCCGACAGCGCGGGCGTTTTGGGCGCCGACGATTTCTTCACGCGATCGGCGATGGTCGCAACGAGCCCGCGCTTCTCGAGCCCCGCGAGCACCGCGTCGTAGGCGCGTGCAGGTAGCGCGGCCGGCAGCTGCGTGCGCAAGAGCTCGCGCGCGAGACCGTCGACATCGGCGGCACCGACGAGCTGCGCGATCCGCTGTTCGAGCTCGGCCACCGCTTGCGCGTGGAGATAGTGCGCATGGTCGTCGCTGGTCGCGGCCGCGGCATCTGGCTTCTGCCCGGTGACGAGCAGCTCGCCTGCAGCGACGAGCTTTGCGAGCGGCGCGCGCAAAGCTTCCGCGGGCACGCCGAGCCGGCGCACGAGATCTGCGACGCCGAGCCCAGCGAACGCCGACGCTTTGATGTCGAGCGCGACGCGTTGATCGACGCGCGCGGCGGCGAGTGCGGCGACGGCCTGCGCATGGCTCGCACCTTTGCGCGCTTTCGGCGCGAGCACGCGGATGATCCGGCCGCCACCGATCGTCGAGCCGCCGGATGCCGATGCGACGAAGCCGCGCACGATGAACCGGTCATCCGGGAGTGCGCCGAGCGGTGTGGTCTGGTCGAGGCGCAGCTGGGCGAGCCCGGTCGTGCCGGGCGCCATCTCTTTAGCGTCCACGAGCACGAGGGACGCGAGAACTTGGGCGGTGCCGTGATGGACGAGCACCTTGCTCCGCATCGGCAGCGGGCCTGCGGCGCTGCGCAAGTAGCGCAGCTCGACGTCCAGGATGTGAGAGGCGGCGACGCGACCTGGATGCGCGAGCAAATCGCCACGCGCTAGATCGTCGACGGCGAGGTTGCCGAGGTTGAGCGCCGCGCGATGACCCGCGATCGCGGTGTCGACGGCGCCGCCGTGGACCTCGATGCCGCGCACGCGCGTGGTCAGGTTCGTCGGGATCACGGCGAGCTCGTCGCCGAGCTTGACCTCACCGCCGAGCACGGTACCGGTAACGATCGTGCCGAAGCCTTTGACCGTGAACACGCGATCGATCGGCAACCGGAACACGCCGGTCTGGGCGCGCGGTGGCAACGCGGCGATCTGTTTGGCGAGCTCCGCGCGCAGCTCGTCGAGACCGACGCTCGTCTTCGTCGAGACCGGCACGATCGGCGCGCCGTCGAGGAACGTGCCGGCGACCGCGGCGGCGACATCGCCGGTGACCATGCCGAGCCACTCGTCGTCCACGAGATCGCGCTTCGTCAGCACGATCAGGCCGCGCCGCACGCCGAGCAGGTCGCAGATGTCGAGGTGCTCGCGCGTCTGCGGCATCACGCCTTCGTCTGCGGCGATCACGAGCATCACGAGATCGAGGCCGGTCGCTCCGGCGACCATGCTCTTCACGAAGCGTTCGTGACCGGGTACGTCGACGACAGCGACACGGCGCGGCTCGCCGCCGCGGCCAAGGTCGCGCCCGCTCGCGTCGGTGACGCGGGGGAGGTCGAGGCGCGCGAAGCCTAGCTCGGTCGTGATGCCGCGCGCTTTCTCGACGGGCAACCGATCGGTATCGATCCCGGTCAACGCGCGCACGAGCGACGTCTTGCCGTGATCGATGTGTCCCGCGGTGCCGAGGACGATCGGGTGGCCGGACATGACGCCGCGCCTCAGCTCATTTCGCGCAGCTCGCGCTTCAAGATCTTGCCGGTCGGATTGCGCGGCATCTCGGCGAGGAACGTGACCTTGCGCGGGCGCTTGTAGTCGGCGAGGTGCTCGCGGCAGAAGTTGATGACATCGACCTCGCTCAGCTGCTCGGTACCGCGCAGCACGATGAACGCGCGCAGCGTCTCGCCCCACTCGGGATCGGGCACGCCGATCACGGCCGCTTCGAGGATCGCCGGATG
>DATDCH010000402.1:0-13966 GCA_036524455.1 Kofleriaceae bacterium | reverse complement strand
GCACCGCACGTACATCGAGACCATCGAACGCGCGCGCGAGCCGCAGCGCGCCGACCGCCTGGCGAGCGCACTGGCTGCATGTCGCAAGTCCGCGCAGAAGGGCGAACTGCTCACGTTCGAGCGCCTCGCCGTGTGGCAAGCGATCGTGCTCGGTGAACCCACTGCACCGCCGTGGCGCACGACCGATGCATTTGCGCGTCACGTCCGTTACGCCTACGCGACCGACTTGCCCGTGCGATTCGATGTCGCGCTTGCTGAAGCAAACGGCTCCGATCCGCCGCACGTACGCGCGGCGCGCGTCTATCTCGACGTCGCATTCTTTCACCCGTTCGGCGACGGCAACGCGCGCGCGGCTCGGCTCGCGCTCGATCACGTGCTCACCCGCGCCGGTCTCGGCTTGGCTGCGATCGAGCCAGTGATCCTGCTCGAACGCGCCGGCGACGACTCGAGCGGTGCCTACTGGCTCTCGCGCATGATCGACCAGCTCGCGGGTCCGCTTGCATGAGCTGGGCGTGCCCGCGCTGCGGTGCGAAGTTCGCGACGAGGAATGCGTCGCACTCGTGCGTGAAGCAGACGCTCGCCGAGTTCTTCGCGGGCAAGCCGCGCGATGGCGTGAGGCACGCGAAGGCGCTGATCGCCACGGTGCGCGAGCTCGGCCCGGTCACGCTGCATCCGGTGAAGACGCGCGTCGCGCTGATGGTCGACGTGCGGTTCGCCGCGATCAATCGGATCGGTGAGGACTCGATCCGCGGCCACATCTGGCTGCGCGAGGCGATGACTAGCGATCGGTTCGTGAAGATCGAGAAGCTCGGCGCGCGCGACTGGCTGTATCACTTCGTGGTGAGCGACGAACAACCGATCGATGCCGAGCTAAGGAAGTTCCTGCGCGGGGGCTACGCCAACGGCAAGCGGGCGTAGAGAAAGCGCAGCAACGCTTCGGCCTTCGGCACGAACGTGTCGAGCTCGACGTACTCAGACGTTGTATGAAAGCCCGCACCGCGCGGGCCGAGACCGTCGATGGCCGGCACGCCGAGCGGTGCAACGGTGTTCGCGTCGGAACCACCGCCGAGCAGCGGCGCTTCGCCGTCGCCGAGGCCCGCGGCACGCGCGCACGCGGCGTACTCGTCGCGCAGCGCGGCGGATGCGTCGGTGCGCTCGAGCGGCAGGCGATTGACGCCGCCTTGCACCTCGAGCGTGACGCCCGGGATTTGCGCGGCAGCTGCGGCGGCGCGGAGGCCGGCGACCAACGCTTCGGCGTCGGACACGGTCTGATAGCGGAGGTCGAGCTTGCACTCGGCGCGCTCGGGCACGGTGTTCTTCGAGGTGCCACCGGAGAACTGGCCGACGTTGACGGTGACGCCTTTGGCGTAGTCGGTGAGCTGTTGTGCGGCGTCGACGAACTTTGCGAGCGCGTGGATCGCGTTCGCGCCGTCCTTGTGGTTGTTGCCGGAGTGCGCGGCTTTGCCGTGGGCGATCACTGTCATCGCGCCGACGCCTTTGCGGCGCGTGATGATCATGTCGTTCGCGCGACCCGATTCGAACACGAGCGCGCAGGAAGCGCCTTGCGCGAGCTCGCGCAGGTGCGGTGCGGAGGATGGTGAGCCGACCTCTTCGTCGGCGACCGAGATCACGATGATCGGGAGGCTCGCGAGAGCGCCAGCGTCTTCGAGCGCGGCGAGCGCGGTGCGAATGATCGCGAGCCCACCCTTCATGTCGAGCGCGCCCGGACCGATCGCGCGGTCGCCTTCTTCGCGCCAGCCTTCGAAGTGGCCCGGTGGGAATACGGTGTCGTGATGACCGATGAGCAGGATCGGCGCGACTCCAGGAGATCGATTTCCGCGCGCCGAAGGCGCGGTGCGCCAGACGAGGTGATCGCCGTAGCCGGATTCACCGGGGATAACCGTGTTCGTGAGCGACGGGAGTAGTGAAAACGCTTCGCGCAACATCGCGCCGACGCGGTTTACGCCTTCGACGTTCGACGTGTAGCTGTTGATCTCGACCCAGCTGCGCGTGAGCCCGAGCATTTCGTGCTTGCGACCGTGGAGCGCTTGGAGGGCGAGACCGAGGGAGTGTGACACCGTGGGCCAAGGCATGGCATACCTCCGCCCACGATGGCAAAGCGATTCAAGGCAGCAATCATCGGCGGTAGCGGATACGGCGGCGCGGAGATGGCGCGCCGTCTGCTCATGCACCCGGATGTCGAGCTCGTGCGTGTCGCGTCGATCGATCACGTCGGCGAGCCGCTCGGTGCGGTGCACCCGAACTTGGATAGCGCGACCGACTTGGTGTTCGAGGACCTGTCGCCGGTCGAGGCCGCGAAGGGCTGCGATGTCGCGCTGCTCGCGCTGCCGCACAAAGTGACCGCCGCGAAGGTGCCCGAGCTGATCGCGGCGGGCGTGAAGATCGTCGACATGTCGGGTGACTTCCGGCTGCGCGATGCGGCGGTGTACGAGAAATTTTATGGCGCGAAGCATCCGCACCCCGAGCTGCTCGGCACGTTCGTGTACGGCTTGCCGGAGATGAATCGCGCGCAGATCAAGGCGGCGAAGTACGTGGCGTCGCCCGGATGTTTCGCGACGACGATCGAGCTAGCGCTGTTGCCGCTCGCACGCGCGGGGATGCTCGACGCTGCGGTCGTGCACGTGACGGGGATCACCGGGTCGTCGGGATCGGGCATCGCGCCCCAGGCGGGCACGCATCACCCGAGCCGTGCGGGCAATCTCAAGACGTACAAGCCGCTCGAGCACCAGCACGTGCCCGAGATCGTGCAGACGCTTGGTGATGCCGGCGCGAAGGGCGTCGAGCTGCGGTTCGTGCCGGTGTCGGCGCCGCTGACCCGCGGCATCTTTGCGACGTGTTTCCTGGAGCTCGACGCGTCGATCGACAAGGCGAAGCTCACCGCGCTGTTCGATGAAAGCTACGCGCGCGAGGCGTTCGTGCGCCGGCCGAAGGCGCGGCTGCCCGAGGTGGTCGCGGTCGCGGGGAGCAACTACGCGGAGGTCGGCTTCGCGGTCGGCCCGGTCGCGAACGGCAAGCGCACCGTAACGTGCTTCTCGGCGATCGATAACTTGATCAAGGGCGGCGCCGGTCAGGCGATCCAGAACATGAACCTCGTGCTCGGCGTCGACGAGCGCGCGAGCCTCGAAGACCTCGGGAACTGGCCGTGAGCCTGGTCGTCAAGATCGGTGGCGAGGTCATCGGCTCGGGCGAGGCCAAGCTGCTCGCGGCGGACTTGCGCGTGCTCGTCGACGAAGGCGCGCTGGTCGCGATCGTGCACGGCGGCGGACCGCAAGCGACCGCGCTGCAGAAGCAGCTCGGCATCGAAACCAAGCAGGTCGCAGGCCGTCGCGTCACCGACGCGGCAACGCTCGACGTGATGAAGATGGCAGTTGCCGGCAAGCTCAACGTCGATCTGTGCGCGACGCTCAATGCGGCCGGCGTGTCGGCGGTCGGGTTGCACGGTGCATCGGGGTTGGTCGTACGCGCGACGCGGCGACCGCCGAAAGTCTATCCGGGCGCCGGACCGGAGCCGGTCGACATGGGATTCGTCGGCGACGTCGTCGGCTTCAACGTCGAGCTGATCGAGGCGCTGTGGGCCGCGAAGCACGTGCCCGTGATCGCGTGCCTCGGCGCGGATGCCGAAGGCGGCGTCTACAACATCAACGCCGATATGGTCGGCAATCAGCTGGCGGCCGCGCTCAAAGCGGACCGGTTGTTCTTGATCACGTCCGCGCCGGGCGTGCTGCGCGACATCAACGATCCTGCGTCACGCATCGGCCAGCTCACGTGCGCCGACGCACGCGACGCGATCAAGACCGGCGTGGTCACCGGCGGCATGATCCCGAAGCTCGAGGAAGCGATGGCCGTTGTCGACCAAGGCGTCGGTGCGATTCACATCCTCGGTAAGCTCGGCGCAGGCGATCTGGTGCGCGCCGTGCGCGAGCCGGGCTCCGTCGGGACGACGCTGCGTCCCTGATCCGAAACTGCAAACGCAGCGCGTTCACGAACGAACGACGCCGCGGCTGCAATTGTTGTGGCTAGCGGGCGAAGCGAGCGCGCAACACGCCGTAGGTTGCTCCGGTGAGCGTGCCGATCACGGCACCGACCACCAGCGGCAAGACCAGCGGGTTGCCGTTGAACGCAGCGGTGGCGATACAGCCGGCCGTGCCTCCACAAAAGCCGATCGTGGCGTACTTCTCCACGGCGGCGCGCACGCTTAGCGACCTCCGGTCAGCCAGTTGCCGAAGCGGCCACCGTAGTCGTAGCCGACGGCGGCGCCGAATGAACCACCTGCGCCACCGCCGACGAGCGCGCCCGCGGCAGTGCCAACAGGACCCGCCACCGCGCTGCCAACCGCACTGCCCGCCGCCGCGCCACCCAGCGTGCCGAGACCGCCGCCGATCGTGGTGCCGATGTACTTACCGGCCCACTGGCCCCAGCCTTCGCCGCCGATGACGGCTTCGAGCTGAGAAAAATCGATCGTCGGAAGCGTTTCGAGGTTTGCCGACATGTTTAGCGACCTCCCGTGAGCCAGTTGCCAACGCGCCCGCCGTAGTCGTAACCGGCGGCCGCACCGGCCGAACCGAGGAACGCACCGGCCGCGAGAGCACCCGGACCCGTCCACGAGAAGCCACCCGTACCAAGCGCCGCGCCACCCAAGCCGCCGAGACCTGCACCGACGTACTTACCGGCCCATTGCCCCCAACCCTCGCCGCCGAGGATCGCCTCGAGCTGGGCCATGTCGATCGTGGGGAGTGCGTCAAAATCAACTTCGAGAACTGGATTGGCAGACATTGGTTGGGCTCCTTGCTGTCTTGTTCAGCGTTCAGGTTCGTCGGGACCTAATTGCAGCGAGCGGGCCATGGCTAACTGTGTGAACCGCCACGCAACTAGCGCATCGGCACCGAGTCCCCGACGGTGCACAACGCAAATCTCAGTTTACGAGCGACCGCGAACGACCGGGGGTCGTGCTCGAAGCCGCTGATTACATGAGCTGGCCGCATCCGATCAGCCGCCTTCTGCATTCGACGGCCAATGGGGTACCAGCGCGGCGAACATTTGCACAACCGCGTCCCGGAACAACGGCCAGCGACGAAATCGTGCTGGCGATCAGCTGTCGATCAGCGGAGCGCCCGTCGCTGCTTCGGCTTGGTCGCGCGTCACGCCGGGCGCGAGCTCGACGATACGGAACGCGTGACCCGTCGGCTCGAACGCGCCGAGCTCGGTGATCACGAGCGACACGACGCGGGTCGCGGTCAGCGGGTAGTCGCACTTCTGCACGAGCTTGAGCTCACGCTTCTTGGTGACGTGTTGCATCATCGCGATCACGCGACGACAGCCCGATGCGAGATCCATCGCGCCGCCGATGCCCATCACCTTGCCGCCGGGCACGGCCCAGTTCGCGAGATCGCCGCCGGCCGAGACCTGCATCGCACCGAGGATCGCGAGGTCGACGTGACCGCCGCGGATCATCGCGAACGAGCTCGCCGAGTCGAACGTCGAGCCGGCGGGCAGCACGGTGACCGTTTGCTTGCCGGCGTTGATCAGATTTGGATCTTCTTCGCCGTCGAACGGGAATGGGCCCATGCCGAGCAGGCCGTTCTCGGAGTGCAGCCACGCGTGTCCCTCGGGCAGGTAGTCGGCGACCTGCGTCGGCAGACCGATGCCGAGGTTAACGATCGAACCGGCGGGAATTTCGCGCGCGGCGCGGCGCGCCATCTCTTCCGTCACCCAACCTGTGGCCGTCATGCGCGCTTCCTCACGGTGCGGTATTCGAACGCGTTCTCGTGCTCGGGCACGTGGACGATGCGGTGCACGTAGATGCCCGGCAGGTGCACGGCGTCGGGATCGATCGTGCCGTTGTCGACAAGCCGATCGCACTCGACGATCGTCAGCTTTGCGGCGGTCGCCATCACCGGGTTGAAGTTTTTGGCGGTGCGCCAGAACCGGAGGTTGCCGAAGTGATCCGAGTGCTGCGCGCGCACCAGCGCGACATCGGCGTGCAGCGCGTGCTCGAGCAGGTAGCGCCGGCCGTTGATCTCGCGGACCTCTTTGCCTTCCTCGACGATCGTGCCGACGCCCGTCGGAGTGAAGAATGCCGGGATGCCGGCGCCCGCGGCGCGCATGCGCTCGGCGAGCGTGCCCTGCGGCGTGATCTCGACGCGCACCTCGCCCGACGCCATCCGCGTGTGCAGATCCTCGTTGCTACCGATGTAGCTGCAGATGACTTTCTCGAGGATGCCGGCCTTGAGCCAGGTCGCGAGACCTTTGCCGAGGTTGCCAGCGTTGTTCGAGATCAGCGTCAGCCCACGCACGCCGCGATCGACGACGCCTTTGATCAGCGCCTCGGGATTTCCCGACAACCCGAAGCCACCGACCATGATCGTCATGCCATCGCGTAGCGGCACGAGCGCCTCTTCGATCGAGGCGACGACCTTGTTGCCGTGTTTGCCCGTCATGTACGCGTGCCGAATGCTGCCACGGCCGCGTCCCCGAAAGCACGCACGCCGGTCACCAGCTCTTGCTCGCTGATGCACAGCGGCGGCGAGAAGATCGCCGTGCCGCGCTTGCCGTCGACGTGCAGCGATAGCTTGCGTTCGACGAGCCCGTCGCCGAGCCGCTTCCACGCCGGCGCCGTCGCGTCGGTCGCCGCGCCGAATTCGATCACACCGAGCAGGCCGAGCGATCGCACGAACGTGGTCGGCGCGAGCCGCGCTGCGATCGCCTCGAGCTCACGCCGCAGCACGGGGCCGAGCCGCGCGGCGTTGGCGTAGAGTTGGTCGTCTTCGTAGACCTTGATCGTCTCGAGTGCCGCCGCACACGCGGTCGGATGCGCGTAGTACGTGAGGCCGCAGGCGAGCACGTGCTCGTCGAAGTACTTCGCGACGCGCTCGTGCACGATCACCGCGCCGATCGTCGCGTAGCCCGACGCGAGCCCCTTCGCGACCGTGATCATGTCGGGCACGACGTCCCAGTGCTGGAAGCCGAACGGCTTGCCGGTGCGACCAAAGCCAGTGAGGACTTCGTCGGCAACGAGCAGCGCGCCGTGCTCGTCGCATGCTTTGCGCACGAGCGGCCAGTACTCGGGCGGTGGTACGAGCACGCCGTTCGCGCCCGGCACCGGCTCGAGGAACACGGCCGCGACGGCGGCAGGATTGGGTGCGCCGGCAACCTCGGTACCGCCCGCGGCCTCGCGCCGCATCACGTCGCCGATGTTTGTCGCGCACTCGCGCGCGCACGTCGCGAGCGTCTTGTCGAACGGGCAGCGATCGCAGTAGCAGTCCGCGACGTGAATTACGCCGGGGATGCCAGGCTCGACCGGCGCCCGGCGCCAGTCGCCGGTCAGCGACAACGCGCCCATCGACGCACCGTGATAGCTCGAGTAGCGCGCGATGTTCTTGAGTCGCTTGGTGACAAGCCGTGCGATCTTGAGCGCGTTCTCGTTCGCCTCGGCACCGCCGAGCGTAAAGAACACCTTCGAGAAGCCCGGGCCCGCCATCGCGAGTAGCTTGTTTGCGAGCTCGACCTTCGCCGGAAAGATCGCGTTTGCCGCCGACAGGCACAGCTCGTCGGCCTGGCGCTTGATCGCCTCGACGATGCGCTTGTTGCCGTGCCCGACGTTGACCTGATACGCGAGCGCGCCGAGATCGAGCCAGCGCGAACCGTCCTTCGTGGTGAACCACGCGCCCTCGCCGCCCGTCAGCTCGAACCCCTTCGCGACGCTCTGTGCCGTCCACGTGAAGAAGAACGGATAGTCGGCCATTACAGCTGCCACTTCTCGGGCGCGACGTTGTGGATAAAGCCCTGCTGCGCGTAGAGCTCGCCGCTGTCGAGGTTCATCGCGATCGCGCCGCAAGTCGCCGCGCCGTGCGGCGCTTCGGGCGTCGCCATATTCGTGCAGATGCTGCGCGGCCAGCCCTCCTCGGAACCGAGCCGCTTCCACGCGTCGTCGAGATCGCGCACGACGGACTTGCCGAGATCCTTCTCGAGCAACGTCATCCGATCGAAGGTCGTGCTCGCGTCGGGAATCTTGCACCGCGCCTCGACTTCGCCGTCGAGGCAGTGGTTCGTATGGCAATACGCCGCCGGTTCGTTACCGCTCGGGCCTTCGTGGGTCCAGATGATCTTGCGTCGCGTGCCCGACGCCTCGATGCCGAACGCTTGTTTGCGATCGGCGACAAAGTAGTGGTGCCCCGAGCCGATCGGGCTGCCCATGATCACATCGCGTGCGGCGGCGGCGGTGTCCTCGTGCAGCGCGCGGCGCACCATCGCGGGCCACACGATGCCGAGCGTCGCGTCGGTCGAGTACAGGTTGTTGATCGCGATGCCGACGCGCGACGCGTTCATACCCGCCATGCCGAGGCAGCCCGTCACGCTGAGCAGGCGCGCGGCCGGGCCGTCTTCGCTCTCGGGGATCCCGAGCAGCATCACGTACGGGATCGCGGTCGCGTGCATGTCCCACGTCTGCGCGAGCAGGCGACCGCTCGGCGATTCGGCGAAGAACATGCTGCAGCCATCGCCGCCGAGGCTCTCCGCACCGACGGCGTGCAGCGACATCGACGCGTCGTCCTTCGTCGGCGCCATCTGCCACTTCGCGGGATCTGGATCGAGGTCGCGCAGATCCGTGTAGTGGTTCGCGACGATGACTTCTTCGGGCGACACCATCGCGCCCTCGGCGATGCCGAGCAGCTCCTCGTAGAGCGCGTGGCTGTAGCGCTCGAGCACCGGCAGGTGCATCTTCGCGGCGGCGGTGACCTGGTCGTAGCCGTGAAAGCCGCCGACCTTCGTGCACAGGTAGATGCGGATCGCGCACAGCGACTGGATCTCGCCGCGAAACGATTCGCCGTGGATACGGCCCCACTCGCGCGGAGATTTGCCGGCCGGCAGATCGAGAACCCTCATGTCGCCTCCCGGATCGCGGCTGCAGCTGCTTCGATCTGGTCCAAGGCGGGAATGATACCCAGCTTGCCGTTCGGGAAGCGACGTACGGCGATGCCGTGGTGCGCGAACGTCTCGCCGAGATCGCCGGCGTTGTCGAGCACGCGGTACGCGCCGAGGCCGTACGCCTTCGCGCCGCGTAACGCCGACAGTGCTTCGTCGAGTGCGCGCGATTGCGTTGCGACGTCGATGTGCCGCGCCGCGCGCAGCTGATGATGCTGGCGTACGAGTGAGAGCTCGTCGCCGTCCCATGTCGATACGAGCGTGAGCGGCGTACCGATGAACCACTTCGACGACGTATGCAGATAGCCGGTCTGGCCGCCGCCCCACCACGCGAGCACGTCGGGAACGAGGCCGATCGCCGGCGACATGAACGCGCCGAGGCCGGAGCGATACGTGTGCGTCGTGGTCTCGACCGCGATCAGCGGCAGATCGAGCTCCTTGCGCAACGCGTTCAGCGCGTCGACGAATTCCTTCGGCAGCACCTGACCGGTGCGCTCTTGGACGAGCTCGTAGACCAAGCCGAGCACCTTGCTCGGACCACCGGCGGCTTTGACTGCATCGCGTAGCGCGGCGATCGTCGCGTCGACGCCGCCCCGTGTCATCGATCCGGCGGGGCCAGACTCCGGTCCGGCGCCGGCGGCCGGATGCGGCACGCGTGGCCAGTTGAAGTGGCCCGGTCCGCCGCGGTGCGTGGTCGGATCGGAGAGCGAGCGGCACGTCGCAACGGTGTGGCCGTAGTAGCCGCCGTCGAGTCCGATCGCGATCTGCGCCTCCTTCCGCGTGCACTTGATCAGGCGCAGTGCCTTGTCGATGCACTCGTCGCGGCTGCTGGTCAGGTAAATGTGCGGTAGCTCGGGCACGAGCGCGCCGAGCCACTCGAGCGCGCGCACGGTACCGGGCGTCACGTAGTTCATCAGCGTGAGCTTGTTGATCGCCGGGCCGTACAGCAGGCCGCGCGCTTCAGCGTCGCGCAACGTCGGCGGACCACTGGCGAACGGATTCGTCAGACCCGATGCCAGATCGATTTCGATCTCGGCCTCGCCCTGCGCTGCCGTCTCGCGCTGGCGCACGACGTCCTGCTTGACGACCGGATCGGGCGCGAACGCGCCGAGCGGAATCCGGTAGTAGATCGCCTGCCCTTCGGGATCCTCGTATTGACCGGTGAGCACGCTGACGACGTGCGCGCCGAACACGCGGTTGAGGTGCGTCATCTGCGCGGTGCGGCCGACGCGGTTGCGACCGGTCACGTAGCGATAGCGCAGCTGACCGCCCTTGCCCTTGCGAGCGACGGCGTCGCGCAGCTGGAGCTCCTTGAGCTTTCTGCCGATGCCCGAGCTCTGATAGCTCGGCGCGACCGTGATCGACACCGAGTACATCGTGTTGTGCTTGCCGAGCATCGGATCGTCGTCGCAGCCTTCGACGTCCTTGCTCTGCTCGAGCGGACCACCGATCGCGAAACCGACCAGCTGCCACGGGCCTGTGCTGCCGGGGTCCGACACGACGTCCGGGTCGCCGTGCAACGCACGGGGACTCGGTGCTTCGGCGACGATCAACGATCCATCTTCGTCCTCGATCGCGGCGCGGATCTCGACCGGCGGCGTGCGGCGCGCCGGCTCGTAGACTTGGTACTCGATATCGAGGATCGCGGGCAGAAAGCCGCTGACCTCGGCGTGCGGCACCACGCGGTAGCGCACCTCCGACGGCGGCTGCTTCATCGGCGGCGGCTCGGGCTGATCTTCCCACTCCGGCGGTTTGCGCTCGGGATGCGCGTCGAGCCACGACAGCGAGCGGCGCACGCTCTCGAACAGCATGTCGATCTCGCGGGCGAGGAACGAGTCGCTGAGCCGGTAACGCGCGGTGCGAGTGCCGGCGGCAAACACGACCGCGCCGCGCCAGAACCGCTGGTTGATGAACGCGTCGAGCAGCTGCGTCGTCGGCAAGTCGAACGCGAACGCATAGCCAGCGGCGCGCGGATTCTGCACGAGGTTCGGATACGCGCGGGCGAGCTGAGCGAGCCGTGGCGCGACGAGCTTCTCGATGCGCTCGGCGTTGTGGCTCATCGACACCATGTCGGCGTGGATGCGGCCGCGCACGAGCGACGCGTTGTGCACGCTCGCATGCTCGGGATCGGCGAACCGCGACATCACGACGCCGACCTGCGCGCGCTTCGCGAACGTGACTGCGTCGGGATAGTCCTGTTGGCCGCGCGCCGACAGCAGGCGGAACTTCGAGTGCCACGCGAACTCGCCGCCGAGGCCGAACCCGACCTGGACTTCGTCGAACACCAGGAACGTCTGGTGGCGGCGCGTGAGCAGGCGCAGCGCGCGGAAGAACCGCTCGGTCGCGTAGCGATCGCCGCCTTCCGATTGCATCGGCTCGACGATCACGCACGTGTAGTCGCCGCCCTTGATCGCTTCGTGCACCGCGGTGAGCGACTCGACCTCGGCCGCGAGCAGCGGATCGTCCTTCGCGTCGCCGAACCGCTCGCGCAGCTCCTCGACGTCACCGTTCGCGGCGGCGGCGTAGAACCCGCTCGGTGCGGTCGGCTCGTCGCCGGGGCCGATGATCGATCCGGTCGCGCCTGCGCCGACCGGCGGGGTCGACCACACGGGGAACGGCGCGAACGTGCACTGGTAGCCGTCGAGCTCGAACGGTTTGCGTTTGCTCGGCGAGTGCGTCGCGTGCAGTGCGAGCCACGTGCGGCCGTGGAAGCTGCCATCGAACGCGAGCACCTTGGTCGCGTTGGGGCGCGCCGCGTTGATCCGGCACAGCGCGATCGCCTTCTCGTTCGCCTCGGCGCCAGACGCCACGAACGTGACGTGCGGCAAGCCCGGCACGAGCTGGCGCAGCACGTTCGCGTAATCGATCGCTGCCCAGGTCTCGCGCACCGCGGTGTCGTCGTTCGCGACGAGCGTGTCGCCGAACTCGCCCTCGGTATACGCGCGCACGACCGGATCCTCGGCGAAGCCGCCGACCACGGTTGCGGTCTGGCTCATGCCGTCGAGCACGCTGAGCGGCTCGGCGTCGACGGAGACCATCCACGGCCCCGCCGAGCGCAGGTGATCGAACACCGGTGGCTTCTTCTCTTTCGGTACGCGATCGCCGGCGTAGAGCCGCGCGAGCAGCGCCGCGCTCTCCGGCAGCACGCCGCCCTTGGGGCGCAACAGCGACATCGGGCGCGGCGTGTCGACGAGCGTGCGATCGAGCTCGGCCGTTTCCTCGGCGGTGTGCTGGCGCTCCATGCGATCGAGGTCGTACGGCGGCAGCGCCGCGGCGAGCATCGGGTGCGCGGTGACCGAACCGATCACGTTCTCGAGCATCGCGAGCGGCACGGTGACGTTGCGATGCGCCCACGCGCCGGCGGGCCGGTAGTTGCCGCTCTTGCCGACGCCGCCGAACGGCAGCTTCGGGCTGGCGAGATTCGTCGAGCGATTGCGGTTGAGCATGCCCGACTTTGTCTTCGTCGCGAATTGTTCGAAGCGCTCGCGCGACGCCGTGAACACGGCGTTGACGAAGCCGTAGGGACTCGCGTCGAGCACCGCGATCGCTTCTTCGTCGGAATCGATCACCTCGATCGACAGATCGGGGCCGAACACTTCGAAGTCGGTGTAACCGGCGACGTGGTGCGTACCGTCGGGAATGCGGTGCAGCGACGGCGTGCGGTAATAGCCGCCCGGCAGCTTGTCGCCGGCGACGATCGGCTCGGCGCCTGCTTTGCGCGCGGTCTCGATCGCGTGATCGACCTTCGCGAGTGCACTGCTCGTCGCGAGGGGCCCCGCAAACACGCTCGCGTCGTCGGGACTGCCGAAGCGGAGCTGGCGCACGCACTTCGCGAGGCCGTCGATGAATCGATCGGCGAGCTTGCGATGCACGAGCACACGCTCGGTGCCGGTGCAGCGCTGGCCCGCGGAGAGATACCCCCCGACGGCGACCTCGTGCACGGCCTGGCGTAGCGCCGCGTCGTCGAGCACGACGCACGCGTTCTTGCCGCCCATCTCGAGCGCGATGAGCAGCTCGGGACGATCGACGGCGGCTTCGAGGATGCGTTTGCCCACCGCCCAGCTGCCGGTGAAGCACAGCCCGCGCAGCTCCTTCGCCTGCACCATCGCGGCGCCGACCGTGCCGTCACCGACGACGACGTTGACGACACCCGCGGGCAGCTTCGCCGCGTGCGCCGCTTCCGCGTAGCGCTGACCGGACAGCGGCGTGATGTCGCTCGGCTTGACGACGACGGTGTTGCCGGCGAGCAACGCGGGCACGACGTGCGCATGGCACAGATGCAGCGGGAAGTTGAACGGCCCGATCACACCGACGACGCCGAGCGGCTGATAGCGCAGCGTCTCGCCGGGTGCGACGGCGCCGGCTTTGAGGTCGGCCGTCATCGCGGCCTTCACGAGCTCGAAGCGGTTGAGCAGTGTCTGGACTTCGGTCTTTGCTTCGCTGCGGATCTTGCCGGTCTCGATCACGATCGCATCGGCAAGTTGATCGGCGCGCGCGGCGAGCTCGGCCTTGAACCGTTCGAGATGAGCGCCGCGTTCGGCGAAGCTCAGCTGGGCCCACGCGGGTTGCGCTGCCCCCGCTGCCGCCGCCGCATCGTTGACCGCTCCCGCAGTGAAACCGGTCTCGAACACCACCGCGCCATCGGCCGCCGGATTGCGCGACACGAGAGCGGTGCCCGATGGCGGTACAAACGCGCCACCGATGTAGTTACCCAGAGCCTGCACCGGCTAAATAGACCACGAAATTCGGATGCGTCGCGCCTGGCCCAGGTCCTCACGGATCACTGTCTGAAGCGGTGGGCACGATTCACCAAAAAGCGTGGTATCAAGCGCCCCTAGCCATGCCCTCGCTGGTGTTTCTGGCCGGACCGATCGCAGGGCGGCGCTACAAGCTCGGCGAGGGTGAGTACGTGATCGGCAGACGCTCGGATTGCCAGATCTTCGTGCCCGACATGCGCGTCTCGCGGCAGCACGCGCGGCTGTGGCGCGAACCCGAAGGTTGGTCGGTCGAGGACCTCGGCTCCAAC
>DATDCH010000401.1:0-6159 GCA_036524455.1 Kofleriaceae bacterium | reverse complement strand
CGCGTTGATCCACAACGACTTCAAGTTCGACAACGTGATCTTCGATCCATCGCTCGAGCAGATCACCGGTGTGCTCGACTGGGAGATGGCGACGGTCGGCGATCCGCTGATGGATCTTGGCTCGAGCCTCTCGTACTGGATGCAATCCGACGACGCGGCGCTGTTCCAGCAGCCGATCTTCGGCATCACGATGAAGCCCGGCATGTGGCGCCGCGCCGACGTGGCCGCGCGCTACTTCGAGCGCTCGGGCCGCCAGACCGATCACCTCGTGTTCTACTTCGCGTTCGGTCTGTTCAAGACCGCGGTGATCCTTCAGCAGATTTACTACCGGTATGCGAAAGGGCTCACACAGGACCCGCGCTTCGCACCGTTCATCATGGTCGTGCGCGCACTCGCCGATCAAGCGCGTGGCTCGATCGAGCGCATGAAGCTCTAGGTTCGGCGATACTAGCGGCGATGCGTCGAGGGGTTTCACTCGCGTGCGTCGCCGTGCTCGCAGGCTGCGCGTTGGCCAAGCCGCCACCGCCCGCGCCGATCCGGTCGACGAATCTTGGGCTGACGATCAAGACCGTCACGCTCGGCAACGGATTGCGCGTCGTGATCGTCAACGATCCGCACGCGAGCGAGGTGCAGGTCACGATGCGCTATCGCGTCGGTGCCGGCGACGACCTCGAGTATCCGGGTATCGCGCACCTCGTCGAGCACTTGATGTTCCAGCAAGTGCTGGGCTCGCAGACGTTGTTCGCGCACCTCGAAGACAACGCGACATTCTTCAACGCGACGACCACGTTCGATGCCACGACGTACGTGTCACGCGCGCGGCCCGACTTCCTCGACAAGCTGTTGTCGATCGAAGCGGTGCGGCTCGGGTTTCGCTGCACGTCGATCACCGATTCGGCGTTCGAGCGCGAGCGCGAGGTTGTCGTGCAGGAAGAGAAGCTGAAGGACTTCGCGAAGGAGATTCGAAGCGTCGTGCACAGCGCGGTGTTTCCCGATGGTCACCCGTATCGCGGAACCGGCGGGAGCGCGACGAGCGTCTCCGCCATCACGCGCGCGCAGGCGTGCACGTTCGCGGATGCGTACTACTCCCCAGACAATGCCGCCCTCGTCATCTCGGGCAACGTCTCGCCCGCGCAGATCGAAGCCGCGCTGGGCAAGTTCCTCGCGCGTGTGGCGAAGCGCGTAGCGGCCGCGCCAGCGTCCGTACCGCCGGCACGACAGCAGCCGACGCAGGTGATCGCAGCACCGATCGACAGCGAAGTGTTGCTCGTGTCGTGGCCGCTGCCGACGGATCCGGGCGACCAGATCGGCGTGCGCATGGTCGCGCAGGTTGCAGCCGGCGCGGTCGACAACGCGATCAAGGGCTCGGCAAGCTACATCGTGCTCGGCGACGTGCGTGCGCCCGTGGTCGGCGTCTTGGTCGAGCCGGGCAAAGGCGAAACGATCCAGGGCGTCCTCGACAAGGCGCAGGAGGTGTTCGAGAAGCTGCCCACGGAGCTCGAGGCCTGGTATCAGCCGCAGTTCGTATTCGATCTGCTCCAGCAGCAGGCGATTTACTCGCAGTTCGCGTCACTCGAAGACGGTAGCGACCGTGACTCGGGGCTCGCGGAGCATACGCTCGCCGGCCGCGATCCGGCGCAAGCGCTCGGTTCCGAGTTCGCTGCGCTGCGCCGCTTTGGACGCAAGCAAGCTGCGGGAACGGCACGTCGCCATCTTTCGTTTGCAAACGTGAGCATCGCGACGTTCAAACCCGCAGCCGGCAAGAAGGCAGGCCGTTCACTCGTCGTGAAAGCGGCGACGCACGATATGGGACAGCGCCGGTCTGTGCCGGATGTTGCACGCGCGCAACATCCGGATACGACGATCGCGGTGCCGTCGGTCAACGTGAGGACGCGCGTGTTGCCGAACGGGCTCAAGGTAGTGCTGCTGCCGCTCAGCACGGTGCCCACCATCGACGCGCGCTTGGTGTTCGGCGCCGGCACCGCTGATGAGCCCGCGGATCGGCGGGGCGCTGCACTCGTCGCTGCACATGCACTGACGTTCGATATGCAGTACCTCGCCGACGTGATGAGCTTCGTGACCGCGGGCGGTTCGGTGTCGGTCGACGTCACGCGCGATCGCACGTCGTTCATCGTCCGCGGTCTCGACATGCACCTCGACTACCTGCTCGCCGGTTTGCGGCGGTGGTCCGTTGACGGGCGCTACGACGGCGACGCCGATAAGCTGGTCGAGTCGCTGCAACGCCACCGCAAGCGCGCCGACGACTACACCGCACTCCAGGATGCCTGGCAGGCCAGCGTCTACGGCGCACAGCATCCCTATGCGCGGGCCGGCTTCGAGCGCTACACGGCGACGAACCTCACCGTCGAGGATGCCGAGCGGTTCCGCGCCGCGAACTTCACGCCCGACAACGCGACGCTCGTGATCGCGGGCCGCGTCGACGTCGTGCTCGCCGAACGCTGGATCGACTTTCTGTTCGCCGAGTGGAAAGGAACCGCGCAACCACGCCGCTTGCCACAACCGCAGCCGGAGCCGGCATCGCTGGCGAAGCTCGAAGACCTGACGCAGCTCCTCGTCGTACTCGCGCTTCCCGCGCAGAGCGGAACGCGCGCGCAGCGGTTGGTCGCGACCGAGCTGCTCGACGAGATCGCCAACGACGTTCGTCATCAACTCGCAGCCGCCTATAGCTTCGATGCTGGCCTCGACGAGAGCCGGATCGCTTCGACGTACGTCATGATCGGTTGGATCGATCCGGCTCGCGCCAACGACGTCGCGCAACTGCTTCGCGATCGGATCGCTCGCCTGCGCGATGACCCAGACGCTGCGGCACGCGCTTTCGTCGCCGCACGCAGCCGCGTGATCGCCAAGCTCGCGTCGGTAACCGGCAGCGCGTCGCTGCTCGCGGAACGTGCGCAGGCCGACATCGAGCTCGCGCGCCCGCCGCTCTCCGATCTGCAGACCGCGAAAGCGGTGCAGCAACTAACGTTCGACCAGTTGAAGCCGATCCTTGCCGAGCTCGATCTGTCGCGCGCGGTCGTGCTGATGCGCGGGCCCGACGCGCACGTGAAGAGCGCGTTTCAGCTGCTCGGGCGCGAGCCGACGCTGGTTGCTCTCGATCAGGCCGCGCTCGATGCCGATGAACCGATCGTCCCGCTCACCAAAAGCAAGCGCTCGCGCGACCAGCGCCTCCAGTTCTACGAGATGGACTACGCGATCACCGATCAAGGACCGGCCACCAAGGGCTGGCTCGAGCTCGATGCGTTCCTGGCGTACACGGGCAGCACGCTGAACAACACGCTGCCGCCCGGCCAGAGCGTGCCGATCGAGGGTGGTCCCGGAGGACCGTCGATCGGCGCCGAAGTCGGTCTGCGCTTTCGCGCGCGCTTCAGCGCCGGTCTGCACGCGAGCCTCGGCTACCTGAGCGGGACGTACCCGATGCGGGCCGCCGGCGTCGAGTTCGGCAGCAAGTCGTACAGCCTGATCCCGATCGATCTCGGGGCGTACCTCCACATGCAGCCGCTCGACAAGTTCTGGGCTGGGTTCTTGCTCGGCGTGCACACGGGCGGACTTCGCTTCGACACCGATCGCGAATGGAACGCCGGGCTCGGCTTCGGCTTCGAGGCCGGCTACGACGTGATGGGCCGTAACAATCACTGGCTCTCGGTCATGCTGCGCGCGACCGCGTCTCGTGGCACCGACCTCGGCGGCACGCTTGGCATCGGCGTCGCATACCGCCGCTGACGGTTCACAGAAGTTCACGAATCAGAATACTCGCGAGTGCGTCGGAACCCCCATGACGCGCCTGCTCTGCCTCGTGTTCCTGCTCGTTTCGTCGACTGCGCTTGCCGATCAAGGCTGGCGCCGCCCACGCCCGCATGGCCGCCCTGTGCTCGACATCACGCGGCTGCGCGCGCTGACGAACGCCTGCAACGACGCGATGGAGGGTCCGGACAACGAACGGCGCTGTCTCGACCTCGTGTCGCGTTTGCGCATGCAAGAGGCCGCCGTGCGCGACACCATCCGCGGGTGCGAAGACGCGATGGAGGGTGACGACAACGAGCTATCGTGCATCGCGACGATGACGAGCGCGCGCATCGATCTCGGCGCGGTGCGTGCGTGCGAGGACGCGATGGAAGGCGATGCGAACGAGCTGCGCTGCATGGCCTCGCTCGCCGGCACTCGCTACAACGCGGTCGATCTCGTGCGCTACTGCGAGGACAACGAGACCGGCGACGACGCCGAGCTGTCCTGCATCGCGCGTTGGCGCTGAGCTGATCAGCGGATCTCGATCCGCCAAGCGCCGTGCTCGAGGTCCTCGCGGATCTCGACGCGCGGATCGTCTTTGCGGAACACGAGCGCCGGCTTGCTGTCCTCGACGACTTCTTCGGGTAGACCCCACTTCGCCTTGAACAGATCGAGCAACGTGTCGCGTGCGCGCGGGTGCGGCTTCCACGGCACCTCGAACGAAATCGTGCGCACGCGGCCGCCCCACGTGCCGAGCTCGATGCGTGTCGCGAAGCGATCCCATTCGGTCGGCGGTAACGCGAGCACGATGTCGCGCCCCTGCATCGTCATGATGTCCTTGTACGCGCGCTTGACGTCGTCGGCGTTGCGGCCGAGCACGGGCTCGCCCAGTGCTTCGAGGCTGTCGGGTTGATCGCCGAACAGCGCGACCGCCGGCAGGTAGAGATCGAACACGAGATCGCGGCTGCGGCCGAGTGCAGGGCGTAGCGTCGCGCGCCACCGCGTCTCGGGGTCGTGCCAGACCTTGACCGCTTTGCCGACCGGCATCGTCGCCGCCGCACCATCGCCCCATGCGGCGGTGATCAGCTCTTCGGCCGACTCGGGGAGGTTGAGATAGATCGAGCGCACGACGCCCGCCTTGTCGTCGACCGCGACGAACTCGCGCACGCCGTCGTACTTGGTGACGATGCCGCTGCGCACCGAGATCGGGCCCGGCGCGAGCGTGCGCGCCTCGGCGAGTGCCATGCCGATGCGCAGCTTGCCGAGGTCGCCCGGTGGCACGACGTGCGGGCCGAAGAAGTCGGCCGTGAGCTGGTGGTACGGCATGTACTCGACCAGACAGTTGCGCTCCATGCAGTCGAGCTTGACCTTCCAGCCGGTCGCTTCACTCGCCCACGTGACCTCGGGTTGACCGAGCGAGTCGCGGCCGATTTCGGGCTCGCCCCAGGCGCGGGTAAGCAGCTCGCGCGCGCCCGCGCTGTGCACGATCGCGAGGATGCTCGACACGGTGCCGGCCTCGACGCGCACCGCCAGCTTCACGTCGCTGACACCGGAGTCGACGATCAGCTCGTCGCGCACGCCCCGGCGCTTCGGCTCGTGCAGCCCAGGCACGAGCTGCTTCGCTTCGGCGACGCTCATGCCCGGCGCGAGCTTGCCGAGCCCACGCGGCGGCTCGATCGTCGGCCCCCAAAAGTCGGTGGTCGCCGCCGGCGCGGAGTTGCACGCGCACCCAAGCGCGACAACCGCGACCGCGAGCACGGCGAGAACCCGAGACTGCATCCCTACAGTTCTATCGGGTCATCCTCGTCGAGCCAAGTCCCTCAGTGCATCGGCGACGATGGTCAGCGCCCGGCGCATTTCGTCCTCGGGCAGGTATGCGTATGCGATGCGAAAACCGTGCAAGTGCTCGGGGCCTACATACGCTGAGGCGGCGTTCGTGATTTGGATTCCGCGCCGCGTGAGGTGCGCTTCGAGCGCGGGCAGCTCGACGGTGTGCGGCAGCTCGAGCCACAGTGTCGGTCCGCCGCCGGGACGTGTCCAGCGCACACCGTCAGGCATCAGCTCGTCGAGTGCGCCGAGGCACGCGGCGTAGCGCGCATCGAGCGCCCGCTGGAGCGATTGCAAATGCGTGTCGTAATAGCCGCGGTCGAGGAACTCGGCGACGATCGCCTCGGTGAGCCACGCGTTGCCGAGCGTCGATAGCCGCTTCATCGCGACGAGTGTCGGCACGAGCGCCGGCGACGCAGCCACGAACCCGACACGCAACGACGGCAGCAGCTTCTTCGTGAACGAGTTGACGTAGAGCACGTCCTTGCCGCCGAGCATGCGCAGCATCGGCCGGTACTCGCCGTCGGAGAGCATGTCGGAGCCCCAGTCGTCCTCGAGGATAGCGACGCCGTGCTTCGCGCAGAGGTC
>DATDCH010000400.1:0-11169 GCA_036524455.1 Kofleriaceae bacterium | reverse complement strand
CTTGCTCGCGCAGCACGAACCACCACACCGCGCCACCCGCTGCCGCGAACAGCACGAGCAATAAGATGACGACCGGCGCGGAGCTCGGCCGCTTCGGCGCGACCGGATGCGACGGCTCGGTTGGGATCGCGCGCGGCACCGAGTCGCTCGCGCGCACCGCTGCCTTTGCCGGCTCGACGCCGAGCTTCGTCCTCGGAACCGGCTCGCCGGACTTCGTGCGCGCGACGGCGGGCGAGTCGAGCGGCGGGCGCGAGGGCGTGTGCGCCGGCGGCTCGGGCAGACCCGGCGCCGATTCACGATCGATCGTCGCGGCCGGGGCCGGAGGCGCCACGGGCTCGGAGTCGAGTCGGCCGCCTGCTCGACGCTGTGCGAGCTCGTCGGGCGGCATGTTGATCGCGGTGTTCGTCGGCGCGTCGTCGCCTTGCTCGTCGAGTCCGGCCGTCTGTGCGGCGAGCTCGTCGAGCGAGCGCACCTTCGTCGCTTCTTCGAATGCCTTCTCGTCGAAGTCATCCGCGTCGGAGTGGAACGGGCGGGGCGGCGGTAGCGGCGTCTGCTCGGAGTCGGACTTCGCGCGGCGGCTACCGACACCGAGTGCTTCTTGCACCGGTGCGGGCGCGACCTTCGTCGGCGTATCGGTGAACATCGGAGGCTTGGTCGGGCCTTCGTTGCCGCGCTGTGGTGCCTGCTTCGCCTTCTCGGCCAAGATCCGCTCGAGCACGTTCTGGCTGCCGTCGGCGAGGCGGTCGAATCGCACGCCCATGCCGGGCGCGATCGCGGGACGCGACGGATCGTTCTCGCGCGTCCACACCACCGTGCCTTCACCGGCGATCAGCGGCGACGCGTCGCGCAGCTGGAACTCGAACTTCATCTGCGTACCAACAGCCAACGGCTCTTTGGTCCGGATGAAGATGCCGCCCTGACTGACATCGACGGCGTAACGCTCGATGAATTGCTCGAGTGTCTCGCTCTTGAATTTGATCTTGAGCGTGACGGGCGTGCGCTTACCCTGACGGGTGTTTGGATCAGCCAAGAAGTTCTCCCGAGGCGCCCGGCGTTCGATGCCCCGACATGCGTCAGCGCAACTCGCCGTATCGCCTCGATTCTATGACTGGTCGCCCAACGATGCAACGCGTCGCCTCGCAGTAGTAGAGTGCGCGGCGATGTCCACGCCGATTCGCCGTGTTCTCGTCGCCAATCGTGGCGAAATCGCTGTCCGGGTGATGCGTACGTGTAGGGAACGCGGTCTGTCGACGGTGGCGGTCTACAGCGACGTCGATCGCCTCGCCCCGCACGTCCAGCTCGCCGACGCGGCGGTGCATATCGGCCCGCCGGCGGCCGCCGAGAGCTACTTGGTCATCGACAAGATCCTCGATGCGTGCAAGCAGACCGGCGCCGACGCCGTGCACCCCGGGTACGGCTTTCTGTCCGAGAACGAGGACTTCGCAGACGCCTGCACGGCAGCCGGGATCACCTTCATCGGCCCGAGCGCCGATGCCATGCGCAAGATGGGGAGCAAGACCGAGGCGCGCAAAACGGTGACCGCTGCCGGTGCCCCGGTCGTGCCGGGCGACAACGGTCCCGAGGGCAACGGCTTCCCGACCGCAGATCTCGCGCTCGCGGCCGCCAAGAAGATCGGCTTTCCCGTGCTGATCAAGGCCGCGGCCGGCGGCGGCGGCAAAGGGATGCGCTTGGTCTCGGCCGAGGCCGAATTCACCGGCGCGTTCGACGGCGCGATGCGCGAAGCAACCGCCGCGTTCGGCGATGGCACCGTCTACCTCGAGAAGGCGATCGAACGGCCACGCCACATCGAGATCCAGGTGTTCGGCGACACCCAGGGCAACCTCGTCTATCTCGGCGAGCGCGATTGCTCGATCCAGCGCCGGCACCAAAAGGTGATCGAAGAGGCGCCGTCGCCGGTCGTCACCGCCGACCTCCGCAAGCGCATGGGCGAAGCCGCGGTCGCCGCGGCGCGCGCCGTGAAGTACGTCGGCGCGGGCACGTGCGAGTTCTTGCTCGGTGCCGACGGCGGCTTCTACTTCCTCGAGATGAACACGCGCCTGCAGGTCGAGCACCCGGTCACCGAGATGATCTACGGCGTCGATCTCGTCGCGTGGCAGCTCGACGTCGCCGAGGGCAAGCCGCTGCCGATGAAGCAAGAGGAGCTCGATGCGCGCCGCCGCGGTCACGCGGTCGAGTGCCGGATCTACGCCGAGGATCCCGTGAAGTTCTTGCCGTCGCCGGGCCGCATCACGCACCTGCGCGTGCCCGACGGTCCGTACGTACGCAACGACAGCGGCTGCTACGAAGGCGCCGAAATCCCGGTCCACTACGATCCGATGATCTCGAAGCTCGTCGTGTGGGGCGAAGATCGCAAGGCCGCGCTCGCCCGGATGCGGCGCGCGCTCGACGAGTACGCCGTGCGCGGCATCGAGACCAACCTCGCGTTCCATCGCCGCTGCTTCCGCCACGCGGCGTTCGTTGCGGGCGACTACGACACCGGCTTCATCGCGCGCAACGCGGCCGAGCTCGCGCCGCACGCCGATGAGGAGGAGCTGACCGCCGCGATCATCGCCGCCGCGCTCGAAGCCGCGACGCAATCGCCGGCCGCGATTCGCCCGCGCACGACGACCGCGAACGGCACGCCGATCGCGAACGGCGGCAACACCAGCGAGATTTCGGGCTGGCGGTTGCAGCTGCGCTGACGATGAAGTGCACGATCTGCCCCGACGACGCGACGAACAACTGCCGGCGCTGTGAAGCGCCGTTGTGCGGGATGCATCGGCCGTGGAAGCCCGAGCTCGCGTGCCTGTCTTGCGAGGAGGCGTGGGAGCGCGGCCGAATCAAGCGAACCATGCTGCTGCTGCCGATCACGCTGCTCGCGCTCGGCGTCGGCATCGGCATCGTCGGCGGCGCGATCGCGTTACTCGATCACGCCGGGCACATGCCGGCGGGGCTCGGCTGGATCCTCGTCATGTTCGGCGGTCCGATCATGCTGGCGCTGGCGGTCGTCCGCTACGTCACGCGCGTCACGTTCCGCCGGCGGTTTCTCGCGCAGCGTTCCGGTCCGCTTCCGGTCGCGCGCACGCTGGCGAAGTGACGGCGCTCGCCGGTTAGAACCGGTAGCCGGCGCCGAGCGAGACGTAGAGCTGCGGCAGAAAATCGAGCGCGCCACTTCGCGCGTAGCCGCCGCGCAGCAGGATGTCGGCGCTGCCGAGCCGCAGCGACGCCGTCGCGCCGACGCGAACGGTGCGCGCGGGCAGGGCGTACCAGCCCGGCTCGGCCATCGCATAGACGAGCTCGCGATAGGTATCGGACGGCGCGATGTACGCGAGCCACGCTTGCTCGACGCCGAGCTCGACGCCGGCGAGCACGCGACCTGCGCGCACGCTCGGCTGGACGACGAGATCGGTCGCGAGCGTCTGCGCCGCGAAGCCGGTGTTCGTCGTCGCGCGGCGCACGAGCGCGAGCGAGCCGTAGAGCTCGAAGCGTCCCGCGCGCACGAACCTTGCGCGAGCACCGAGCCGTGCGCGCGTATCACCAGCGTCGACGTTGCCTGCTGCGACCGCGACGTCGGCCCAGGCGGCGAGGTCGAGTGACTCGCCCGCCCGTGCGATACCGAGCGCGCCGCGCAGGTTGAGCAGCACCGCGCCGTCGAGCGCGAGCTCACTGCCGACGACGCGCTCGCCGGCCTGTGCGCGCGCGCCGAGCACGACCAAGAACACGAATACGAGCGCGCGCTTCATAGCGCCTCCAGATAACGGCGGATCTCGGCGATCGTGCGTGGCGCGCTGCCGCTGACCGCATCGTTGTGACCGTCCCCGGGCAACGCGACGAGCTCGGCGTTACCAAACCACTGCATCTGCTTGTGCTGGAACGCGTGACCGAGCACTTCGTCGTCGGTGCCGGCGAGCACCCGGATCGGACGCGGAAACGCAGCGAGGCCGGGCGTGAAGTCGTATGGCGTGTCCTCGAACCACTGAAACGCGAGGTCGCGGAACACGACGGCGCCGGGGCGGAAGATCGGCGCGATCACGTCGTTGTGAAAGCGCGGGATCCGGTAGAGCTCGAGCGCGCCGAGCAGGAAGTCCGCGCGCGCGTGGTCCTCGGGCGAGATCAGCGTGCGCTGCCACAGTGGGTCGGCGAGCCACTCGGCCAGGATCTCGGTGTCGGCCGCGGCGCCCGCTTCGACGTAGAGCTCGTGGGTCAGCGCCTGCGGATGGATCAACACGGCGCCGGCGACGCGCTCGGGATGGTTCGCGAGGTACCACGCGGCGTACGCGCCACCCCACGAGTGACCGACGAGCACGACGGGGGCATCGGGCGACACGGCGTCGACGAGCGCGACCAGGTCCGCGAAGTACTCGTCGATCGACACCTCGTCGCGCGGATGTCGGCGCGACAGCCCGGTGCCGCGCTGATCCCACATGACGACTCGGTGGTCGGCGACGAGCGCGCCGGGCACGTCGGGATCGACGAGCGGCAGTGCATAACGGAAGTCACCGCCGGGACCGCCGTGCAAGAAGATCAGTGCGGGCGCACCGGCGGGTCCGAAGACCTTCACGTGCAGCCGCGTGTCGCGGACATCGAGCGCGGGCAGGGTGGGATCGTCATCGACGGTCGGCGCCGCGAGAGGAGCTTCGTCGAAGCTATCGACGCCGCACGCGGCGAACAGGAGCAAGGCGAATCGCATGTTCTCGTGGTAGTTCGCCGCCGGCGGTCCCGCGATGGCAGTGCCCGCCAGTGTGTTGGCTTTGCGCGCCAGGTATGCTCCGGAGGTGGTCCGCGGGTCGACGGTCCAAGCCAACTCGGTCGTGAAAGTGATCGATGCCGCGCGGCAGGCCGGCCTCGATGCCACCGCATTGCTCGCGAGTGTGGGGCTTGGCCCGGATCAGCTCGCCGTGCCGGGCGCGCGGGTGCCGTTCGCTGCGCTCGTCGCGCTCTACGAGGAGGCGGCGCGGCAGAGTGGGGACGAAGCGTTCGGGCTGCGCGTCGGTGCGGCGACGCATCCCGGCATGTTCGACGTGCTCGGCCACGTGACGATGAGCTGCGCGAATCTGCGCGAGGCGTTCGCGACGATCGTGCGCTACCTGCGCGTGTTGCAGGAGGGAGCCGTGATCGCGGTGGCGGAGGACGGTGCGGTTGCGCGTGCGAGCTACGCGATCGTCGATCGCGACGTCGGTCCGCATCGCCACGAGGTCGAAGCGACGCTCGGCATCATCTTGCGCTTCCTCGAGGCGACGCTCGGCGACTTCACGCCCGCGCACGTTCACTTCGTGCACGCGGCCCCGCGCGATCCGAGCGTGCACGCCGAAACCTTTCGCGCGCCCGTGGCGTTTGGCTGCGCGGCGAACGAGCTCGCGTTTGCGGCGGCGCTGCTCGAACGGCCGATGCCGCGCGCCGATGCTGCGCTCAAAGCGATCCTCGAGCGGCACATTCTCGAGATGCTCGCGAAGATGCCTGCGCGTGGCGACCTCGTGGAGGACGTACGCGGTTGCGTCGCTCGCATGCTCGAGCACGGCGAGCCGCCGATCGACAAGGTCGCACGCACGCTGGCGATGAGCGGTCGCACACTGCAGCGCCGGCTGCGCGAGCACGGCGCGACATTTGCCGAGCTGCTCGACGAGGTGCGCAAGGATCTCGCGCTGCGCTATCTCGCGGATGCGCGGCACGAGACTGCCGACGCTGCGTTCCTGCTCGGCTACTCGGAGCTCAGCACGTTCCACCGCGCGTTCCGTCGGTGGACCGGCATGTCACCGGGCGAGTGGCGGCGCCAGGCGATCGCGAGCTCCTGACGGTCGCGCGGTGGACGTTCGACGCTGAACCGCGCTTCGCCGCGCAATGTCGAGCGCTGCGACGTGGTCCGCGAGTTGCTGAGGTCGGCGACCATGCATCGATTGATCTACTTGCTGTTGTTTGCCGCCTGCACGCAGACGCCGAGTGGCGCCGTGTGTCCGCCCGATTCTGCCAGCCAGCCGACGTACGAGAACTTCGGCCGCGAGTTCATGGAGACGTACTGCACCGGTTGCCACTCGGCGGCTGCGCCGAATCGCTACGGGGCGCCGGGCGATCAGAACTACGACACCGAGGCCGACGTGCGGCTACACGCGACGGACATCGACGCGCACGCGGCCGCGGGCCCGAGCTCGACCAACACCGCGATGCCGGAGCTCGCCGGTCCCGTTCGCACCGCGCCGACGCAAGCCGAGCGAGAACGGCTCGGACAATTCCTCGCCTGCATGCAGCAGTAGCGACCGAAGAATCGGCGTAACTCCGGGAGATTTCCGTCGCAAGTCCATAGTCATTTGGCACCGGATCTCCTCGGGGATTGTCATCCGTCACAGCGATCGGGTAGAAACCCTCTGGCGCACTGCTGCTAGCTTGCGCCGGAAGGGTTCTTCATGGCGCAGCAGACGAAGTTCGTGTTCGTAACCGGCGGTGTTGTTAGCTCGCTCGGCAAGGGCATGGTCTCCGCGACGATCGGTGCGCTGATGGAGAATCGCGGCCTCAAGGTCGCGAACATGAAGCTGGACCCGTACATCAACGTGGATCCCGGCACGATGAACCCCACGCAGCACGGCGAGGTCTACGTCACCGATGACGGCGCCGAAACCGATCTCGATCTCGGTCACTACGAGCGCTTCGTCTCCACCAAGATGTCGCGGCTCAACAACATCACGACCGGTCAGATCTACTCGAGCGTGATCAGCAAGGAGCGCCGCGGCGAGTACCTCGGCTCTACCGTCCAGGTCATTCCGCACATCACCGACGAGATCAAAGCGCGCATCGTCAAAGCGGCCGAAGGTCTCGACGTGCTCGTGGTCGAAGTCGGCGGCACGGTCGGCGACATCGAGTCACTGCCGTTCCTCGAGGCCGTGCGCCAGCTGCGCGTCGAGCTGGGCTCGCAGAACTCGGTCAGCGTGCACCTCACGCTCGTGCCGCACATCCGCGCGGCGGGCGAGTTCAAGACCAAGCCCACCCAGCACTCGGTGCAGAAGCTCCGCGAGATCGGCATCCAGTGCGACGTGCTCATCGTGCGCTGCGAGCAGAAGCTGGACGACGCTCTGCTCAAGAAGATGGCGATGTTCTGCAACGTCGCCGCCGACAGCGTGTTCCAGTCGATCGACGTCGACACGGTCTATCGCCTGCCGATCGCACTGTGCGAGCAGGGCCTCGATCAAAAGCTCGCCGGCATCCTCAACATCTGGTCGCGGGCGTCGCGGCTGTCTGCGTGGGAAGAGGTCGTCAAGCGCATCACGGAGCCCAAGCGCAAAGTCAGGGTCGGCTTCATCGGCAAGTACGTCTCGCTCGTCGAGGCGTACAAGAGCCTCAACGAAGCGCTGCTCCACGGCGGCATCGCGAACGATTGCCGCGTCGAGATCGAGCACATCGACAGCGAAGACCTCGAGCGCACCGGCACTGCGAGCCTCGCGGAGTACGACGGTATCCTCGTCGCGCCCGGCTTTGGCGCGCGCGGTACCGAGGGCAAGATTGCAGCCGTGCGCTACGCGCGCGAGAAGCAGGTGCCTTACTTCGGCATCTGCTTCGGCATGCAGATGGCGTGCATCGAGTACGCGCGCCACGTATGCGGGCTCGACAAGGCCAACTCCAGCGAAGTGGACCCGTCCACGCCGCACCCGGTCGTCGACCTCATGCCCGACCAGCGCGGCATCACCGACAAGGGTGCGACGATGCGGCTCGGGGCGTACCCGTGCGTGCTCAAGCCGAACACGCGCGCAGCCGACGCGTACGGCAGCCTCGAGATCAGCGAGCGCCATCGCCATCGCTGGGAGATCAACAACAACTACCGCGACACGCTCGAGCGCCACGGCATGGTGCTCTCCGGCCTATCGCCCGACGGCCGCCTCGTCGAGATGATCGAGCTACCGCAACACCCGTACTTCGTCGCGTGCCAGTTCCATCCTGAGTTCAAGTCGCGCCCGAGTGCGCCGCATCCGCTGTTCGCGCGGTTCATCAAGGCGTCGGTCGATCACCAGGCCAAGCGTCGCTAGGCATCGCGGCCAGGCAATAGCGCCCGTCCGCACCGATCAGCGGTCCGCGGGAGGCGTCGGCCCATGGTTCGCCTCCGGTGAGTCGCGCGAGATCCGCCGGCCCAGCTCCGCGAGGCGGCCATCACGCGTCCGTGAACCGGACTTTGGGTTGGGTAGCGGGCGGCGCGGCACGTCCAGCGATCGGCTGCACAGCAGTTTCTGTAGCGGCAGCGCCCGATCGGACCCCCAAAAATCGATCCACTTTGTGCTTGACGGTGAGGGCCTGGTTAGGCACCGAGCAAGAGCCGGGCCATTGGCCTTTACAGGTTGGCTGTTTCCCCGTACGCTTCAGGTAATTCAATCGTCGTACCAGTGTGAAGGTCAGTGTGGCGGGCAATTTAACTAGCTGAGCTCCAAGGAGAAACCCGATGGGCATGGAGATGCGCCAGGAACTGAAGCTGTCGCAGCAGCTGGTGATGACACCGCAGCTGCAACAGGCGATCCGGCTTCTTCAGCTGAGTCGGATGGAGCTGGCCGACCTCGTGCATGAGGAGATGCTCGAGAACCCGATTCTCGACGACGAGCTCGACCTCGATAACGAGCGGAGCCGCGAACGAGACGAGATGGGCGGGGACGAGCAGCAACTCCACCAGCTCGAGGGTGCTGGCTCGACCGAGACCCCGATCGAAGGCTCCGTTGTCGACGGTGTCGCCCAGACCGAGGTCAAGGGCGATGCCGCGGCAGTGTCCGAAATCGACTGGGAGAACTACCTCGACAACTACTCGATGGCGCCGCCGATGCCGGCGTTCCGCGGCGATGGCGAGGAGCTGCCGTCGCTCGAAGCGACGCTGTCCAAGCCGCCGAGTCTGCACGACCACCTCGCGTGGCAGCTCAAGATGGCGAACCCCCCGCTATCGCCCGAGAAGCTCGAGATCGGGATGACCATCCTCGGCAACATCGACGCCGACGGTTACTTCAAGGATCCACCGCTCGGCGAGCTCGCCGCGGATCTCGGCGTCGAACACAACCTGTGTGAAGAGGTGCTCGAGACGATCCAGACGTTCGATCCGACTGGCATCGGAGCGCGCAGCCTCGCCGAGTGCATGCTGATTCAGGCGATGGCGTGCGGTCAGGACGACGACCTCGTCGTCAAGATGATCAAGAGCCACCTCGGCAACCTCGAAAAGAAGAACTACCAGGCGATCGCCCGCGACCTGAAACAGCCGCTCGAAGAGATCTACGAGGCCGCGAAGGTCATCATGGATTTCGACCCGCGGCCGGGCCGCCAGTACTCGAGCGATGACCCCCATTACGTCACGCCCGACGTCTACATCCACAAGGTCGGCGACAAGTACTTCGTCGTGCCAAACGACGACGGTCTGCCGAAACTGAAGATCAGCGGCTTCTACAAGAACGCGATGGGCAACTCCAACGCGTCGAAGGATTACGTACAGGACAAGCTGCGCTCGGCGCAGTGACTGATCCGTTCGATCCAGCAGCGCCAGCGTACGATCATCAAGGTCACCGAATCGATCTTGAAGTTCCAGCGCGAGTTCTTCGACAAGGGCATCGCGCACCTCAAGCCGCTCATCTTGCGCGACGTCGCCGAGGACATCGGCATGCACGAGTCAACGGTGTCGCGCGTGACGACCTCGAAGTACGTGCACACGCCGCAAGGCATCTTCGAGCTGAAGTTCTTCTTCAACTCCGGTATCTCGCGCACGAACGGCGAGGACCTCGCGTCGCAGGCCGTGAAGTCGAAGATCAAAGAGCTGGTCGGCGCCGAGGACCCCAAGCGCCCGCACTCGGACCAGAAGATCGTCGAGCTGCTCAAGAAGGGCGGCATCGATATCGCGCGCCGCACCGTCGCGAAGTACCGCGAGCAACTCGGCATCTTGTCGAGCAGCAAGCGCAAGCAAGTCTTCTAAGGAGCTAGCTCCGCGAAACGACTGCACCGGGCGGCCCATGTGGGCCGCTCTCGCTTTTCTACGCATCCGCCGCCGCAAGCCGCCGATAGGCGCGTCTCAAGGAGGCTCGAGATGCGAACGGTACTGCTAGGAGCAATCATCACGACAGCGTTTGTGAACGAGGCGGCTGCTGCGCCGCCACCCTGGTGCAACGTCGGGGGCGAGTTTCAGGGGCGGTTGAACGTCGACTTCGTATTCGACAAGGACTGGAGCAAGGCGCTATTCGCGATCGTGGTGCACACGTGTCAGCCCGATGCGAATTCGGCGAAGCGCGCGGCCGACATCGAAGCGGCGCGTCAGGCGTGGGGCAAGCAATTCAAGATGACCGAGGCGGATTGGGCCGACGCCGCCGACTGGGCGACGACCCATGCCGGGTTCAACGAGTACTTCTCGAGCGCGTTCTTGTCTGACAAGCAGCGCCACACGTACTCGCAGCTGAACCGGTTCGAACAGTTCATTGGCATCACGAACGGGATTCCAAACAGCGTCAACGACAGCCTCTACGGCGACGCCGTCTACTTCGTCGACGCGCTCGGCCCCAAGCTGTCGGAGATCGGCCGCCTCGCATACGTGCTGAAGTGCACCGAGTCCGACAATCCGGTCCGGCTCGCGATGTGCGACGGCGATATCAAGCGACTCGATCGCGCGAAGCTGCTCGACGAGGTGCGCGCCGAGAATCGCGCCGGCGCTGACAAGATGAAGATCCGCGTACTGCTGTCGCAGCTCGACGGCAAGCTCGCCACGTATCACGCGCGCGTGAAGAAGTGGCGCGACAAAGATCCGGCGTACGCGAAGATGTTCGACATCGCGGAGCGGACGCGCGGCGAGTGGGACGACATCCACAAGCAGCACAAGCCGCTCGTCGAGCTCGCGCTCGCGATGGAAGACGCGCGCGAGTCGCGCTCGAAGAAGGCGCTCGACGGCTGTGCGGACAAGGTGCGCGACGCGTGGAAGCAGGCGGTGTCGGCGATTCCGGCCAGCAAGCTCGTCGGGTCGGATCCAGACAACTGGACCTTCGACTCGCTCGCCGTCGTGCTCGGCACGCCGCAAGGCTATCTCGCCGGCCTGGCGACCTATTCGTGCCTCGAAGCCGAGCGCGACAAGGAGCGCCTGGTCGCCGGCATCGGCGGTGAGCTCTACAACCGACCCGGGCTGCGCGGACCGCGGCTCGCGACGCTATCGGCGATCATGAATGCGGGGCTCGTGCTCGATGA
>DATDCH010000399.1:0-2887 GCA_036524455.1 Kofleriaceae bacterium | reverse complement strand
CGGGTCCGTTCGTGCTCGTGCCCGTGCTGATGTGCGGCATGGTCATCGCCGTCTGCAACATCCCGTGGGTCAATGATCGGCCGTGGGCGCTATACGTGTGGACCGCGCTGCTGGCGCTCACGCCATCGCTGCTCGAGTGGGCAGGCCTGATCGCACCGACGACGGTCGTCAAAGACGGCTACTACGTGCTGCGCTCGGCGATCGTCGCCGCCGGTGGCCGCATCGACGTACTCGCGCTGGTGCTCGTGAACCTCGTGCTGATGCTCGCGGTCGCGCGATTTGCGCACGCGCTTGCGCGCGATCGACGCACCGCGTTTCGGCAACTCACCGTTCAAGCCTGGCACCTCGACCACCTGCTGCCCAAGGGTGGGGTGTTCTCGACCTGACGTACGATAGGTGTATGAAGCCGAGCAACGGGGACGAGCCGACGCTCAGCCCCGAGGACATGGTGACGCAGCCGGCGGCGGATGCGTCGGCGCCAGTGCTGTTGCAAGACTTGCCGGGCTATCAGCTCGGCGACGTGATCGGCCGCGGTGGTATGGGCGAGGTCGTCACCGCACTCGACGTGCAGATCGGTCGCGAGGTCGCGCTCAAACGAATGCGCGCGGCACAGCCGACCGCAGAGATGATCAAGCGGTTCATCCGCGAGGCGAAGGTGCAAGCGGTCCTCGATCATCCGGCAATCGTGCCGGTGCACGAGCTCGGCACCGACGCCGCCGGCAATCCGTACTTCACGATGAAGCGACTTGTCGGCACGACGCTGCACGACGCGCTCACCGAACGCAGGCCGATCCAGCCGCTGCTGCGCGCGTTCGCCGACGTGTGCTTCGCGATCCAGCTCGCGCACGAACGCGGCATCGTGCACCGCGATCTCAAGCCGGCCAACGTGATGCTCGGTAACTACAACGACGTCTACGTGATCGACTGGGGCGTCGCGCGCGTGTCGGGTCAGCGCCGCACGTCGACGATCCTGACCGCGGTCGACACGTTGTCTCCCGAGGCCGAGGTCGGCACGCAGACCGGCGCGCTGCTCGGCACGCCCGGCTACATGGCGCCCGAACAGATGAAGGGCGACGACGTCACGCCCGCCGCCGACGTGTTCTCGCTCGGCGCGATCCTGTTCGAGATCCTGGCGGCGGAACCGCTTCATCCGTCGGGGCGCGAAGCGATCACGAGCACGCTCGCGCGGCCCGGTGATTCACCGGCGCGGCGTCGACCCGAGCGCGCGATCGCGCCCGAGCTCGACCAGGTGTGCGTCGAGGCGCTTGCCGAGGATCCCGCGAACCGACCGACCGCACGCGAGCTCGCCGAGCGCGTGCAGCGTTACCTCGATGGCGATCGCGATCTCGAGCATCGCCGTGCCATCGCCGCCGAGCAGCTCGCGATCGCACGTGCAGCACTTGCTGATCCGGCGCGGCGCAGCGAGGCAGGGCAGGCGGCGAGCCGCGCGCTCGCTCTCGATCCCGAGTCGGCCGATGCCGCGAAGCTCGTCACGCAGATGATCCTCGAACCGCCGGCGAAGCTGCCGGCCGAGCTCGAGAAGTCACTCGAGGATGAAGAGCTCGCGCTCAATCGCCAGCGCGGCCGTAACGCGATGTGGGCGTTTCTCTCGATCTATTTGTTCCTGCCGATGTTCCTGTTCGTTCAGGACATTCGGAACTGGGTCGACCTGATCGCGCTCTACGGCGCTGCGACCGTGATGGCACTGATCTCCTGGCAGAACGGCAAGACCGGCCGCACACCGATGTGGGTATTGATGGTCGGCAACTTCGTGCTCGCGTACACGTTCGCGCGCTTGACGAGCTCGTTCGTGCTCACCGTCGGTCTCGTGTGCGGGCAGACGCTCGCGTTATCGGCACGCTCGCAACTCGCGCGGCGACCCTGGTTGCTGTTCGGCTGGATCGTGATCGCGCTGATGACGCCGATCGTGCTCGAGTCCGTGGGTCTCATCGATCGCACGTGGACCATGACCCCGCACGGCCTGCTCTCGAAGGGCACGATCCTCGATACCGTGCGCAACCTCGACGTGGTGTCACTCGCGCTCGGTCAAGCCGCGCTCGCGTGCGTGGTCGGCTTCGTCGCGATGGCAACGACGCGCGCGCGCGAGGACGCGCAACGCCGCGCTCACATCCAAGCGTGGCACTTGCAGCAGCTCGTGCCGCGCGCCGCTCGTCGCGCGACGACGACGTAGTCAGCGCGTCAGTGGATAGACGACTTCGGTCTGCCACTCCGCCGGGTTCGGCGTCGTCGCCGGATCGGTCAGGTACGTTTCCCACGGCGCACCGGCGGTGAGCTTGTGCTCGTCGAGATAGCGCTCGATCGCGGCGTGTGTCTCGCCGAGCGATTCGTACGAGCCTTTGTGGATCGCGACCACCGCCTTGCCGCCGGGCAGCTCGGTCGCCACGATGTCGCCTTCGCCTGGGTGCGGCGTGGCGATCGTCAAGCCGGCCTCGATCGTCCACAGGCCGCGTCCCATCTCGACGTAGCGCGTGAACGGAGGACCCGCGAACGGAACGCCGTGCTGCTGCGCGAACGCAAACACCGTGGGGAGGCATTCGCCAAGCGTCTTCGCGATCTCGTCTTGGGACGTCTTGCGCTTGATGACGAGGGCGATGGCGGGCTCGAGCTGCTTCTGCGTGATCGTGACGGACATGGTGGGTCTCCTGGGTTGGCTGAGGTAGTGCAGCCCGATGCACGGTCCTGCCGCGCGCACGACCGCCGCGTGGGTCCGCGCGATCCGCGTGCCGGCGCCGGCGAGTCCGCGCGCGCGATACGATCGCGGCGACATGCCGAACCGGCGCAAGAACGCGCGCGTGAACACCTCGTGGCTCGCGAACCCTGCGTCGAGCGCGATCTCGAGGATCGCGCGCTTGGTCAACACGAGCTC
>DATDCH010000398.1:0-22448 GCA_036524455.1 Kofleriaceae bacterium | reverse complement strand
GCCGAGGCCTTGCAGGATCTGCATCACCTCGTGCGACGTCGTGGTGTCGAGGTTGCCGGTCGGCTCGTCGGCCATGATGATCGGCGCGTTACCGACGAGCGCTCGCGCGATCGCGACGCGCTGCTGCTGGCCACCCGACAGTTGATTGGGATGGTGATCGCCGCGGTCGTGGAGGCCGACACGTTCGAGCGCTTCCTGGGCGGCCTTGTGGCGCTGCTTCGCCGAGATGCCCTGGTACATGAGCGGCATCTCGACGTTCTCGAGCGCGGTGGTACGCGACAGCAGATTGAAGCTCTGGAACACGAAGCCGATCATCCGCCCGCGCACGTCGGCGAGCTGCGCGCGCGACAGCCGCGACACGTCCTTGCCGTTGAGGAAGTACTGACCCTTCGTGGGCTGATCGAGACAGCCCATGATGTTCATCAGGGTCGACTTGCCCGAGCCCGACGTCCCCATGATCGCGAGCGAGTCGCCCTTATCGATCCGCAGATCGACGCCACGCAGGGCGCGCACTTCGTTGTCGCCCATGATGTACGTGCGCTCGATGCTGCGCATCTCGATCAACATCAGAACGCTCCCATCGGGCGGCGGTTCTGCGTCGGCAGGCCCTGGATCTCCGTGATCAACTGATCGCCAGGTTGAATGTCGCCTTCGACCAACTGCGTCGACGAACCGTCGGTCAGGCCGAGCTTGACGAACGTCATCTTCGGCTTGCCGTCGACGAGCTTCCACAGCGGTTTGCGATCACCCTGCGCGCGCATCCCGCCACCCGACGCACCGGTCATCGCATCGGCCGCGCGCGGGCGTTCGCTGCTGCCGTCGGTTGCACCACCGCCGCCCGAGCCCGCGCCGGAGCCACGCTCGCGCCGGCCACGACCACCGCCGCTGCCGCTGCCGCCACTGCCGTTACGACCCCGCGGCCCACCGCCAAACTTCTCGTAGATCACGAGCATCTGATCGCGCGACGGCTTGAAGCGCAGCGCCGCGTTCGGAATCTTCACCGCGTTCTCGACCTTCTCGAGCACGAACGTCACGTTCGCGGTCATGCCTGGGCGCAGTCCGAGGTCCTTGTTGTCGACGTCGATCACCGCGTCGTACGTGACGACGCCCTGGTTCGTGGTCGGCGCGTTGCGCACCTGGCGCACGACACCTTCGAACGTCTTGCCGGGGAACGCGTCGACCGTGAACGTCGCCTTGATGCCTTCCTTGAGCGAGCCGACATCGCCTTCCGCAACCGCGGTGTCGATCTGCATGCGCGCGAGATCTTCGGCGATCGTGAACAGCGTCGGCGCCTGCAGCGATGACGCGACCGTCTGGCCGAGCTCGACCGCACGCGACAGCACGACGCCGTCGACGGGCGAGTAGATCGTCGCGTAGTTGAGGTTCGTGCGCGCCTGCTTGAGCGATGCAGCTGCGCGGCTGACCTCGGCTTGCGACGCGCTGATCTGGACCTGCGCGGTGTCGTACTCGACCTGGAATTGATCGACCGTCGCGCCGGCGACGAGCTGTTGCTCTTGCAGCGACTTCTGGCGCTCGTATTGGCGCTTCGCGTTCGCCGCCGTGACTTTCGAGCGGTTCAAGTTCGCGACCGCGAGGTCGTAGCTCGCCTGCGACTGTTCGATCTGCGCCTTGAGCACGCTCTCGTCGAGCTTCGCGATGACCTGGCCCTTCTTGACCTTGCTGTTGAAGTCCGCGTTCAGCTCGACGACGCGGCCCGACACCTGCGCGCCGACCATCACCGTGCCGACCGCCGACAGCGTGCCGTTCGCGGTGACCTGCGCCGCGATCGAGCCCTTACCGACTTGCACCGTGCTGAACGTGATCGGCTTGTCCGCTTTCGCCCACGGCTTCTTGATGACGAGGAACGCCACGCCCGCTCCGAGAACTGCGAGCACGAGGAGGCGAGGGATCCACTTTCTGATGTTCACGATGGACGCTCCGATAATGGAATTCTCAAGCATGCTGTGGTGCCTCTGCCTGGGGCGGAATCGAGTGATACGTCGCCGCCGTGCGCGCGTGCGATCCGGCGAGCGAGTGCGAGTCCGAGCCCGACGCCGCCTGTCTTGCGATCGCGGCTGCCGTCGGCGCGCCAGAACGGCGTGCCTGCGCTTGCGAGCTCGTCGGCATTCATACCGACACCACGATCGACGATCTCGAAGTCGATCGATTCACCATTGGGATGGACGGTGAATTTCACCGGTTGGCTGACCTCGGAATATTTCGCCGCATTGTCGAGTAGGTTATCGAGCGCGCGACGCAGCAGCACCGGATCGCAATCGATCGCGTGCTCGCTGTCGTCGACGGTTTTGTCGAGCGTGCGGTTCGGATGACGCGAGGTGAAGCGATACGCCGCGCGATCGGCGAGCTCGCCGACACTGATCGGCTCGCGCTTGACCGCGGCGTGCTCGGCATCGAGCCGCGCCGTGGTCAGGATGTCCTCGATCAGCTGATCGATTTCGTCGAGGTCAGTGCCGACGTCGGCGAGCACGTCCTTTGCGGCGGCCGGATCTTCAGCTGCGAGCTCGAGCGCGACGCGAATCCGTGCGAGCGGCGTGCGCAGCTCGTGCGAGACGTCGGCCATCAGCTGGCGCTGCGCCGAGATCATCGCCGACGTGCGCTCCGCCATCTGGTCGAATGCGCGGCCGACGTCGCCGAGCTCGTCTTCGCGATGCATGCGAACGCGGGCTTCGATGTCGCCTTCGCCGAACCGCCGCGCGGCGGTGGCGAGTGAATCGAGTGGCTTGACGAGCAGGCGCGAGAACCACAGCGTCGCCATGAACACGACGAGCAGGACGCCGGCGCCGAGCGGCAGCACGAAGCTCCACGGGAAACCGGGCGAGTTCGGCACGTAGACGCCGATCATCGTGCCGTCGTCGCTGCGCACGACGATGCGGCGCCAGTCGAGCGCCCACTTCTCGGTCTCGAGCGTCGCGAGCTCCTTCTTCGTCGCAGCGCGCAGCGTCTCCTTCGTCGAGCGGATCACGTTGCCCTGCGTGTCATAGAGCGTGAGCTTGCCGCGCAAGCGTTTGCCGATGCGCTCCATGCGCTCGACGAGCTGCGCTGGTTCGCGCATCGACAGGCGGTCGACCATATTCTGGACGAGCGCTGCCTGCGGCTCGAGGTAGCGCGGGCTACCGACGAACCGTGGCAAGACCAACAGCGCGACCATGACCGCGATCGAGATCGCGGCGGTCAGTGCATATAGGCGCAGCGCGAGCCGACGTTTACTCATGGCCCCCGCCGGCGAGCAGGTAACCGACGCCGCGTACGGTCTTCAAGATCTTCGGGTTGCGGCTGTCGTCGCCGAGCTTTGCCCGCAGGCGTGACACGTGGACATCGATCGAGCGGTCGAAGCTGAGATCCGCCGAGCCCTTCGCGAGGTCGAGCAGCTGCTCGCGCGACAACACCTTGCCCGGCCGCTGCGCGAGCGCGCGCAGGATCGAGAACTCGTACGCGGTGACCTCGACCGGGTTGCCATCGAGCGTCACCGTCATGTTCGCCGGATCGAGCGAGAGCCCGCCGACAACGATCGTTTCTTGCGCCGGGCCGGATTGGCCGCGCACGCGCCGCACGTTCGCTTTGATGCGGGCGAGTAATTCGCGCGGCGAGAACGGCTTCGTCACGTAGTCATCCGCACCGACCTCGAGGCCGAGCACGCGGTCTTGTTCCTCGCCGCGCGCGGTCACCATGATGATCGGCACGTCGATGCGCGCGCGCAGTTGCCGGCACACCTCGATGCCGTCGCGTCCCGGCAACATGAGGTCGAGCACGACACAATCGTACTGGCGGCGCAGCGCCTCGGCCTGACCTTCGATGCCATCACTGGCATTCGTGACGACCACGCCGTGACCCTCCAGATAACGCGTGGTCAGCTGGGCCAGCCGCACATCGTCTTCGACCAGTAGGACCTTGATGGTGGCAGGCGCTTCGGACACCCCCACAGAATAGCGGTGACGCGCCGCTCCCGAAGCCCCCTACACACTTCGTAATGGCAGGAGTTTCGCCAGGGTGCGCTCTAGCGCGTCGATTCGAAACGGCTTGGGTAAATAAGCGTCCGCCTGAATCGGCCCGCGGCCGTCGCGGTCGTACCCAGAGCACACCACGACGGGCAGGCCGGGGCGGCGTTCGCGGATGGCCGCCACTACGTCGGCCCCACTCATCTGGGGCATCGTGAGGTCGACGAGCACGGCGTCGACCGACTGCCGATCGACCAGCTCGAGCCCGGTCTTGCCATCGGCAGCGGTCACCGCCGCGTAGCCGAGATCCTCGACCATGCGCGCCACGACATCGCGCACCAGAGCCTCGTCATCGATGACGAGCACGGTGCGTGCGCTCGCGGGCGGTTGCGATACCGCGCGGGTCGGCGCGGTGACCGCCGCGGGCCACAGCACCTGGAACTTCGCGCCGGTGCCGGTTGACGAGATCACGCGGATGCCACCGCCGTGTGCGCGCACGATACCGAGCACCGCGGCGAGGCCGAGGCCGTGCCCGCGCTGCTTCGTGGTGAAGAACGGTTCGAACACGTGACGGCGCGTCTCGTCGTCCATGCCGGGACCGTCGTCCTCGACTTCGAGCACGACGTACGAGCCCGCGGGTGCGCTGAGCACGTCGTGCGGATGCGGCTCGCCGGTCAGACGATCGGCACCTGCGCGCACCGTGATCTCGCCGCCGCGCCCGGTCAACGCATCACGTGCGTTGTTGATCAGATTCAACAGGACCTGACGCAGCTGCGCTGGATCGCCGCGCAGTGCGAGCTTGGCGGGGATCTCGACGCTGATGCGCACTTCATCCGGAATGCTCGGTGCGATAATGCGCAGCAGTTCCTCGACGACAAGCGCAGGCTCGACGCGCGTGGTGCCGGCGCCACCCCGCCCCGCGTACGCGAGCAGCTGATCGGTGAGCTCCGCGGCGCGCAGGCCGGCGATCCGGATGCTCTCGAGCATCGCGCGCGCGGTCTTGCCTTCCGCGATCTCGCGCAGCGCGAGGTCTGCGTTGCCGAGCACGGCGACGAGCAGGTTGTTGAAGTCATGCGCGAGCCCGCCGGCGAGCACGCCGAGGCTTTCCGCGCGTTGCGCGTCGACCATGCGGCGTTCGAGTGCACGCCACGTAGTGACGTCCAAGCACGTACCGACGGCGCCGATGATCTCACCTGCTGCGTTGCGATACGGACCGAGTACCGTTGCGAGCACCTTCGCGCGATATTCGGTTTCGTACTGGAGCGTCTCGCCCCCACATGCGCGCTGGTGTTTGCCGATCGTGTCTGCGGACCCCGGTGAGTCCGCGACCACATCGTAGAGCGTGCGGCCGACGTACGTGCTTTGGTCGTAGCCGAGGATCTGCTGCACCGCGCCGCCGGTGCGAAGTAGCCGAAGGTCGCGATCGACGATCCAGTAGATCGCGGGCATCTGCCGCATCACGAGCTCGAGGATCGAGGAGGTGGTGTCGGCCTGTTCGCGGCGTGTGCGCAGCTCCGCTTCGAGCGCCGCGATCTGACCCATCAGCTCCGCTTCAGTCGGCAAGGTACGCGACTATAACAGCAGCGCGTCCTCGATCTCTTCGAATGCGCCGGCTCTCCACCGAGTCAGCGGACTCCGCCCCTTCAATAAATTTTCAGTCTCAGCGAGCACGGCGCCGAGGTCGATGAGCCAGCACTTGGGGTCGAACGGCGAACGCGCGCCGATTTCCTCGGGTAGCTCGACCGCCGGCATCCACGCCGCCATCTTGTGCGTGATGTTGCCGAGCAGAGCGCGGACCGCCACATTGCCGAGCCGGCTGCCGAGCAGGCGGTCGAACGCGCTCGGCCGACCGCCGCGCACGACGTGACCGAGCACGGTCACGCGGGTCTCGATCGAGCTCGGCTCGACGCCTGGCTGGCGCTCGCGCAGCCTCGCGTCGACTTCGGTCTTGAGCTTCTCGACCTGCACCTGTACGCCTTCCGCTTTGATGATGATCACGCGGCGCGGCCGCCGCTGCTGGCGATTGCGGATCGCGAGCACGATCTCGACGACCTGATCGATGATCGCTTGCTCGGACTTGCCCGCCTCCGGAAACAGCGCGAGGTCGGCGCCGACGGCGATCGCGCTCGTCATCGCCAGATAGCCGCAGTCGCGGCCCATCACCTCGATGATGAACGTGCGGTCATGTGCGGTCGCCGTATCGGCGATCTTGTCGCACGCCTCGACGATGGTGTTCATCGCCGTGTCGACGCCGATCGACATCCCGGTGAGCCCGAGGTCGTTGTCGATCGAGGCCGGCACGCCGGCGATCTTGAGCGGCCGCCCGGCGCCGATTTCGGCCGGGTCCGCAAGGTGCAGTGCGCCGGTCAGCGAGCCGTTGCCGCCGATGACAATCAGGCCATCGACCTCACGTTTCGCGAGTACCTCCCTCGCGCGGTCGCGGACTTCGCGCTGATGGAACTCCTTGCAACGCGCCGAGCCAAGGATGGTGCCACCTTCACGTAGGATGCCGCCCACGTCGCCGGGACCGAGCGGCACGAAGGCATCTTCGAGTAATCCACGGTACCCGCGCTCGACGCCAACGAGGTCCGCGCCCGCCGCGCGGCCGATGAGAGTTGCCGCACGGATCGCGGCATTCATGCCAGGTGCATCACCACCGCTCGTCAGGACCGCGATGCGTTTCATGGGCCCGATGCTACAGTCGCTGGATGGTCCGCGTCGAACGGTCTGGCCCGGTGACGACCGTCATCCTCGATCGTGCCGCCGCCAAGAACGCCGTCGACCGCGACACCGCGCAGGCACTCGCCGACGCATTCCGCGCCTTCGACGCCGACGACAACGCGCGCGTCGGCGTGCTGTGGGGCGATCACGGCACGTTCTGCGCAGGCGCTGACCTCAAGGCACTCGCCGCCGGCACACCCAATCGCGTCGCGCCCGACGGGGACGGCCCGATGGGTCCGTCGCGGATGTTGCTGTCCAAGCCGGTGATCGCGGCGATCGCGGGCCACGCGGTCGCGGGCGGCCTCGAGCTCGCGCTGTGGTGCGACCTGCGCGTCGCCGAAGAGGACGCCGTGCTCGGCGTGTTTTGCCGCCGGTTCGGCGTGCCGTTGATCGACGGCGGGACGATCCGCTTGCCACGCTTGATCGGCCTGTCGCGCGCGCTCGATCTCATCCTCACCGGTCGCGGCGTGCGCATGGAAGAAGCGCTCGCGTTCGGGCTCGTCAATCGCGTCGTGCCGAAAGGCGAAGCGCGCATCGCGGCGGAGCAGCTCGCGCGCGAATTGTGCGAGCTCCCACAAGCCGCGCTGCGCGCCGATCGGATGAGCGCATATCTGCAACACGATCTCGATCTCGAGGCCGCGCTCGCCAAAGAGCTCGAGCTCGGTTCTCGCGCACTCGCCGAAGCAGTAGAAGGCGCGCGCCGCTTCAATGACGGAGCGGGACGCCATGGAGGACGTGCATGATTCGCGGGCTGTTTGCCGCTGCCATGATGATCCTGATGACGAGCTGCATCGTGAAGCATCTCGTCGGCGGACCGAAGCTCACGGGAACGTGCAGCGGCGCATGCGCTCACTACGTCGAGTGCAAGCCTGGTCAGCTCGAAGCCGATCGCACGCGCTGCGAGGCCGAGTGCCCGGGCGTGTTTTCCGATCGCGACTCGCTGATGGCGTTCGAGAGCCTGTCTTGTAAGAACGCGGTCGAATACGTCGACGGCACGCAGCCGAAGACCGCGAACCCATCCAGCAAGCGTTAGAAGCAGACCGGCGGGTCGGCGCAGGCGCTGTTCGCGCAATAGTGCGACGCGCACTCGTCGTTGCGCACGCACGTCGAGCCGGTCGGCTTCTGTGCGACGCATGTCGTGCCGTCGCAGTACGAGGCCTCGTAGCACGTCGTCGTGCACGGCATGCCGAGCGTCGGAAACAGCGCGCACTGCATGCTGCTGCACTCGTAGAACATCGAGCACTGCGCGTTCGACGTGCACGGGTCATCGAGGAGCGCGAGCTCGACGCACGTGCCGGCGTAGCAGGTCGCACCGATCTCCGCGCAGGCGTTCTCGCACGCTTGGCCGAGGTGCGGCAGCGGCCTGCACGTGCCGGCCATCGTCCCGGTCCGGCCCGCGCAATAGAGCCCGTACGCGCACGGTTCGGCGTTGCACGCCGCGCCCGCCGGCAGCGACGCGTGGCAGATCTGATCGAGGCCGCAGAACGCATCGCCCTCGCACAGCGCGGTGCACGGTTGACCGACCGACGGCAACGCGACCGCTGGCTCGCACGTGCCGCTGCAACACGAGGTCGGGCAAGCCGGCGCGCTGCAGTTGTTCGACGCGCACTCGCGATCGAACGCGCACGTATCGCCGACCGCTAGCGTACCGGTCAGTACGTCGCTACAGATCGAGAGCTCGTCGCCGGTGAGCTCGGTCACGTCGCACGACAACGCCGCGTAGGCATCGAGGCAGCGCTGCGCGATCCCGCCGTCGTAGATGATGATGCTCATGTCGACGGCGGTTTCGGTCGAGCGGTTGGCGATCGAGATGCGGTCGTAGTACGCCTGGCATTCGGCGGCGCCCGCGGCGACACCGCACCGCACGTAGTAGGCGCAGCGCGCGTCTTCGAGTGCAGCGGGGAAGTGGGGGTAATCGATGCCGCCGGTGCAACCCGCGAGGAGCGCGAAAGCGGCGAGGCAGCGCATCGTCACGATCGTACCGCAGAGCTAGTATGCGAGGGTGGCAGGCGAGCCCGAAGTGACGCTCGACGGGACGCTCGAACGGATCACGTTTCGAGGCGATGAGTACTACACCGTCGCTCGCTTCACGACCGACAAAGGCGAGCCGATCACGATCGTCGGCAAGCTCGTCGAGATCAATGAAGGGATGCCGATCACCGTGGTCGGCCAGTGGGTAAACGACAAGAAGTACGGGCGCCAGTTCAAGGTGTCGTTCGCGCATCCGCGCACGCCGAAGACCGTGATCGGCATCGAGCGGTTTTTGGGCTCGGGATTGATCCACGGCATCGGGCCGAGCATCGCGAAGCGCATCGTCGAGAAGTTCGGCAAGGACACGCTCGAGATCATCGACAAGCAGCCGCATCGGTTGACCGAAGTGGTCGGCATCGGCAACGCACGCGCGAAGCAGCTCGCGGATGCGGTCGCGTCCCAGCGCCACGTGCAAGAAGTGATGGTGTTCCTGCAAGGCCACGGCGTGACGATGGCGCAGGCCGCGCGCATCGTGCGCAAGTACGGCAGGGACGCGATCAACGTCGTGCGCGCGAATCCATATCGGCTCGCGCATGAAGTGTGGGGCATCGGCTTTCGCACCGCGGATTCGATCGCCGAGAAGCTCGGCATCGCGCGCGACGCCGACGAGCGGCTCGAGGCGGGGTTACTCCACGCGCTCGAGACCAGCGTCGAGGACGGGCACCTGCATCTGCCCGACGACGAAGTGCTCGCCGCGGCCGCGGAGCTGCTGCAGATCGATGCCGCGAAGCTGCCGCCGCGCCTCGGCGCACTCGAAGCGCGCAAGCTCGTCGTGCGCGAGGTGCTCGGCAACCGCGGCCCGTGCACCGCATTGCCCGAGCTGCACGCGGCAGAGACCGAGAGTGCGGCGCTGCTCGCCGAGCTCGCGTCGTCGCCGGCGCGGAGCTTTCCGCTCGACATCGGCGCGGCGATCCACGCATTCGAATCGGTGACCGGGCTCGAGCTCGCGAACCAGCAGCGGCAGGCGGTCGAGGCGGCGCTCCGCGATCGCTGCGTCGTGATCACCGGTGGCCCCGGTGTCGGCAAGACCACGATCGTGAAGGCGATCGTGCACCTCGCGCGGATCGGCAGCCGGCGCGTCTCACTCGCGGCGCCGACCGGGCGCGCGGCGAAACGACTCAGCGAAGCGACCGCGGCCGAGGCGATGACGATCCATCGCCTGCTCGAGTTCCAGCCGCACGAGGGAGGGTTTCAGCGCACGCGCGAGAACCCGCTCGACGCCGATGTGCTCGTCGTCGACGAGGCTTCGATGGTCGACGCGCTGCTGTTCCGCGCCGTGCTCGGTTCGCTGCGACCGGGCGCGCAGCTCGTGCTGGTCGGCGATATCGATCAGCTGCCGTCGGTCGGCCCGGGTGCAGTGCTCGCGGATGTGATCGATTCCGGGGCGGCGACGGTGATCCGGTTGACCGAGATTTTTCGTCAGGCGGCCGCGAGCAAGATCGTGGTGTCGGCCCACGCGATCAATCGCGGCGAGGTGCCGGAGCTCGACACGGGCGGCTCGAACACGAGCGATTTCTACTTCATCTCGCGCGACGAGCCCGATGCGGCGCGCGCGACGATCGTCGAGCTCGTCTCCGAGCGCATCCCGGCCCGGTTCGGCTTCGACGCGATCACCGACGTCCAGGTGCTGACGCCAATGCACCGCGGCGAGCTCGGCACGGCCGCGCTGAACAAGGCGCTGCAGGACAAGCTCAACCCGAGCGGCGGCGGGACCGAGGTCGTACGCGGCGAGCGCGCGTTTCGCCGAGGCGACAAGGTGATGCAGCTCAAGAACGACTACGACCGCAACATCTTCAACGGTGACATCGGCGTGATCGAAAACATCGACGGAGAGAGTCACACGCTACGCGTCGACTTCGACGGCCGTAGCGCGACGTACGAGCGCGCCGAGCTCGACCAGCTCGTCCACGCGTACGCGGTCAGCGTGCACAAGAGCCAGGGCTCGGAGTACGCGGCCGTTGTGATCCCTCTAGCAACCCAGCACTTCATGATGCTGCAGCGCAGCCTGCTCTACACCGCGGTAACGCGCGGCAAGAAGCTCGTCGTGCTCGTCGGAACCAAGCGCGCGGTCCAGCTCGCGGTGCGCAACGCCGATGCGAAGAAGCGCTACACGTGGCTCGCCGAGCGGGTGCGCGCCGCGTCGCACTAGCGTCGTGTTCGCGGCAGCCGGTTCGCGCCTGTTAGAGCGGATTGGCGAGCGGCGTGCCATAGTCCGCGCGTGGGTCGGCTCGACGACATCATCGATCGCAACAAGCATCCGGCTCGGCACCGCAAGATGCGGTTCCCGGTCGCCATCATGCTGTCGGCGTTCGTGCTGCTCGTGCTGATCCTGATGATCTTCACCGACCTCGGCATGACGCCGACGCCGGCGCCACCGCCTCCCGATCCGAGCGACGAAAAGCGCGTCGATGGCGTGCTCCTCTATCGTGCGCCGGCCGTGCGCGACGCAGCTGCGTCAGGTAGCGCGGGCAGCGCGGGCAGCGCGGCGACTCAGCCGCGGTAGACGTCGTCCTGCTCGATCTTCGAGAGCACCCAGTCGAATTCGCCGGCTTCGACGTGCGAGTTGCAATGCGTGCACGAGCCGGCATCGCTGATCGCGAGCGGCGCGCCGCAGTTCGGGCAGCTCGGGCTGGTCGTCACCTTGCCCTTGCGCGAGGACATCCGAATGAACGTCCAGTACTCGGTGTACGCGCGGCGGGTTTCGCGCGCGCCGCCGACGACGCTGCCGATCCTGTCGACGGTATAGTCGATGCCGTCCGCGAACATCCGCACGGTGATCGCGTCGTAGAACTTGTCGCGCGTGACCTTTGCGAGCGCCACGTGCGTGACCTTCGCTTGCTCGAGCTTGTTGGCAAGGCTCTGGCGCTTGTACTCGTCGATCCAGAACTGCAAATACTGGAGCAGCGATGACGTGACGAGGCCGCGTACGGGCGCGAGCTGCTGTGCGTTCCAAGCGTCGTTGAGCCGGCCGTAGATCATGTGCAACCGCTGCGTCAGCGCTTCCCAGGTCACGCTCGGATCGGCCTGGCGCAGCTGCATCAGCTCGACCTGCGCGCGGTCGTCGACGACGGTCGGGAAGTCGTTGCCGACCTCGGCGACGGTGCCCTTCAGCGTGTGGCCGACGTTCTGTTCGGCGTCGAGGTGGATCTGCGACACCGTCCAGTCGAACGCGCCGATCTCGATCGCGGTGTTGCAGTGCGCGCAGCGATTGAGCTGGTTGCCCGCCGCCCACGGTGCGCCGCAGCTCGGGCACGGGAACGTGCGGGTCGCCTGTGGTTCCTTCGAGGTCACGTTCGGCGCGCGCGTGAAGATCCAGCGCTCGACCGCGTTCGCGGTGCCACCCGTGCGCGTAAGGTTCGCCTCGATCACGACGACGAATCGCGAGTACCCGGTGTTCGGGTCGGTATCGACATTGACGATGCGCAGGCTGCCGATCACGACCTGCTCGACGCGCCACGCGCGCTGCGCGAGCGACCCGAGCGCCTCCGCCGAGAAGTACGGCGCGAACTTGTTGAGCGCGGTCGTGTCATGGCGCGCGCGCTGCGCGGCCGAATACAGCTGATAGACGTAGTCCTCGAACCCGACGCGCGAGAACGCAGGATCCTTCGCGACGATCGGCCTGATCCCGCCCGGCGATACCGCCTTGAGCGCGCGCGTGCTGGTCCACGCATCGCCGCGCGACGCACCGCTCGCGACGATCACGACGACGACGAGCAGACCGAGCGCGAGCAGCGCCGCGATGCCTTGCCCGGTCGACAGGTCGCTGCTACCGCCGCCGCTGCTGCTGCTCGAGCGATAGCTGCTGCTACTGCTCGAGCGATAGCTGCCGCCGCCCGAGTAGCTCTGGCCGCCGCCGGGCCGCGCGTCGGAGACGCTTGCGACGAGGCCGAGCGCGACGACGACGCAGATGCCGACTGCCCACTTCACGGCGCTGCCTTGCGGTGACGCGGCGGCGCGCCGAAGATATGTACGGTGTTCGCGAGCTCGTCGACGTCGTCGGCGCGGCGCGGCAACAGCTTCGCGAGCTCGGGTGCGAGCTCGGTGAGTCGCTTCGCGAACGCTTCGGGGCCACGCGGCAGCTCGGCTTCGAGCGTGCCGGCCCATGCGGCGAGCGTCTCGATGCCGACCTCGCCGTTGACCGCGAGGTCGCCGACGATCTCGACCATGCGCTCGCGCGCCGCGATGTAGATGAGGATGCCGGTGCGATCGCGCGTCGCGTGCACGGCGCGCTCGACGAACGCGGCGTATGCGGCCTCGCGCACGTGTTCCTGACGCAGCCACGGCGGCGCGAGGAACCGATACAGCGGCGGAATTGCCTCGACGAGCAACGCGCCGAGCAAGCCGGCGAAGATCGGCAGCACGAGGATGTGCCACAGGCTGAACTCGATCGGGCTGTACAGCGTGAATGCGAGCATCGCGATCGCCGACGTGAGGCCGACGGTCGCGTGTTGGGTGAGCGCGTAGCGAGCGCGCGGCCGGATCGCGAGCACGACCTCCGCCGACGACACCGCTTCGATCGCGGCGACCGCATCTTCGAGCGCCCGCTCACCTGCCTCGGTAAGGAAATTCATCTGTCGAGCTCGGAAAGGAGAGCGACGAGCTCGCGCACGCCGTCTTCCGGGAACGCATTGTACAGGCTCGCGCGCATGCCTCCCACCGAGCGGTGGCCGCGTAATCCGCTCATGCCGCGGTCTTCGGCGCGCGCGATCAGCTCCTCTTCGAGCTTTGGCGTCGCGCCGCGGAACGTGATGTTCATGAGCGAGCGGCTGCCGGGCTGCGCGTGCGGGCGCCACGCCTTGCTGTGATCGAGGCAGTCGTAGAGCAGCTCGGCTTTTCGGCGATTGCGCTCGGCCATCGCGGCGAGCCCGCCTTGCTCTTGGATCCACGCGCACACTTCCGCGATCATCCAGATGCCAAACGTGTTGGGCGTGTTGTGCATCGAGCGCTCGGCCTCGTACGTGCGGTACTGGTAGAGCGCGGGAAGCTCGCGCGTGCCACTTGCGATGAAGTCGCGACGTGCGATCACGAGCGAGATGCCCGACGGTCCGAGGTTTTTCTGCGCGCCCGCGTAAATTAGGCCGTGCCCGGCGAGCTCGAGCGGCTTCGAGAAGATGTCGCTCGACGCGTCGCACACGAGCGACGCCGGCGCTCTCGGCGGTGCGGGCCACTGCGTGCCGTAGATCGTCTCGTTGCTCGTGTAGTGCACGTAGCGCGGCGCCGCCGACCACGTTTGTTCGCTCGGCACGCTCGCGAAGTTGTCGGCCTCGGCGCTGCATGCGACATGCACCGTGCCGTAGCGCTTGGCGTCCTCGATCGCTTTGCCGGACCAGATGCCGGTGTGGCAGTAGTCGGCGGTTTCGCCTGCGCCTAGAAAGTTCTGCGGAACGAGCGCGAAGTGGTGCGTCGCTCCCGCGGTCATGAACAGCACGGCGAAGTCATCGCCGATGCCGCCGACCTCGCGCACGAGCGATTCGGCGCGTTCGAGTACGCGGCCGAACTCCTTGCCGCGATGACTGTGTTCGAGAAGGCCAATGCCAGACTCGTCTAGATCCCAAATCGCTTGCTGCGCGCGGCGCAGGACCGGTTCGGGAAGGACGGCGGGGCCAGAAGAGAAGTTGAGCTTTCTCAGGCCCTGTCTTCCCAGTAGAAAACTGTGATTGCGATACAGTGGAAGGCTTCGTCGCTCGACTGCGTGATGACGATGTCCGTGACCTTCTTCTCCTTATTCGCTTGGATCCAAGCGGTCACCTTCTCGCCCAACTGATCACGGTCCGCCACCATTGTTGCCGAGAACACTTTCACGCCGTTGAACTTCACGTCTTTGCGCAAAGTGATCTGGCCTGATTGGTTGGCTTGGTTTGCAGACATCCTTTTGTCGTCCGCAAACTAGCACGTCTCGACTGCAAACATTGTTAACCACGAGACGCTTCGCGAAAAACCTGCGCGCTAGTCGTCGTCATCAAGCGCGCGATCGAGAGCGTTCGCGATCCGCTCCGCTTCGGCGGGCGACATTCCCGTAGGAGTGAACGCTTTCTCTGCCGACTCGACCAGGGCGACCATGCGCGCCTGCTCGACCGACATCCCGGACGGGTCGTTCGTGATCCACTCGTCTAGCTCTTCGGTCAGTCGCTTCTTGGGCGCGCGTGCTTCCATGCCACGCGGCTCGAGCCGGCCGGGAGCGCCGCGACGGCGGTACGAAATCGAACCGTACGAGACTTCGAGGTCGCGCCGGAACTCGACCATGTTCTGGTAGCGGCGCAACGGATCCTTTTGCATTGCCTTGAGGATCACGGACTCGGCTTGCTCGGTGATTTCCCGATGGGGCGCGAACTCCCGCGGCGACGGCGGGGGCGAGTGGATGTGCATCGCGAGCACTTCGCTCGACTGCGGCGCCTCGAACGGCGGCCGTCCGCACAGCATGTCGAACAGGATCACGCCCAGCGAGTAGACGTCGGCACGGTGGTCGACATCTTCGCCACGCGCGGCTTCGGGGGACATGTACTCGGGAGTTCCGAACACCGCGCCTTGCACGGTCTCGGCCATGAGCTCGTCCTGGATCAGCACCTTCGCGATGCCGAAGTCGAGCACCTTGACGAAGTCGTACGATTCCTCGCGCTCGGTGATCCATTGTTGGTCCGGAGTCATCCGGACTAGATCGCGGCGACCGGGCCGCTTGAGCAACATGATGTTGTCGGGCTTGAGGTCGCGATGGATCACGCCGACGGCGTGCGCGGCGTCGAGCGCGAGCGCGATCTGGTTCGCGACGTTGAGCGCGCGGTGCAGCTCGACCGCACCCTCTTTCTCGATCAAGTCCTCGAGCGACTTGCCCTCGAGAAACTCCATCACGAAGTAGACCGGGCCTTCGGGCAGGATGCCGAAGTCGGTGACGTCGACGATGTTCGGGTGATTGATCGACGTCGCTGCGCGCGCCTCGCGGAGGAACCGGTGAATCGCTTCCTGATAGCGCGCGAACTGCGGGTGCAGCACTTTCACCGCGACGGGCTTCTTGATGTAGATGTGCTCGCCCATGTACACGGTGCCCATGCCGCCGCGACCCAGGATCTTGTCGAGGCGGTAGTTGCCGATGTTGTGGCCGAGCCGAGCGATGTCCTCTTCTTCGACGAGGACGGCGGAGTCATGCAGGCAGAAGCGCTCCCCATCAGGGAACCGCGTAAAGCAGCGCGGGCAAACTTTCACTTGCCGAACCTCGACTGCACGAAGAGCGAAAGGAAACGGTTGTCGACCGGGCTCTGGCCCTCGGGCGGCTTGACGTTGAGCAGCGTGAACTCGAGGCCGACGTCGAACTTCTGGTTCGGTGAGAACTCGATACGTCCCGTGACCGGGACCTGGAACGCGCCGGCCTCGGTGTCGAAGTCGGGAATGCGCAACTGCGCGAAGATGACGACCGACAGCGGTGCGATCGGATTGGTTGCGATGCCGATCGACGGCTTGAGGTCCGGCGTCGCCTTGTTCGCGACGGGGACGTTCTCGGTCACCGTGACACTCTGGCCCATAGCATCTGTGAACGTGAACGGCTGCGAGCGTACGTGCCCCGCCGACACGCTGTTGAAGTCGATGCTCATCAGCGTCTGGAGCGCGACGATCGCGATCTCGGGCTTGATCGCGTAACGGAACGGGAAGCCGATATCGAGCGAGAACTTCGTGTCGCCGGCGGTGTACTCGCCGTTTGGCAAGCTCACGATCTCGGCCATCGGGTCGCCGCAGGCCGTCTGCACCGGCATCATCTGGTCGAGCATGTCGTTCGACGACACGGGCTTGCAGAAGAAATCGAAGCCCGGAAGCGCGTTGCGATAGACGTTCGCGGCGAGCCGGAAATCGATGACGTCGTACCAGAGCGACGCCTCGAATCCGGCGTAGACCGAAAACTGTTTGAAGTTGTACGCGTTCGTGACGCCGCCGATGAGGTTGAAGTTGTCCTTGAGGCCGTAGATCGCCTCGACCGACAGGCCGCCGGTCTTGAACGCGCCCTTCGCGCTGATATCGGTGCCGAGCGACACGCGCGCCTGCAGCATCTTCTCGGTCAGCGTCAGCGGCCGCGAAATCTCGCGCACCGGAAACGTCTTCATCGTGAACAGACCGCCCGCGGTCACGGCGGGCTGATCTTTGTCTTCTTCTTCTTCTTCTTCGCCTTCGTCGTCGCCGCCGCCGCCGCCTTCGTCGCCGCCGCCGTCGTCCTCTTCTTCTTCGTCGTCGTCAGCAAAGACCGGCCGGACCATGCCGGAGACAACACCCAAGCTAAGGGCCGACACGAGCAGCCCTCTAGAAAGCAGGCGAAGCATCACCACCTCTTGGAAATGCTACAGCAAACGCGCGGTCGAAGGTGAATCGCGGGAGGCCCCAAAATCTTCCCAAAGGTGTGGCGGTATGCCCCGCAACCACGCCCGCAAGTCGTGTCACGCAATGCGAATCGACCACTGCGTGCATTCGACGAGGTCAGCGCCGCCCATCGACGTGCGGGTTATCGATGGGGTGTCGGCGCGCTGAGCCCATGGGCCGGCGCCGGGCGCCGAACCGCTGCAGCGAACGGACGCACAGACGACCGAGCGCGCGATCGATGTGAGCTGTGCTCCCGCGATCGACGTGCGCTGTGCTCCGCGACCCGCAAGACGTGCGCAGCCGGAAAGGCGACCGGTGCTAGCGGCGGCGCCACCGAGATCGAAGGCGACCCGCCAGCCGGGTTACTTCGAGATCGCGAAGCCTCGCCGCGCCCAAGCGAGCGATACCTCGGCCGCGCCGCGCCGCCGCGTTCTGGGCGTGGTTAACAAGCGCGGCCGAAACATCGAAGGGCCCGTTGGTTTCCCAACGAGCCCTTCGTTCTAATCTAGTCGAACGTAGCGAAGTGAAGTGCGAGCGGAGATTACTTCCGCTTGCCCTTCTTGCCGCCGCCCTTTTTGGCGCTCTTCTTCGCGGTCTTCTTCGCGGGCTTCTTGCCGCCCTTCTTCTTCGGCGCGGAAGACTTCTTGCTCTTCCGCTTGCTGCCACCGACCTGGCGCTCCTTGCGGGCGACGTCGCCGTCACCGTCGAGGTAGTAGAGGTACTTGCTGTAGTCCATCTCGATGCCAGCAGCAGCGACCTTGGCGGCCTTGCCCTTCGGCTGACCGGGCTTCTTGCGCGGCGTGGCCCAGACGTCGCCACTCTTGATGTAGTACATCATGTCGTTGTCACGCTTGATTCCGAGCTTCGCGATCTTCTCACCCATGGTTTGAGACCCTCCCTAGGGATAATTGGGTGACGCGCACGCTACACGAACCGTCTGACAAACACTCCCGAAAACCTCGTCGAAAAATCATTTTTTTTCGATTTTTCTCGACGGAGATCCGGACCGGGGTCTGACTGATCGGGATTCTCGACGACGAAAAGCTGTGGATAACCTGTTCCTCGACGGAGATCTAACGCTTGCTAAATCCTCGACGAGAAACGGCATTTCCTCGACGAGAAATCGCTTTCTCACAGACGAGGACCTGGCTCTCGGCGCTGCCGTCGAGCGCACGCCAGCCAAAATCGCCGTAGCGCGCGACGACCCGCAGCCCGGCGTGCGCAATCAGTCCCTCGAGCTCGGCCGGGAAGAATTTGCGCTGTGACAGCTTCACGATCTTGAGAGGTCCCTTACCGTCGAGCGGCTCGTAGTAGAGGCGAATCAGCACGATTTGGCCGACGGGATCGTATTCGTGGTTCGTCGAATACAGCATCGCGCGCCCGGTCGTCGGATCCGTGAACCGCGTCCGCGCCCACCGCTTCCAGGGGTCGCGCAACAGCCAGACGAGGTCCGGCATCTGGACATCGAATGCGAACGCGCCACCGGGCGCGAGATGCGCCGCGACGCGGGACAGACAGGCATCGACCTCGACGCGCGTATAGAGGTGCTCGAGCACGTTGAACACGGCGAGCACGAGCGGGAACGTCACGTCGCTTCGGCGCTTCGCGTCGCGCGGACGCTTCGCAGAGCCGCGCGTCACGCCGTGGGCGGCGAGGGCCACGTCGAACGTGCGCAGATCGCCCTCGACGACCGTGATCCGCTTGGCGACCACGTTGGGTAGTGCAGCGACCCGCGCGCGCAGTTGCGCCAGCATCTGCGGCGACGAGTCGACCGCGACCACGTCGTGCCCGGCACGTGCCAGCGCGATCGTCATGCGGCCCGAACCGGCACCGAGCTCGAGGATCCGGCCGCCGTCGCCGAGCCGCTGGCGCGCGAGCTCGCGGTAGAACGCGATGTCGGCACGCCGGCGCCGGTACTCGTAGTCGTAGAGCGCGGCATCGGCGTAGTGTTCGCGCGAGCCGGCGTCGACGAGGTCAGCGATCAGGTCAGCGGTAACGCGGGGCATTCGGTTTGCTCGACCGCGGTGCGGGCCTCACTCGAGATCACGCCGTTGCTTCGCCGCGCCTGCGGCGTCCACCGCGTCGGCGGCGACGACGTTTGCGCGGCCGATTCGGATCATCGTCTTCCTCGGTGTCGCCGTCGCGCCCTTCCGCCATCGCGATCGGTTCGGGCATCGCGCCCTCGTTGCCGGCGGCGCGCTCGAGCAGCGCGTAGAGCAGAACCGCGTCGTCGATCAGCTCGCGCCCCCCCGAGAGCTCGGCTTGGCTGCCGCGCTTGCGTGCCGCGGCGAGCTTGCGCTGCGCGATCAAGATGTAGCGCAGCCGTTCACTGTCGCGGCGCGTGACATGGAGCTGCGCGATCAGCGAGTGCGAGAGCTCGTTGATCGCGCCGTGCAGCTCGCCGCCGCGCAGCTCGCTCGCCGGAATGAACGGCGCGAGCAAGATGCCGAACGCGACCGCGTTCGAGGGATCGCGGCCGTCGCCCACAGCAGCATCGAGATGGCCGAGTGCTTCCCATGCGAGCGTCCGCCGCTTGATGAGCTCGGGCTCGGGCAGAAACGACAGCTTGATCGCGACTGCGTGGGCCGGGCGCGCGGGCGGCTCGTCGGCCCAAACGCGATGCCACTCGCGCTCGTCGTCGTCGAGCTCTTCCTCCGTGGACGCGACCGCCTCGGGTTCGCCGTTGATCGGCAGCGACCCTTCCTCTTCCTCGGGATCGTCGGGATCGTGCTCGGCGGGATCCTCGTCTTCGTACTCGATGCGCGCGACGGTCGGCTTTGGCGCGGTGTCGGCGATCGGCGGCGCGGTGGTCGGCGCGCCTTGGCCTTCGAGCAGGCCGGCGAGGTACGGCGACAGCGTCGCCAACACGCCGGTCTCGACGAGTAGCTCGAACGAGCGACGTGCAGCGCCGCCGCGGAGCAAACGGTGCATCTCCTCGAGCAGGCGCGGCGGAGCGCACTTGCTGATCTCGCCGCGCCAGCGCAGCAGCGCGCGCCACGTCGCCGGGTCGAAGCCGAACGACAGCCGCGCGGCGAACTTGACCGCGCGCAGCATGCGCACCGGATCTTCTTGGAACCGAATGTCGGGATCGCCGATCGTGCGGATCAACCGCGCGTCGAGATCCGCGAGCCCGCCAACGTGATCGATCACTTCTTCGCGCTCGACGTCGTAGAACAGGCCGTTGATCGTGAAGTCGCGACGACGCGCGTCCTCGGTCTCGGTGCCGAACACGTTGTCGCGCCGGATCAGGAGATCGTGATCATCGTCGTCGCGCGGGTTCGCGCGGAACGTCGACGTCTCGATGATCTTCGAGCCGAAGAACACGTGCGCGAGTCGAAACCGGCGGCCGATGATCCGAGAGTTGCGAAACGTCGCCTTGATCTCGTTCGGCGTGGCGCTCGTCGCGACGTCGAAGTCTTTCGGCGTGCGACTGACGAGGAGATCGCGTACGCAGCCTCCGACGAGATACGCCTTGTATCCCGCGCGGGTGAGCTTGCGGACCACGCGATCGGCATCGGGATCGATCGCGGTTCGGTCCAGTGACGGCATCGTAACGAAGAGGAGCCGTACCACGCCGTACAAACGACGTGCAACTACGCAAACCTATTGAGCTACCGGCAGCAATACCCGAGTATTGACTGATCGCCGCGTAGACCGACCGATTCCTCACGTGGTGCCGACGCTGTGTTTGACTCGCTGACTACCTTCGACTCCCTGCCGATCCCCGCCGGCATCTGCGAGATCGACGGCACGCTCGTCGCCATCAACGCCGCTTCCGTGCGGCTGTTCGGGAGGCCCGCCGCACAGGTGGTCGGTAAGAAGGCGTGGGATTTCGCCCCCGGCGCCGAGCACATCTGGGCCGACCTCGTCGCGAGTGCCCGCCGCGACGGCAGCTTCCGGGGCGAGATCTCGATCGCGTCCCCGAACGCTCCCGTGCACGTCCATTACGTCGTTGCGATCCGCGAGCACGCGGGCCGCACGTTCGTGGTCATTTTCGCGTTCGAGCTGCCCGACCAGCCGACCGCGCGCTGACCCGGCACTGGTGCCGCAAGCTAGCGCGAGCGCAGGCCGATCTTGCCCCACGGATCGAAGCTCGACGGCGTCTTGTCGTCGAGCTTGAGCTCGTTCTCGCCGATCAGCGGCTCGTAGCCGGGCGCCACCACCATCACGGTGTACGTACCGGGAATCGGCACGAGCTGCTTGAGCCGCACTTCGCCCTGCGCGTTCGTCTTGCCCCACGCGATCGCTTGGTCGTCGAGGCGGTTCATGTCGATCGACGACGTACTGACGCCCGCCTTGAGCACCATCACCGTCGCGTCGCGCACGGGCTGCTCGTTCGCGTCGTCGATCACCGTCGTGAAGATGCGAATGCCTTCGGCGGCGGCTTCGACGGCGGTCGGCGTCAGCTCGACGTCGGTGTAGCCTTCGCGCGGGGTCCAGCCGGCGGCGGCGTATGCGAGCAAGTTGCTCGCCGCCTGTAGCGGTCGTACGAGACCGACCTGCGATGTCTCGATCACGCCGCCGCTCGCCGTGATGCGCGTGCGGTACGCGGCCGCGATCCCGACGAGCTTGCCGTTGTCGTCGATCACCGGCCCGCCCGAGTTACCGTGCGTGATCGAGCCGTTCGTCTTGATGAAGTCTTTGCCCTGCGCGCCGTCTTCGCCGGTCCAGCCGTCGACCTCCGCGACGTCGAGCCGCAGGCCGCCACCGCCGACGTCGGGATAGCCGAGCACCCAGAGCCGCTGGCCGATCTTGATGTCGGCGAGCCGCGCTTCGGGCAGCGTGGCCCATACGCCGGTGCTCGTCGGTACCCACGAGCGGCCATCGAGATCCATGTCGCACTTGATCAGCGCGAGATCGAAATCGCGCAGCAGCTTGCTGCGGCTCGGTCGTCCTGCGCACTGCAGCTGCGGCGCTCGATCGGGCGCGCTGAACCGGCCGATCACGAACACGTCGTGGAGGCGGCCGTCCTTGTCGTGGATGACGTGATAGTTCGTCAGGATCGAGCCTTCGCCGCCGACGATCACGCCGGAGCCGCCGCCGCGCGCCTTGAGCCGCCCATTGACGAGGTCGGCGGCGACGACCATCACGGTCGAGTCGAACGCGCGGCCGACCGGTGTTGGATACTTGCGCTGGCTGAGCCGGCTCGTCTGCGGCACGAGCGGCAAGCCGGTCTGCGACGGCACGCGCAGCGACGGCCACACGACCTCTTCGATCTGCCCGATCTCGATCTCGCTGCCGAAGATCGTGACGACGTAGATTTGCTCGCGATCGATGGTCGCGAGCTCGACGGCGTGGTCGACGCGCGGCACGTCACCCTTGTCGACGGCGTGCGCGTAGCGATACGCGGTGCGCAACCAGTCGTGACCGGCGACCGATTTCACCGAGCTGGCGTCGAGCGTG
>DATDCH010000397.1:0-3932 GCA_036524455.1 Kofleriaceae bacterium | reverse complement strand
TGCCGAGCTGTGGGCTTCGACCTCCCTCGCGACGCCGATCGCCGACGCCGAGCGTAACCAGGTCGCGATCGAGCTGCGCGCCGGCGCGTCGCGTCGCTTCACGGACCGCATCGACGGCTTCATCGCCGGTGGCGTCGGACTGGACAACGGCTTCGGCATCCCGGACTGGCGTGCGCTCGCGGGCGTGCGCTTCGAGGTCACGACCGGTGAACCCCAGCGCGTGATCGCCGTGACACCGGTCGTCGATCCTCGCACGCAAGACACTGATGGAGACGGCATCGCCGCCGCGAGCGATCGCTGTGTCGATCAACCAGAGGACAAAGACGGCTTTCAAGACGACGACGGTTGCGCCGACGCACCAGCGACGATCGATGGTCGGGTCGTAGATGCGGGCGGCCGTCCGATCGCGGGGGCGACCGTGACGATCGCGCAGCTCGAGTCGGCGCGCGCCAAGCCGATCGAGCTCACCAGCGACGCCGACGGCCGGTTCACCACGCAGCTCGACGGCGGTGCGCTCGAGCTGACCGCACGCGCGGGCGATTATAAGGATGGCGCTGCGAAGCTGACCGTCGCGCCGGGTACGACGGGTGCGGCGACCGTGACGCTCGCGCGCGCAGTGCGCGCCGGCCAGCTGCGCGGCCAAGTGCTCGCGTTCGACGGCAAACCGCTCGCGGCCACGATCACGGTCAAGGGCAAGACCACCGCGACCACGGCGACCGATGCGGATGGGCAATACACGCTCGAGCTGCCCGAGGGTGCGTTCGCCGTCGAGATTTCATCGGCCGACCACGTCACGCAGAAGCGCAATGTGACGATCAAGCTCGATGGCGTGACGGTGCTCAATGTCGATCTGCGGAGGACCAAGTGATCCGCGTCGTCATCGCGCTCGCGGTGACGCTCGCCGCTTGCAAGAAGTCGGCGGATCCGGTGATCGCGCGGCTCGAGCAAGTGACGGCACAGGTCGAGCGGATGCCGCGCGCCGAAGCACCGTGGCAACGCGGGCGGATCGGCGATGGCTTCGTGCTCGGCAGCGCCGTGCGCACCGGCGCGGCGTCGAAGGCCAAGCTCAGCGTCGGCAAGAGCGGCAAGCTCGACGTCGACGAGAACGCGATCGTGTATTTCACGCGCATGCCCGGTAGCGACCGCAGCGACCTTCGCATCGAGAGCGGCGTCGCAGAGCTCGAGACCGGCGACGAGACGATCGGCGTCGGCAAGGCGGTGCTCGACGCGAACACGCGCGTGCGGATCGAAGCGCGCCCCGAAGGCACATCGCTCGTCGTCACGGTCGGTCGCGCAACGCTCGACGACACGGTCGTGTCCGCGGGCGAGCAGATTTCGATCGGGCTTGCCGGCAAGCCGAGCGCGGAACAGCGCGACGCCGGGATCGAATCGCCGCGTGACGGCCAAACCGCGATCGCGGTGCGCGACAAAGCCGTGCGCGTGACGACTGCTTCAGGCACGACCGAGCTCGCGGTCGGCGACCACGTCATCGAGCCCGGCGCGCAGCTCAGCGTGCCCGCGGGTGGCAGCGTTGAAGTCGTGCGCAACGGTGCGCGCGTGATCACGAGCGGGCCGAGCGAGCTACGCATCGGTGATGGCTCGGCGCTCGCTCACGTCGGTGCAGGCGGCGTCGCGCTGCACGGCGACACCACCGACGCGATCGTAACGGTGCCCGGCGGCAAGGTGAGCGCGAAGCAAGGTGGCAACGCGAGCTTGTTCGTCGAGGGCAAGACGACGGCAGTCGACGCCCAACGCGGCACCACCGCGATCGACAGCGCGCGCGGCGCGAAGTCGCTCGAAGCAGGCCAGTCCGCGCTGCTCACGGCCGCGGGTGACATCACGCTCGCCCCTGCTCCGCCGGCTCGCACGGTCGTCACGATCACCGCGGGCGAATCCGCAACGCTCCACGATCAGCGCGCGCCGACGCCGCTGCGGGTCGCGTTCGATCAGGTCTGCCCAGCGGGCGGCAGCGTCCAGGTCGCGAAGGACCGGGCGTTCAAGCTTGTCGTCGCACGCTCGGCCGGCACCGGCGGAGCGAACGTCCGCGTTCCGCCGGGTACGTATCACTATCGCGTACGCTGCGCTGGCGCGAAGGGCGCGACCGGCACGCTGCGCATCGCGAAGGACTCGGGGCGCACGCCGCTGCCCAAAGCCGCCGCCCGCACCACGGTCGATATGGACGGGCGCGAGTACACGATCCTCTACCAGAACCTGTTGCCCGAGCTGACGCTCGCGTGGCGAACGGCGCCGCGCGCGGCGAAGTACACGTTCGTGATCAAAGCGGCTCGCGCCGACAAGCGACTCGCGAGCCCGACGTCGACGTTGAAGGTGCCGGCCGGGGAGCTGCGCGAAGGCAGCTACAAGGTGTGGGTCGAGACCGACGGCAATCGCCGCTCCGAAGAGAGCCGCATCGTGATCGAGTTCGACAACGCCGCCCACTCTGCGTCGATCGACGCGGTCGATGCGGCCGGCAATGCGCTACGGGTCAAGGGCACGGTGATCGAGAGCTCGACGGTGTCGGCGAACGGCACCGCGATCGAGCTCGACCGCCACCGCCGCTTCAATACCGAGCTAGCCCCACGCGACGGCGAGGACGGCATCGGCGTACGGATCGCGCATCCCAAAGCAGGCATTCACTACTACGTGATGCGCAGCGCCCCACCGTAGCTGTACGATCGGGAAGATGGTTGGGGAAACGCTCGGCAGCTACCGGATCGTCTCCGAGATCGGTAGCGGCGGTATGGGCGTGGTCTATCTCGCCGAGCACGCGCTGATCGGCCGCAAGGTTGCGGTCAAGTTGCTGCGCGCCGACATGCCGGCCGAGTACGTCGAGCGGTTCTTCACCGAAGCGAAGGCGGCGGCGACGCTCCACCATCCCGGTCTCGTCGACGTGTTCGACTTCGGTCACCACGCCGACGGCCGCGCGTTCATCGTGATGGAGTTTTTGCCCGGCGAGTCGCTTGCCGAGCGCCTCGAGCACGAGCCCCGCCTGCCGGCCACGCTCGCATGCGTGATCACGCGCTCGGTCGCGATCTCGCTGCACGTCGCACACGAGCAAGGCATCATTCATCGCGACCTCAAGCCGGGGAACATCTTCCTGATCCCCGACCCCGAGGCCCCGGCCGGTCTACGCACGAAGGTGCTCGACTTCGGCATTGCGAAGCTCATACGCGAACGCGAGGAACGCGCGGTCAAGACTGCGTCCGGCGCCGTGATCGGCACGCCGCGCTACATGTCACCCGAGCAGTGCAAGAACGCACGCACCGTCGACGGTCGCTCCGACATCTACTCGCTCGGCTGCATCCTGTACGAGATGTTGCTCGGCGTTGCGCCGTTCGACTACGACAGCTGGGCCGAGCTCGTCGGCGCGCATCTCTACGAGATGCCGCCGCGGCCGACCGAGATCGATACGAAGGTCCCGCCCGACATCGAGATGCTCATCACCAAGATGATCGAGAAGGCGCCGAAGGATCGGTTTCAGTCGATGCAGGACCTCGCGCAGTCACTCGAGATCCTGATCGCGACGCACACCGGCGAGATGGGCCGGCTCACGCCGCAGTCGCTTCAACGGGTCACCGCCACCCCGCCCCGCGGCGTGAAGAAGTTCGACAGCGGTCAAGATCCGACGCTGGTCCCGATCACCGGCGAGAACCAGGCGGTCAAGCCAACGACCGGCGAGTCAGGCCCGGTCGCGCAGGTCAACGCGCGCGAGGTCACCGAGCCGATCAACGCGGCGAACCTGCCGGCCACCGCGCGCAAAGCACCGCTGCTCGCGATCGCGATCGGCGCAGCCGGCCTCTTGGCGCTCGTGATCGCGATGGTCGTCGTGCTGCGCGGCGACCGCAAACCAGCCGGCGAGCCCGCGTACATCGTCGTGCGCGAGCGCGGCTCTGCCGAAACCGGCAGCGAGACGCCGATCGTGCCGGGCGACC
>DATDCH010000396.1:0-2704 GCA_036524455.1 Kofleriaceae bacterium | reverse complement strand
CATCGGCCGCGCGCGCAAGTGGCTGCTCGCGATCTCGATCATCACGCTGGTCACCGGCTTCATCTTCTATGCAGTTAACAAGGACCAGATAGAGAAAGACATTCGAGCTCGGGACGCGGAGGTAGTCGGCCTCGATCCGGCGACCGTCGACGACCACTACAAGAGTCAGAGCGGAATGACCTTCGCGGAGGCGAAAGCTGCGGCGCGGGGCGAGGTCAAGTTGTTACTGTTCATCAACATCGGCCTGTCGATCGTCTACTTCGGCATGTGGATCTGGGCGAAGCGCAATGCGCTCGCCGCCACCGTGACCGCATTGCTGTTGTTCATCACGGTGATCGTCGTCAATGCGGCATACGAGCCCAAGACACTTCACCAAGGCATCATCGTGAAGATCTTCTTCATCGCCGCGCTCGCAAAGGCGATATCCGCGGCGCAAGAAGAGCGCAACATCAACAAACGCATCCCGAACGCCAAGCTCACGTAACGTGACTTCCGACGCCTGCGGCTTCTGCGGCGCGCTGTTCAAGCCGAACGCGGCATTCTGCTCGTCGTGCGGCCAGCGCCGCATCATCCTCGACGAGCCGAGCGAGCTGCGGTTCGTCATCAAGTTCTACATCACCATGCTCGCGGTGATGCTGCCGGCGCTGATCTACGTCCTGCATCTCGACGGCGACGCGTTCACGACCGACCTGCTCGCGAGCGGCGGCCTGCTGCTCGTCATCTTTGGCTTCGCGCTCGCGCGACGACCCCTGTGGGTGCCGCTTTACACGACGAGCGGATTCGGTCCGCTCGGCTTTCTGATCGTGCTGCTCGCCGCGCCGCTCGTGCTGGGGCTCGTGCTCGGCTACGTGCACGGCTTGTCGAACGCGTTCGGCATCCACGCGCCCGACGAGCTCGCGACGTTTCGCGACCGAAACGTGCTGTGGATGGTCTGCATGATCGCGGTGCTGCCGCCTCTGATGGAGGAGCTCGCGTTCCGCGGCGTGATCTACACGGGGCTACGCAAGACGCTCGGCGTGGCCGAGAGCTTCATCATCTCGTCATTCGCGTTCGCGCTGCTGCACATGTCGCTGCCGGCGCTGATCACGCACCTGCCGCTCGGCCTCTACTTCTGCTACCTGCGCTATCGCTCGCAAAGCTTGTGGCCGGCGATGTTTGCCCACTTCCTCCACAACCTCGGCGTGATCATCGTCGACATCAAGGGCTGGGCCTAAGGCCGGCCTAAAGTAGGATCAAGCAGCGAGCCGGTCGCGCGCGGCGGCGAGGATCGCGATCACGTCTTCCTCGGGCAACTGGCGGAAGTCCTGGTACCACGCGCCGACCGCGTTGAGGTGGCGCGGCGTCGCGAGGCAGATCAGCTCGTCGGCTTCCTCCTCGAGGGTCTGCACGGCCTCGGCGGCGGCGACCGGCACCGCGACGACGACATGGGCCGCGCCGCGTTTGCGTGCTCCGCGGATCGCGGCACGCACGGTCCCGCCGGTCGCGATTCCATCGTCGACGAGGATGACGGTCTTGCCATGAATGTCGGGCGCTGGCGCGTCGCCGCGGTAGAGCTGGGCGCGGCGCCGGATCTCGTCGGCCTTGCGGTGCACGATCGACTTGAGATCGTCGGGGCTGGTGCCGGACCACTTGACGCTCATCGGATCGAGCACGAGCGCAGCGCCCTCGGCGAGCGCACCCATGCCGAGCTCGGGCTGGATGGGCATGCCGATCTTTCGGACGAGCCAGACGTCGAGCGGCGCGCCGAGCAGCTTTGCGATCGCGTCGGCGACAACGACGCCACCGCGCGGTAGCCCGAACACGACGGTGTGCTCGCCGGCATGATGCACGAGCAGGTGCGCGAGGCGCTCGCCTGCGGAGCGGCGGTCGCGGAACTGGCGCCCCCAACTGCCGCGCCGATTCGCCGATTCGACGAGCGCGTGCGCGAAGTGATCGACGAGCCACTCGGCCGCGAGCTGCACGACTTCGTCGAGCGCGCCCGGCTCGGCGAACCGTGGGCCAGCGCCCGGCACGATCGCGAACTGCGTGCTCGCCGTCATCTGCTCGATCGCAGCGCGATCGATCTCGACCGTATTCTCGTGGTTGCCCGGCGCGACGAGCAGCGTCGGTGCACGCACGAGCGGCAACGCGGAGCCTGCGAGATCCGCCCGGCCATCGGAGAGCGCGATCGCACGCACGCGCTCCGGCTGGCGCGCCGCGGCGACGAGCGCTGCCGCCGCGCTGGTACCGCCTGCGAAGAACCCGATCGGCAGGTGGGCGACGTTCGAGTGCTCGACGAGCCAGTCGATCACCGCGGTGAGCCGCGTCGCGAGTAGCTCGATGTCGTAGCGTTCTTCGACGTCGAGCACGACATCGACCACGAGCGTGGCGAGCCCGCGCGTGCGGAGCGCCTCCGCCACGGATGGCTCGAGTGGCCCCGCGATGATCACGACGCCGACCGGGCCCTGGGGCACACCGAGGCTGCCGCGCAGCTCGTCCTTGCCAACTTGGACGTGGATCGATTCGATCGCGTCGTGCCGGCCTAGCATGCACGATCCGCAATGCAGCGGTCGGGCCAGGGCGCTACTGTGCGCCCGGTTCGCTGTCCCAGTAGTCGAGCGATTCGTCGTTGCGCTTGATCGTGCGGATCCACGGCGTCATCGGCGATGGCCCGGCCCATAGGCCGAGCTTCTTCGAATCGGGATACAGCACCACTTCACATTTG
>DATDCH010000395.1:0-11102 GCA_036524455.1 Kofleriaceae bacterium | reverse complement strand
GCGGGAAGCCGGCGCGTGATCGTCATGATGGAGCACACCACCAAGGACGGCGCGCCGAAGATCCTGCGCGAGTGCACGCTGCCGCTGACCGGCGTCGCGTGCGTGCACACGATCGTGACGGACCTTGCCGTCATCGACGTGCAGCACGGCGGCCTCGTGCTGCGCGAGCGCGCGCCCGGCCTGTCGTGTGACGACATCGCGAAGGCAACCGGCGCGACGCTGACATGGAGCGCCGACGTGCCCGAGATCGCCGCCGGCTAACCCGCCGCACAGCGCGTAGCAGCGTCGAGGACGGTGCGCCCGGCTCACGCCGCAGCGTCGCACCGTCGCAGCTCACGCCACGTCACGCGCGCGCGATGTTTCGTCGAGCGCCGGCAGCAACGGCGAGCGCCTTCGGCCGTCGAGATACGCAATCTCGTTCGCGCACCGGCGAGGCACGTCGCGTGCAAAACCCGACGACGAACCGGCAGCACACATGGCGTGTGCGGGTTCACGAGGTCTTGCCATGTCGACTGCGTTTCACTGGATCGAGCTCGCCGTCTTGCACAGCGTCACCGGCGGAAAGTCCGACGATCCGTATTGCCCGGATGCCGCCGATATCTACGGTACTCGCGCCGCGGTCGGCGCGGTCGACACCGCGAACCGCCTGGGCAATGCCGCGGACGCGGCTGCACGCGGCGACATCGCCGGCGCGGTCGGCAACACAGCCGGTGCGGTCATCAACGGCATCTCGTTCGTGGGCGGGCTGCTCTCGCCGCCCGAGACGCCGGTGAACTGCGATGGCCTGAAGTAGACGGCGCGCAGCAGCTGCTCAAGGGAGGGCTAACAGATCGCGACGCCGCGTCGAGACCGCCACGAGCTTGGCCATCGCGTCGCGGACCTCACGAGTCGGCGCGGCCGACGAACCTAGCTCTTGCAGACGGGCGGACCGAACGGATCGATGTTCGCGCCCGGCGGCTGGCACTTCTTCTCCTCCTTCTTCGGAGTCGTACCGGTGTTCGCCTTCTCGACGCCAGTACCGGTCTTCTCGGTGCCGGTCTTCTCGGTGCCCGTCTTCTCGGTGCCCGTCTTCGTGGTCGTCTTCTCGGTACCGGTCTTCGTGCCCGTCTTCGCAGTCGTGCCGGTCTTCTCGGTACTGGTCTTCGTCGTCGTACCGGTCTTCTCCGTGCCGGTCTTCGCCGTGGCACCCGTCTTCTCGGTGGTCGCCTTGTCGGTGCCGTTCTTCGTGCTCGTCTTCTCGGTGCCCGACTTCTCGGTGCCTGACTTCTCGGTGCCCGACTTCGCCGCGCCCTGTTCGGCGCCCTGATCCGGCGTGGTCTTCGCGCCCTCGGGTACGGTCGCGCTGTCGCTGCCCTTCGGCGCGTCCTCGACGCGAATCAGCTTGATGCTCGGGTTCTCGTAGTCGCCGGCGAGGTCGATCTTGCTCTGCACCGGCAGGTAGCCGTCTTTTTGCACGGTCAGTGGCACGACCTTGGTGCCGCGCTTGAGCTTGCTCTCGAACGGCGTCACGCCGAGCTTGGTGCCCGCGATCAACACGTCGGCACCCGACGGCTCGGAGCGGATGATGATCGAGACCATGCTGTCGTCGGCGACCTCGGTGTCGCTGCCCGTTGGGGTCGTCGACTCCGTCATCGTGGTCGCCTCGGCCTCTTCGTCGGGTGCGGCGGCCGGAACGTCATCGTTGCCGCTGAACGTGACTGCCAGCATGACGATCGCACCGGCGAGCACGATGCCGATGCCGATAAACAGCGGCCGCCGATTCGGCGCGAGCTGCATGTCGCCCATTGCGTCGGGCGGCATGTCGTAGCGCGGATAGGACATATCGCCGCGACTCATCGCCGCGCTCGCGTATCCGTGCTTCGTGCTGACGATCGCGGGATGCGCTGGATGCGACGAGTGCGACGGCGAAGATCCTGAACCCGGGACGTTGAACTGATGCTGCGGCACCGGCGGTGGCGGAAGCGGTAGCTCCTGCGACGACGAATGCATCATCGGGTGCACGCCGCTCGGTGGCGTGCCCGGAGACATCATCGCGTGCGGCTGCGATTGCCGGCCTTGTTGCGCCATGTGTGGCTGCGACTGGCGGAGCTCGGGCGCCGATGGCTGCGATGCCGGGTACGACTTCGCGTTCCAATCGCCGACGGGCTCGGGGTGCGCTTGATCGCGTCCTTGGGATCCCTGCGGCAAGTCGAGGAGGGTCTTCGCCGCTTCTGCCTTCGCGGAATCAGGGAACGCCGCTTCCTCGTCGGGAATTCCGGTGGTTTCGAGGTGTTCGGGTGGCAGCGTCGCCGGCGCCTTGCCCTGCCCGTTCGTCGACGAGATCGTGTTTTCCTTGGTGACGAGCGGCTGCAGGAGCTTCGTCGCCGCGGTGTTGAGCCACGGCTCCTGCACCTCACCGAACATGTCGCGCATGAAGCGGCCGAGACCCATCGTCGAGAGCGACATGCGCGACGCGACCGCGAAGCTCTCGAGCGCCTCGAGCAGTAGGCCCGCGCTCTGATAGCGCTGCGTCGCATCGATGGCGAGCGCCTTCATCACGATCGCCTCGAGCGCTTGCGGATAACCTTGCACGAGCCGCGTCGGCCGCACGACATCGCCGGTGACGATGCGGTGCATCGTGTCGAAGTCGCTGTCGGCGCGGAAGCAACGATGCTGCGTCGAGATCTCGTAGAGGATGATGCCGAGCGAGAACACGTCGCTGCGGCGATCGACATCGCGGCCGCGGCACTGCTCGGGTGCCATGTACGCGAACTTGCCTTTGATGATTCCGGACTGCGTCTCGACGGAACGCGCCGTCGCCTTCGCGATACCGAAGTCGAGCAGCTTCACGGCGCCGTCGTAGCCGATCATGAGGTTCGACGGCGACACGTCGCGATGCACGATGCCGAGCGGTTGACCGTCGGGGCCGCGCCGTTCGTGCGCGTGATTCAAACCTGCCGCTGCGCCCGCGACGACGGTGAGCGCGAGCTCGAGCGGAATGCGCGTGCCTTGGCTGCCAGCTTTCGCGAGCACGGCGCGTAGGTCTTGACCGTGCACGTACTCCATCGCGAGGTAGTGAATGCCGGCGTCTTCGCCGACCTCGAACACCTGCGCGACGTTTTGGTGATTGAGCGAAGCAGCGAGACGTGCTTCGTCCAAGAACATGTTCACTGCCGTGAGATCGTTCGCCCGCTCCGGCGTGATCATTTTCAGCACAACATGGCGTTCGAAAGATCCAATACCAGTCGATCGACCGATGTAGATCCGTGCCATGCCACCGGCCGCGAGCGGCAAAAGCAGCTCGTACTTGCCGAGGCGAGACGGAAGCCCCGCGGCCGCAGCTACGGCAGGCACAGCAAAGATCGTTTCATTCCGGGGTATTCAAGTCAAGCAAGCGTGGGTGCTCTGCCAACGATCTCAACGATGTGCGGACTTCACTTACCGCTCACTATTTCGACGTTCCTGCGAGGGTCATGTGCGATACGCGGAACGTCGGCGCCGCAGTCGAGCTGCGCAGCTCGAGGTCGTTCGCCACTAGGTCGATCCGCTTGAGGATCTGGTCGAAGTTTGCAGCGATCGTTACCTCACTTACGGGGAACGTCAGCTCGCCGCCTTCGATCCAGAAGCCCTGTGCACCCCGCGAAAAATCGCCCGTCACTGGATTGAAGCCGAAGCCCATCAGTTGAGTTACGTACAAGCCGCGCGAAGTGTCCTTCATCAGCTCCTCGCGCGAGACACTCCCGGCCTCCATGATGAGGTTCGAGGTCGTCGGCCCGGGGTTGCCGCCGATCCCGCGCCCCGCCGATGCGGTCGAGCCGCGACCGAGCTTGCGGCCGGAGTAGACGTCCGTGAGCACGGGACCGAGCACGCCTTTGGCGACGACATTGTTCTTGCGCGTCTGCAAACCATCGCCATCGAACGGGCGCGAGCCGGGCGCGCGCGGGATCAACGGATCATCGACGATCGTGACGAGCGGCGACGCGATCACTTCGCCTTCTTTGCCGACGAGGTAGCTCGACTTGCGCCAGAACGCCGAGCCGTTCGCGACGCTGAAGATCGTACCGACGATCGAGCGCGCGACTTCCGGATCGAACACGATCGGACATTCCTGCGTCTCGACTTTGCGCGAGCCAAGCGTTGCGACCGTGCGGCGAGCCGCCTCGATGCCGACCGCTTCGGCGACCTCGAGCTGCGCGAGAAACCGCGACGCGGTCCACCAGTAGCCATTTCGCTTCTTCGGATTCTCCGGATCGGTGGTGTCGTCGCACAGCGGCTCGACGACGAGCGAGCAGTAGCTGCCGCGGTAGCCGCCGACGAAACCGCCGCTCGTTGCGAACGCGGTGGCTCCGAGCACGCGTGACCACGTCGCGCCTTCGGAGTTCGTCACACGTTTGTCGTGACGTTGCGCCGCCGCCTCGCCGGTCTTCGCTTCGCGCAGCGCCCACGCTGCGTCGACGTCCGCGACCGCGGGGTCGTAGAGATCGAGATCGGGCAGCTCCTTCGCGAGCAGCGCCGGGTCCGGCGGCAATGCGTACTCGTCGGCTTCCGCGAGCTCGGCGAGCGCGACCGTCTCCTTGCACAGCGCTTCGAGCGACTCGCGCCGCAGATCGCTCGTGTACGTCACCGCGCGCTTCGCGCCCTTGAGCACGCGCAGGCCGAGCGCGCGGCTGCCGGCTTCCTGCACGAGCTCGGGCTCGCCGAGCCGCACCTTCGCGGTCAGCTCGGCGCCGTCGCGCACGAGCACCTCGGCGTGATCGGCGCCCGCCTTCTTCGCGATCTCGACGGCGAGCGCCGCGACGTCACATAGCTCTTTGACCGTTGCTTCGGTCACCTGGACACCACTCATGCCTGCGTTCCTCCGACGGTGATCGATGCAATGCGAACGGTCGGCGTACCGACGTTGACCGGAACCGACTGGCCGTCCTTGCCGCAGGTCCAGATGCCATCACTGAGCTGATAGTCGCTTCCGAGCATGTCGACGCGGCGGAGCACGTCGGGCCCGTTGCCGATCAAGTTCACGCCTTTGAGCGGCGCGGTCAGCTTGCCGTCTTCAATCAGGTAGCTCTCCGACAGCGAGAACACGAAGTCGCCGTTCGAGATGTTGACCTGGCCGCCGGAGAACCGCTTCGCATAGACGCCGCGCTTCACGCTCTTCACGATCTCGTCGTGGCCGTGCGGGCCGGCGAGCAACGACGTGTTCGTCATCCGCGGCAGCGGCATCGAGCGAAACGATTCGCGGCGACCGTTGCCGGTCGGTTCGATCCCATAATGCTTCGCGCTCAGCCGATCGTGCATGTAACCGACGAGCACGCCGTTCTCGATCAGCACGTTGTTGCGACCGGTGAAGCCTTCGTCATCGACGTTGATCGCGCCGCGCGAGCCGACGATCGTGCCGTCATCGACGACGGTACACAGCGTCGACGCGACCTGCTTGCCGATCTGGCCGGTGTAGTTCGACGTCTGCTTGCGGTTGAAGTCCGCCTCGAGCCCGTGGCCAACGGCCTCGTGCAGCAAGATGCCCGAGTCGCCCGGGCCGAGCACCACCGTCATCTCGCCGGCCGGCGCGTCGACGGCGTCGAGCATCGCGATCGCGACGCGCGCCGCTTCTTTGCCGTGCGCCGCCGCATCTCGCTCCGCCTGCACGAAGTACTCCATGCCGTAGCGGCCACCGCCGCCGCCCGACCCGCTCTGGCGCTTGCCTTTGTCCTCGGCGACCGCGCTGACGCCGAACCGCATCAGCGGCTGGATGTCGGTCGCCATTCTGCCGTCGCTCGTGAACAGCAGCACCTCTTTGATCGCCTCGGCGAACGACACCTGCACCTTGACGATGCGCGAATCGAACGCACGTGCCGCCTTGTCGGCCGCGCGCAACAGCGCGAGCTTGTCGATAGCGGGGACGACGAGCGATGGCGTGGGCACCGCATAGAAGCTCGGCGTCGACACCGGCGCGAGCGAGCCGACGTCGACGGGCTTGTGACCGCCGCCCATCGCGATCTGGCCCGCGGTCTTTGCCGCGTGCGCCATCTTCTCCCACGCCAGATCCTCGGTGTACGCGTAGCCCGTCGCGTCGCCCTTCGTGACGCGCACGCCGAGGCCGAGCGTGATGCCGCGGCCAAGCGTCTTCACCGACTCTTCTTCGAGCACGTAGTCCGCGGATACGCGGAACTCGAAGTAGATGTCGGCATAGTCGCCACCGGCCTCGAGCGCGAGCCCGAGCAAGCGGTTCGCGAGTTGCGCGTCGATGGCACTGGCGCCGCCGGAAGAAAACGGCGCACGTAACGTCGCGGGTAGCGTCGTCGTCATGCCGGCACTCTAGCGTGCCCGTCGGGCAAGAGCCCTGGCCGATTGGCGGGATTCTTTGCTGCGATTCCGTCTGGCTACCCAGGTTCCTACACCCGGACCTGAGCTGATGCGAGCCGCCGGAGGCGACGCTCCCCGCCCAATTTCTCGCGCTCGGCGCCGATGCGTGCAGCTCAGGATCGCCGGCGCGGTATGGGATGATGTTGCGGTCGCGCGTGGATTCTCGGATGCGCGCAGCCTGCGTCGAGGCAGCACACCGATGGGAAGAACCTTGCGAATAGCTTTGCTGGTGTTGTCGATCGCGCTGACCGCTTGCGGCCGCATCGCCTTCGATCCATTCGGCGTCGCCGGCGACGGCGGAACCGACTCCGTGAGCGGCTGCGTTGGCGACGGCACGTTTCGTCCACAGGCGAGCTATACGGCCGGCTCGAACCCTGCCGACGTCACCGTCGGCCAGTTCGGCGGCGATGCCGCACCCGATATTGCGGTCACCAACTTGCTGCAGATGCGCACCGCCATCCTGATCAACAACGGCGACGGAACACTCGCGGCTCCACGGTTCTTCACGACCGGTGTCGATCCGAGCTCGGTCGACACCGCGGACTTCGACAGCGACGGGCTCTCCGACCTTGTCGTCGCGAACCTCAACGGAGATTCGGTCAGCGTGCTCAAGAACCTCGGCGGCGGCGACTTCGCGCCGGCCGGGACGTACGCGACTGGCAACCGTCCGTACAGCGTGGTGGCGCGCGACTTCTCCGGCGACGCGATTCCCGACCTCGCCGTGGTCGAGTTCGACGACGCGATGTCCCACGTCTGGTTCAACAACGGCACGGGCAGCTTCCAAGCCCCGATGGTCGCGGGCGTCGTCGGCCTCAACCCGATCTCCATCGCATCAGGCGACGTCGATAACGACGGCGACCTCGACCTCGTCACCGCCAACAACGGCGGCAACTCGTTCAACGTGATCCAAAACCTTGGCCCCGGCACGTGGATGTCGAACGGCACGATGTCGGGCGGCGGGCCGTTTCACGTCGCGCTCGCGAACCTCGATGGCGCGAACCTGGACGTCATCGTCTCGACGTCGGCGGTCGACGCGCTGTCGATTCACTACGGCAACGGCGCCGGCGGCTTTGCCCCGGCCATCATGGTGCCGGCTGGCACCAGCCCGCGCGCCGCGGCCGCAGGCGACTTCGACGGCGACGGCGATCTCGATCTCGCGGCCGCAAGCTTTGGCGACAACGCGATCAGCGTGATCGAAAATACCGGCAGTTTCGGCGCACCGGTGAGCTACGCCGCCGACAACACCCCGAGCAGCATCGCGACCGCGGACCTCGACGGGGACGGCGCACTCGATCTCGTCGCCGGCAACACCGGCGGCCAAACCGTCAGCGTCTACCTCGCCAACTGTCGATAACTCGTCGCTGGGCGCGCCAGATTCTTTATGCGATTCCGGCGCGCTATCACTTTCTGCGAAAGTCGGACTTGACCCTCACGCGACGTGAGGCCGCAAGGTGCCCTCGAAGGTGACCCCATGCCATTTACCGTCGGAGAGCTCGCGCGTTTGACCGGAATCACGGTGCGCGCACTGCACCACTATGACGAGATTGGTCTCGTCGTGCCGTCGCAGCGCACCGACTCCGGCTATCGCCTGTACGACGACAAAGACGTGATCCGACTGCAGCAGGTTTTGCTCTTCCGCGAGCTCGGCCTGCCGCTCGACGAGATCGCGTTCGCGATCGACGAAGCCGGCACGCGCGAAGACCTCTTGCGCAAGCACCGCGAGGTGCTCGTCGCAAAGCGCTCGCGCATCGATGCGATGCTCTGCGCACTCGACTCGGCATTGGTCTCCCTCGAGAAAGGACAAGCCATGCAGCCCGATGATGTGAAGCAAATGTTTGGAGGATTCGACCCGAGCCAATACGAGGACGAGGTCAAGGAGCGCTGGGGCGACACCGACGCCTACAAGGAGTCGATGCGCCGCACGAAGAAGTACGGCAAAGCCGAGTGGGACCAGATCCAAAAGGACTGGGGCAAGATCTACGGCGACATGGCGGCCCTCATGAAGGCCGGCACGCCCGCCACCGATCCTGCGGTGCAGGCGCTCGTCGAGGCGCATCGCGCGCACATCGATCGCTGGTTCTACCCGTGCAGCGTCGAGATGCACAAAGGTCTCGGCGCGATGTACGTGCAGGACGCGCGGTTCGCTGCGAACCTCGACAAGGTCGCGCCCGGCTTCGCGCAGTACCTCTCCGACGCGATCGGCGCGAGCTAAGGACGACGCGATCGGCGCGAGCTAAGGACGACGCACTGTCGGCGCGAGCTAAGGACGACGCGCTGTCGGCGGCGCTTAGCTCTTGCCTTCGCGACCGGCGATCTTCGCGAGCTCGCCCTCGGCGGCCTCGCGCGCCGCCTTGATCTCGGCTTCCCAACCGCCGAGCCACAACCTGCCGAACGCGCCGAACGTGATCACCTCCATGAGGTGCACGTCGGCGGCCTTCTCGGCCTCGTTCGCCGCGATCGCGGCATACGCGGCGGGATAGACCTCCAAAATGTAGAGCGTCTGGTTCGCCATGATCATGTCGCCGTGGCGCATGCGATTGATCAGCTGGCTTTGATGGCCATCGATGCCCGTGATGACCTGCGACGAGATGATCTTCGGCTTCAGCCGGTCCTCGCGTTTGACGCCCATGCGCCCGACGATCGCGTCGATCGCCGCCTCGACCTGGCCCTTGTCCTTGTCGTGAAACTCGAGCATGCCGTACGCGCGCTCGACGATCTGCATGCCGGGCCGCACGGTCGTCGCCTTCAACGCCGCATCCGTCAGCTGGTTGATCGCGATACCGGGCGCGATCTCGATGAACGCCGCCGCTTCTTTCTCGAGCGGCATGAAGCCCGCGCACACGGTCTGCAAAAAGCCGGTCAGCTGCGGCTGCAGCGAGTCGAGAACGGTGAGCGCACGAAGCTCCATCGGTGCCGGACGCTAGCACGGTATAACCGGTAGATGGTCGGGTCGGGCAGCCGGAGACGAGGCAGCGACGCGCCGCACGCGCGACGTGTGATGGCCTCGCTTGCCACCGCGGTTGTCGCGATCGCGCTGCCCGCGTGCGGCGATCGCACATCGACACCGCCCGACGCCGCCGCCGTCGACGATGCGCCGATCCCACCGGCCGACGCCGGTCCGTGCACCGCCGACATGGCCCTCGTCACCGACTTCTGCATCGATCGCTACGAAGCCGCACTCGAGGAAAACGTCAACGGCACGTGGCAAGCGGCGTCGCCGTACCTGACGGTCGGCACGCGCGAAGTACGTGCGGTCCCCGCCACCGGCATCGTGCCGCAGGGCTATATCTCCGGCGTCGAAGCCGCCGCTGCATGCGCCGCCTCCGGCAAGCGCTTGTGCACCAGCACCGAGTGGCTCACCGCGTGTCGCGGTGCCACCAACTTCATCTGGCCCTACGGCAACGCGCACATCGACGGCGCGTGCAACGACAACTATCCCGGCACGCATCCGGTCATCGATTACTTCGGCACGTCGATGGGCGTGTTCGATTCGGAACACATGAACGACCCGGGCATCAATCAGCAGCCGAACACGGTGTCGAAGGGCGGCGAGCGCACGCAGTGCATCAGCGGCTCCGGCGTCTATGACCTGCACGGCAACCTGCACGAGTGGATCGACGATCCGGCCGGCACGTTCCGTGGCGGTTTCTATGCCGATGGCTCGATCAACGGCAACGGCTGTCTCTACGTCACGACGGCGCACTCGACCGCGCACCACGACTATTCGACTGGCTTTCGCTGCTGCGCGAGCCCGCTGTAGTTACGCCTTCCGCGAGCCCGCTCTCGTCACGCCTTCGGCGCACGCGATCACGCACCACGATGCTTCGACGGGCTTTCGCGGCTGCGCAAACCCGCTCTCGTCACGCCTTCGGCGCACGCGATCACGCACCACGATGCTTCGACCGGCTTTCGCGGCTGCGCGAGCGCGCTCTCGTCACGCCTTTGGTGCACGCGACCACGCACCATGATGGTTCGACCGCCTTTCGCAGCTGCGCGAGCGCGCTCTCGATTTGTCGGTCGGTCGGCGCGGTCGAGCTCAGCGCCGCGGACCGCGCGAGCCACCGCGGCGGGTCCCTGTGCTCCCACGCGGACCGGACCCTGCCGATGGCCGTGCCGATCCACGCGGCTTCGAAGGCGGTCCCGATCCACGCCCGCTCGATCCCGGTGGCCGCGACCGGCTCGGTCCCGACCCACGTGGGTTCGAAGAGCGCGGTCCCGATCCTCGTGCGCTCGATCCCGGTGGCCCCGACCGGCTCGGTCCCGACCCACGTGGGATCGATGACCGCGGTCCCGATCCCCGCGAGCCTGGACCGCTCGGTCCTGATCCGCGCGGGCTCGAGCCGCTCGGCCCTGCACCAGCGCGCTTGCCGAACGTGCGGCCTTGCCCGCCGCGCTTCGGCCCGCTGTCACCACGACCTTGTGGCCGATCAGTACTCGCTGCTCGACCGCCCGGCGATCGCTGGGTACCAAAGCTACGTCCCTGCCCGCCGCCGCGAGATGGTCCGCCGCGATCCCAACCTTGATCGCCGCCGGCATCACGACGAGGTCCACCGCGATCGCCACCGGCATCGCGACGAGGCCCACCGCGATCGCCACCGGCATCGCGACGCGGTCCACCGCGATCGCCACCGGCATCGCGACGCGGTCCACCGCGATCGACGCCGGCATCGCGACGCGGTCCACCGCGATCACCGCCGGCATCGCGACGCGGTCCACCGCGATCGCCACCAGCATCGCGACGAGGTCCACCGCGATCGCCACCA
>DATDCH010000394.1:0-6538 GCA_036524455.1 Kofleriaceae bacterium | reverse complement strand
CGATCGCGCTGGCGATTTCGCGCGTACCTGCGCGCGTCGAGCCATACGCGACGAGCACGTGAGGGGGGCGATCTTTCATTGGTTCACCATCGCGGTGGGAAAGTTGGGGGTGCGTGCGGCAAACGAGAAAGGCGGGTATTCCTCGATGAACGATGCATGGAACGCCGCGAGGCGCGCTTGCCAGCGCAGGTAACCCTTCTGGAAGTCGAGGATGCTCGCCGGCACGGTGCGGAACAGCAGGATCGAGAACAGTGCGATCACCCAGAGCACGCACGACACCAGCCCGATGAAACAGAGCGCAACCGCACTCGGGATCGACATGACGAGGCGAGCGAGTGAAGTCCCGACGCTGGGCCGGCCGGTCATGCGGAGCTCGGTGTGAACGCGGTGGTCATCGATCGGCACGCGATCGATGACGAACAGCATGTAGGCAGAGAATGCGAGTAGCCACGTCAACGCCGACCAGAGCCTTGGTGCCGTGTTCTGCTCGTAATAGTCGGCACCGCGTGCAGACACCACGCTCGCGGCGACAACGGGTAACGCGAAGAACAACAAGCACCACAGCCAACCCAACGTCACGCCGAGCCAGCCGAGTGCGACTCCGATCGCGAGGCGGACGAGCAGCTGCATGCGGTCGAAGATGGGAGGTGACGACACATCGAGCTGGACGGGATAGGCCGGCATGCTCACCAGCACAGCAACTGTCATGCCCTGGACGCGACGCGCGCTTAAACGAGTTGGGCTGCGGGGCCGCGAAAAACTAGCCGGCTACAGACACCTGCGCGCAATGCTTGCTGCAACACAGCGGCACCTCCCTCCGCAGGAGCTCGAGTGCACGGGTGAGCTTGACGAGAAAGTCAGGTTCGCTGTCGACGATGTATCGGCGCGGGTGGCCCGTCCATGCGGCGAGGATCCGTTCGTCGAGCTCGAACGCCTCGGCGGCGGTCTCGCTACGATAGGGATTCGCACGCGTGTAGCCGTTGTGGGCCGGCGGTGTCCGCAAATGGATGACCGCGTGGTAACGCTCGATCTCGTCGGCTCGCGACGAATGCAGCTCGGCGAAGTACTCGCTCGGATCGCCGGGCCAATATGCCGCGCCGTCGAGGGTGCCGCGATCGCAGAGGATCATCGCCGCATGACCCTCCTCGATCGTCATGCGTTGCAGCTCCACCTGCAACTTCGCGATCGCGCGCTGCGCGGCCTTGCGAGCCGGTAGCGAGTCGCGCCGCGGAAACAGACCGCGCCACAAGATGCTTGCAGCTTCGGGCAGTACGACGACGTGTCGACACAGCTCGCGCTGCGCGACTTCGAGCACGGCCGTCTTGCCCGCACCCGGGCCACCGGTCAGCGCGATGACGCGTGGTGCGTGCGTGAGGTCGCACGAGCACGTGGGGGGCATGTGTAGAGCCGTGTGCAAGAACCGCGGCACGACCGTAGGTCAAGCTCGCGCTGAAGATTCGCGCAAACGCTGCAGATGCTGCGCTGCTCGGCGCAAGCGACGCGCCGTTGGATTGCCGGCATCGGTGCAACGCATGGCGCACGGCGTGCACAAGTTGCTGGCGCATGAGCTATCAGCAGGAAGCCGTACTTCGCGACGGCGCTTCGATCGTGATTCGCAGCGTCGGTTCAGGTGACAAGCAGGGGTTGCGCGAGATGTTCTCCCGGATGAGCGCGCTCTCGATCAACCATCGCTTCTTCGGCGCCAAGCGCGAGCTGACCGATGCGGACCTACGTTGGCTGGATCGCGAGGACTCGCGCCAGTCCGCTCTCGTTGCGGTCAACTGTCGCGGTACCTGCGATCGCATTCTCGGGCTGGGACGCTACATCGTGAGCGACAAGAAGCCCGACCTCGCCGAGATCGCGTTCGACGTCGGAGACGCCGATCAGGGGCGCGGGATCGGCACGCTGCTGCTCGACCATCTGGCGCGTAACGCGCGCTCGCGCGGAGTCACAGTGTTCCGCGCTCTGGTCGAGGCCGATAACGCACAAATGCTCGAGGTGTTCGCACGCAGCGGCTTTCCGGTTCATCAGCAGCTCGACGAGCGGATCTTCCGCATCGATATCCCGATCGCCGAAACCGATCGCTTCGTGTCACTCGCCGCCGATCGTGAACGTCGAGCCGCAGCGCAGAGCTTGCGCGCGATCTTCGCGCCGTCGTCGATTGCGGTGATCGGGGCGTCTCGCACACCCAACACGATCGGGCGCGCGATCCTCGACAATCTCGTGCGCGATGGCTACCGCGGGCAGATCTATCCGATCAATCCAACCGCGAAGGAGCTCGCCGGCCGGCCGTGCTTTGCTTCCGTGAAGGACGTCGGCGCACCGATCGATCTCGCAGTGATCGCGATACCTGCGCAGCACGTCGAGGCTGTCTTGCTCGAGTGCGCGAGCGTAGGCGTGCGCGGCGTCGTCGTGATCACCGCAGGCTTCGCGGAGGCCTCGGCCGACGGGCGGATCATCGAGCGCAGGCTGCGCGACATCGCGCGCGCCGCCGGCATGCGCATGGTCGGGCCCAACTGTATGGGTGTGCTATCGACGAACCCGAGCGTCCGCATGAACGCGACGTTCAGTCCGATCTATCCGCCGGCCGGATCGGTGTCGATGGTGTCGCAGAGCGGAGCGCTCGGCCTCGCGATGCTCGATCACGCGCGCAGCTCCGAGCTCGGCATCGCCGACTTCATCTCGATCGGCAACAAGACCGATGTCTCGGTCAACGACGTGCTGTCGTATTGGCACGACGATCCGAACACGCGCGTGATCGCGCTCTACCTCGAGAGCTTCGGTAACCCGCGTTCGTTTGCGCGGCTCGCGCCGCAGGTCGCACGCGAGAAGCCGATCGTCGCCGTGAAGTCGGGCCGCTCCGCTGCCGGTACGCGCGCGGCGTCGAGTCACTCGGCGGCGCTGGCGAGCCTGGACGTCGGTATCGATGCGCTATTCGCGCAGACCGGCGTCGTGCGCGTCGATACGCTCGAACAGATGCTCGATGTGGTCGCGCTGCTGTCGAGTCAGCCCGTGCCGGCCGGTCCGCGCGTCGGCGTCGTCACGAACGCCGGTGGTCCGGGCATCTTGCTCGCCGACGCATGTGAAGCGCACGGGCTCGCGCTGCCACGCCTGACCGACGCGACGCTCGCCGAGCTGCGCGCGATCCTGCCTGCGCACGCGGGACTCAGCAATCCGATCGACATGATCGCCGCGGCGCCTCCCGAACACTACGAAGCGGTGATCGAGATCGTCGGCCGCGACCCGAACGTGGATTCGGTCGTCGCGATCTACGTGCCACCGCTCGTGACCAATCCCGAGGAGGTGGCATCCGCGATCGCGCGCGGCGCCGGCAAGCTTCCGGCGCACAAGCCGCTCGCGACCGTGTTCATGTCGTCGAAAGGCACGCCGGAGCTGCTGTCGCGCGGACCGCGAGGCCGGTTACCGTCGTACACGTTCCCGGAGAACGCAGCGCTCGCGCTCGCTTCGGCCGTCGGCTACGGCGCGTGGCGGCGGAAACCGATCGGCAATCACTGGAAGCCAGCGGCCGAGCACGAGCAGGCGATCCGCGCACGCGTGCGCGCATGGGTGGCCGAAAACCCCGCCAAGAGCTGGCTGCCGATCGAGGAGATCGAAGCGTTGCTCGCGTTGGTCGGCGTGCGTGTCGCGACACACCGCCGTTCGCCGCCGTTTCCGGAAGCAGCGGCGGTAGCCGCGCGGGAGCTTGCCTTCCCGGTCGTGCTCAAAGCGATCGCGCCGGGTCTCTTGCACAAGTCCGATGTCGGCGGTGTCGTGGTCGGCCTCGCCGACGCGAACGCAGTCCACGAAGCTGCACGGGCAATGCACGCGAAGCTTCCGGCGCTGACGGGCTTCATCGTGCAGCCCCAGGTGCCACGCGGCGTCGAAGCACTCGTCGGCATGACCTACGACCCATCGCTAGGTCCGCTGCTCGTCACCGGCATCGGCGGAACGGCCGTCGAGCTCTATAAGGACGTCGCGTTCCGCGTTACGCCGCTGACCGATGTCGACGCGCGCGAGATGCTCGATTCGCTCCGCGGCCGCGCGCTATTCGACGGTTTCCGCGGTGGACCGGCCGCCGACCGCGACGCGCTGATCGACGTCATGCTGCGCATCGCCGCGCTGATCGAGCTCGTGCCCGAGCTGGTCGAGCTCGATCTCAATCCGGTGATGGTGTTGCCGCCCGGGCTGGGCGCGATCGTCGTCGACGCACGGATGCGGCTTCAGGCACGCGCGTAGGTCGCGCGCTCTTCTTCCTCCTGGTATGCGCGCGCTCCAGCCTCGAATGCGAGTGCGTACTGCTTTATCCGCTCAACTGCGATGGCGAGTACGATCTGCAGGCCGCTCATCACGAGTGGCCGTCGAACGCGGCGATCCATCGCGAGTCCTGCGCCGACGAGAAACGCGCCGCCGACCGTGCGCCACGGATGCGTCTGCACGAGCTGCTCGACGAGTGACATGACTACCTCCTTGCGACCCGCACGATCGCATAGCCGAGGCCGACTGCGACGCCGACCGCGAGATAGGGGTGCGCCTTGATCGCGTCGGTCGCCCGGTTGGTCCACGTGCGTACGCGCGATGGCGAGCCGTCGGGTTTTGTCATCACGCGATCGAATACGTGGTGCATCCCAGACTTGAATGAATCGAACGTTTGTTCCGCTGCGTCTCGCGCTGCGGCAAACCGTGTAGTGCTGAGCGTGCCCATGGTGTCCTCCTTGGTGCATCGATGTACAGCATCCAGCGTGCCGACCCAGGACTGGGTCTTGGATGCCGATCGCGAAGACGCTGCGGTACGTGATCGCCTGCATGCACGAACTGCGCGGTATGCGCCGTGGGCGTTCGGCGCAGCCTGGCACCAAAAATGCTCGAGCCAACAGCATGAGGCTCCGCGACATCATGCGACCCGGTCCCATCACGATCCACGGCACCGACTCGCTCGGCGCTGCCCAGCGCGTGATGGCGCGCAGCCGCATTCGGCATTTGCCGGTGATCGCCGGCGACCGCCTCGTCGGAATGCTGTCTGCGCGCGACATTCTCGCCGTGCGTGCGCGCAAGGACGGTCACGGCGACTGGTGGTCGATCAGAGTCCACGACGCGATGACGGCTCCGGCGCAGACGGCCGGGCCCGATGACTCGCTCACCGAAGTCGCCGGGAGGATGGCGCTCGCGAAGATCGGCGCGCTGCCCGTCGTCGAGCGAGGCGCGTTGCTCGGGCTCGTCACGGTCACGGACGTGCTCGACGCCGAAGTACGCACCGCGATGGCTCCCGCACCGAAGACGCTCGCGACCGTCGCCGACGCGATGACGCCGTTTCCAGTCACGGCGGCGCCGGAGACCGCGATCGCCGACGCGGTCGCCTTGATGATCGACCACCACGTGCGTCACCTCCCGGTCGTCGATACGACGAGAACCGTCGTCGGCATGCTGTCGGAACGCGACGTGCGCAGCGCGATCGGCGACCCAGTGCAATACGTGGAGCTGCGCCGCTCCACCGTGGGTCTGCACGTGCGCGACGTGATGACCGCGCCGGCGATCTCGGTGTCATTCGATCAGCCGTTGCTCGAGGTCGCAAAGGTGTTCGCCGACATCCGTATCGGCGCGCTCCCCGTGCTCGACAAGTTCGGCGCGCTCGTTGGCATCCTGTCGTACGTCGATGCGTTGCGCCTACTCGCGTGATCACTCGTCGGTAAGCGTACGCAGGAACGCGGTGAGATCGGCGATGTCTTGCCGACTCAGCGGCTGGCTCGCTCGCACGCGCCGTGCGTTCGCTGCGACCTCGGGCGGCGGTAGCTCGCACGTATCGGGACGCACGCACGAGCCAGCGAGCAGCTCGATCATCTCGTCGAGCCGTCGCACGTACCCGTTGTGACCATAGGGGGACGTTTTTGCGACGTTGCGAAGCGTCGGCACGCGGAACATGCCGTCGTGGTGTGCATCGCCGGTAGTTGTTGCGAGGCCGTGGTCGACGAAGCTCGCACCGTCGGGATTGAGCTCGGGTGGCAGCGCGTAGTACGGGTTGTCGGCGAATCGCGGCAAGCCGATGTTCTCGTAGCTGAAGGTCGTGAACAGCGGCGGCGTGCCGTCGGGCGCCGGTCGACTCGGATGGCAGCTCGCGCAGTTGCCGCGCGCTGGACTCTCGAAGATCGCGAGGCCTCGCGCTTCGCTCGCGGTCAGCTCGGCGACACCGGCGAGGGCACGGTCGTACTTCGACGAGAACGGCGCGAAGGCCGGCGTGCGTTCGAACGCACCGATTGCCTCGCCGAGATGCGTGTAGGCGCGATCGACATCGTCCAGCGCATGCATGCCGAACACGTCGCGGAACTGTCGGCTGTAGTACCTACGTAGCTTCGCGACCACGGCGTCTCGGCTCGGGTTGTTCATCTCGAGTGGATTCGTGAGCGGCACGAGCGCCTGGTCCTCGAGTGAATTCACGCGTCCATCCCAGAACAAACCCCCGACCATGCGTTGCGTGCCGGGCTCGCGGCGGAGCGGCGGCACGAATTGCGCGTAGAGCAGCGTCGGCGAGTTGCGGGTGCCGAAG
>DATDCH010000393.1:0-2034 GCA_036524455.1 Kofleriaceae bacterium | reverse complement strand
GTTGTCGGTTGCTTCGCCGACGACGCGGCCATCGGCGCCGATCATGATCTGATCGGGAAGTCCTTCGGCCTTCGCCGGCACCTTCGCCCCGAGCTTCGCGAGCGCTTCGGGTTTGCTCTGTTCCTCGACGCCGAACGCGCGCGTTGTGATTCGCTGCGACAACGCGCGCACTTCCGTGCACGTCTTCACGTCGTAGACGTCGAGCACGTACGACGCGGTCGAGGCCTGATTGGTCTCGTGCCCCTCGATGCAATCGCCGTCGTTCTTGTCAAAGATGCTCGTGTCGTAGGCCGTGCACTTGTAACTCGAGCTGTATTGCGCGCTGACACTCGCGATCGCGTAGTACTCGGCGCCCTGCAGCGCCGACCACGAGCACGCTGCATCGACCGCAAGCTGACAGCTCGCAGTGCCGCAGGTGGTCTTTTGCTTCTCGATCACGGTCAGGTCGAGCTCGATCAGCGTGACCTTCGGGTCACGGCCGAGCACCGAGCGCGCCATCGTCGTGCTGCTCTCGTCGGGCGCGTAGAGCGTCATCTTGATCTCGTTCGTCGCGCGCGGCGGCGCGCCTTGCCACGCGCTCCAGCTGAAGCGACACGCGCACAGGAACACGAGCAGAAAGCGCACGGCTCCTGTTATAGACCGCGACCAACCAGCCGGGTCAGCACAGTCTGGAATTCTTCGACCGAGACGCTGATGTGCTCGACGACGCGGCCATACAGCATCGGCGTCGGGATCGACTCGCGGCCGGTCTCCTTCTGCGCCTCGCGCAGCTGCCACAAAATGATCCGCTCGAGGCGCGTGAGGCCGTCGCGCGCATCGGGTAGCTCGGCCATGCTCAGTCGTCGACGGTCTTCGCCGTCGGCAGCGGCTCGGGCTCGGTCTTCTCGGTGCGATCCATCGGCTCGCTCGGGTTCTTGCCCGCCATCATGCGCTTGATTCTCGGCGCGACGAGGAACAGCGCCGCCGCGATGATCAGCGCGGAGATGATCAACAGCTTGAACAGATAGCCGTAGCCGTTGCCTTCGGAGATGCTCGCCGCGCGACCCGCGATGTAGTTACCGATCGCGGTCGCGAGGAACCACGTGCCCATCACCATGCCGGCGAGCCGTGCAGGTGCGAGAGCGTTCATGCTCGATAGACCGACCGGGGAGATGAACAACTCCGACAGCGTCGACACGAAGTAGAACGCGATCAGGTAGTACGGGCTGACGATGCCCGACGATTCCGCAGGCGCGTTGAGGAACAATAGCCAGCTGCTGGTGTTCGCATCGGTGAGCGACGGCAGCATCACGCAGAACGACAGCGCCGCGAACACCATGCCGATGCCGAATTTGTTGACGCTCGATGGCTCGCGACCGGCCTTGCCGAGACGCAACCACATCGCGGCGAACGGCGTGGCGAGAATGACGATGAAGATCGCATTCCAGAACTGATAGAAGCTCGCCGGCACGTAGAAACCGAGCAGCTGGCGATCGACGAGGCGCTCCGTATAGAGCGTCATCGTCGTCGACGCCTGCTCGAACAGCGCGAAGAATGCGATCGCACCGATGAACAGCGGGATCATGGCGGCCACGCGGCTGCGCTCGCCGTGATCGCGCGCGGTCTTGAAGAATCCAACGAACACTGCGATCGCCGCGATCAACAGACCGACGCCGAACACGTTGCCGATCAATTCCTTCGAGAGCTCGTAGACGAAGTGATCGATCAGGACGCCGCCGCCGATGAGCAGCACGAACCCGGCCACCATCACCTTGAGCACGCTGACATCGCGCGCTGCCTTGACCTTGTCGGTCGGGATGGTCGGGTGCAAGCCGGCGTCGCCGAGCTTCTTGTAGCCGGCGAAGTACTGAAGGAGTCCGAACACCATGCCGATCGCGGGCACGGCGAACGCGATCTTCCAGACCATGTTCGGGTCCATGCCCCAGCCGGAGATCGTGTTGCGGAAGCTCGGGCTCTGCGCGATGAACATGCCGACCAGCGGCGCTGCGCCGGCACCGATGTTGATGCCCATGTAGTAGATCGTGTAGCCGGCGT
>DATDCH010000392.1:0-4243 GCA_036524455.1 Kofleriaceae bacterium | reverse complement strand
CTGCACGGCCGCTGGGATGTAGTGGAAGTCGTCCAGCAGGATCGTATAGGGCGTGTGCGCTAGCTCCTGCACGACCTGCGGCAGGCCGCGCCGGTTTGCGGTCGCTTGCGTGGTCTCGGTGCCGACCTGCGCATTCGCTACGGTGTGCTTGCCGGCCGCAAATGTGCCCGGCATGCCGAGGCGCATGCCCCTCTCGTGACCGCTCGTTTTCGTCGAGGCGTCGGCGCTACTTGCCGTCATCGAGTGAGGCTCGCCGTACCAATCGAGCACGCGGTCCCATAGCTGATCGGCAGCGCGCACCGACGCACCGCTGACGGTCAGCAGGTTGTCTTCACCGACAACGCGTTGCACGAGCACGGTCTTGCCCGACTTCGACGGTCCGGAGATCGACGCGATCTGCGTCGAGGAGCGGATCCATTCGCGGAGCAGTCGCTCGTGATGCAGTTGTTCGCGCTCGACATACGTGTGCGTCGGGAACGACGTTGGCGTGAACACCTCTGCGGACGACAGGCGCGGCATGGCAGGATGATGCCCCATGATCGATTTCTATGGAGCCCCCGCGTCGAGCGCAGGCCGTACGCACTTGCTGCTCGAGGAGATCGGCGTACCGTTCACGTATCACCGGGTCAACCTGCGCGAGCCGGCTGCGAAGGCCGACTTCAAGCGGATCAATCCCACCGGTCGCGTGCCGTTCATCGTCGACGGCGACGTGCGGCTCGCCGAATCGATGGCGATCAACTTCTACCTTGCCGACAAGTACGCGCCGCAGCTGTGGGCGAGCGATCCGGTCGAGCGCGCACGGATCTACGAGTGGTCGCTGTGGGGCATCGCGAACCTGCAGGACGAAGGCATGCGGTTCGCGCGTCACGGCATGCTGGTGCCAGCGGAGCACCGCAGCAGCTACGAGGTCGAGTCCGGCAAGGCGAACACGCAGAAGCTGCTCGACGAGCTCGAGACCGTGATGCCGGCGTCGGGCTTCCTCGTCGGCGATCGGTTCACGGTCGCCGACATCAACGTCGCCTCGGTCGTCAACCTCGCCGCTGCGTTTGGCGCTGGCACGCTCGGGCCGAAAACCAAGGCATGGCTCGACGGTCTCAAAGCGAGGCCCGCCTGGCAGAAGGTCGCGAAGGGCGGCTGATCAAGCGCGGCGTTGCGTTCGCGACCGGGCCGACGAAGGCGCCCGCGCCGTGGCGGCCGCGCACGGTAGAGGGGCGTAATCCCAGATCGGTCCACGCGATTTCGGCGGCACACGCCTTGCTGAGCTGGTTAGCCATGACAACCGGCCGTGGCCTCGAGCTGATCGACGCGCGCGACGCGCACGTCGAGCGCATCTGGCGCGCACTCGAGGCGCACACGCAGTCCTCATACTTCCTCTCGTGGGGCTTCATCGAGAACTGGCTCGCGGCACTTCCTGCCGACGAGCTGCCGTCGCTCGCGGTGATCGCCGATCGCGGCGAGCCAGCCGCGGCGTTCTTCCTCGCGCAGCGGCGCGTGCGTCGCAATCTGCTCATGACGAGCAACGCGCTCTACTTCAACGCGACCGGTTCGCCGAAATACGACGAGCTCGCGATCGAGCACAACGGCATGCTCGCGGCGCCGGGCGCACGACGCTCGCTCGCAGGCGTGCTCGACCTGTTGCCGAGTGACTGGGACGACGTGTTTCTACCGTCGATCGATCGCTACGCGTTCGATGACCTCGGCGCGGGATCGGCGCCACTCGCCGCGCGCTACAAGGTGCGCATCGAGCGCGAGGCGACGGCACCGTTTGTCGATCTCGACGCGGTGCGCAGCGTCGACGGCGGCTACGACGCGCTGCTGCCCACCAGCACGCGGACCCAATTGCAACGCGCGCGCGGCCTGATCGGCGGCATCGACCTCGAAGTCGCCGCCGACCGGCAGCACGCGATGGACATTTACGGCGAGCTTCTGCGCTTGCACGCGAGGCGGTGGGCCGCCCGCGGTTTGCGCGGGGCATTCGCCGACCCTACCGTCGAGCGGTTTCATCGCCAGTTGATCGGGAACCGGCTCGCACACGGCGAGATCCAGCTGATGCGGATCAAGTCCGGCGAGACCACGCTCGGCTGCCTGTACAACTTCGTGCATCGCGGCCGCGTGGTGTTCTATCAGTGCGGGCTCGCGACCCTCGACGATCCGCACATCAAGAGCGGGTATCTCTGTCACGCCGCCGCGATCGAGTACAACGCGCTCGCGGGCCACTCCTTCTACGACTTGCTCGGCGGTCAAGCGAAGTACAAAGACAACCTCGCGACCGGAGCCAACCGTCGTGTGTGGCTGCGCGTGCAGCGGCCGCTCGCGCGGTTCTCGCTCGAAGACGGCGTCAAGCGCTGGTACGACCTGCTGATGGGCGATCGCAGTCTCGCGCTGCGGCCGACCTGACCCTTACATCGCGGCGGCGAGCCGCAGCAGCTCGGTGCGCATCGCCTCCGCGCTCTCGGCGCGAAACCGCCGGCCATGCCCGGGCAGCACCCACATGAAGCGGTGCTTGGCGAGCTTGTACATCGATTGCTTCTGCTCGGGCCACGAGTACCAGCTGACGTCCTCGCCGGCCTCGAGCGCGTCTTGCTCGTCGGTCGCCCATACGTGATCGCCGGCGAACGCGTAGGTGTCGCGATAGATCAGCACGCAGCTACCGCGCGTGTGTCCTGGCACCGGGACGATCACGAGCTCGTCGTCGAGGCGCACCGGCGCTTCACCATCGATGATTCGTTCGGCGCCACGCAGCGCACCGATCGCGTCCGCACGATGCACGATGCGCTCGCACCCGAAGCGATCGTGAAACGCCTGGTGATCGGCGACGTCGTCGCGGTGGGTGAGAAACATCGTGCGTACGCCGCCGAGCTCCTCGAGCCGGGCAAGCAACGTGCTCGCTGCACGCGGCGAGTCGATCAGCACGTTGCCGCTCGCTCGCTTGATCAGCCATGCCGACGCGCCATACGAGGCTTCGGAAGCCCAGCCGCAGAAGTAGACATCGCCGTCGACGTGCTCGGGGAATGCACGCGCGGCCGGCTTGCTGTCGTGCTTGCGCGTCGTGCCGATCGAGCTGGTCGGGCACGTGACCAGCGCCATCAGCGCGCGCTGGGTCTCGGCGTCATCGCTGGGTTGCGCCTGCACGAACGACTGCGCGCGGCGCGCGGTGCGCGCAAACGTCGCCGGTGCGAGCTGGCGGCACAGGTCGCAATCGATGCACGTGCTGTCGACGAAGAAATCGCCGCCGACATTCTCCGCGATCCGATCACTCGCACGGGCCATGGCTAATGATGGCGCTACTTCGGCGCGACGCCCACTGCTTGGTAGAGCTTCGCCGAGTCGAACACGCTGCCGCGGCTGACGACGGTAGTGACCGCCGGCAAGGCCTTGATGTCGGCGAGCGGGTCGCCGGGCACGATCAGCAGATCGGCGACCTTGCCAAGCGCGATCGAGCCGAGCTTGCCGTCGAGCTTCATCGAGCGCGCGGCGTCGATCGTGGCCATCCGCAGGATCGCCGCGTTCGGAATCCCGGCACGGGCGTAGAGCTCCATCTCGTGGTGCATGCCGAGGCCGCCGACCCAGTCGGTGCCGATCACGACCGGGACCTTCGCGTCGTACAGCGTCTTGACGAGCTCGAGCATCTTGCCGAACGCCGCGCGATACAGCGGCCGTTTGGCCGCCTCCATCGGCAACCCGTTGACGAGGAAGTAGCGCTGCACCTGAGGCGGCATCCGTGCGATCAGCGTCTCCTGTCCCGGAATGTGCTTGCCCGGTTCACCGACGAGCAGATCCTGGAATGCGATCAGCGTCGGATCGATCACGATCTTGCGTTCGCGCAGCAGCGCGATGAAGTCCTGCACCGGCTTGCTCTTGAAGTCGAGCGTCGTGCCCTTGTCACCGACGAGCGTGAACCGCTGCGTCGTACGCGTGTCGGTCTCGTGCGTTGCGAGGAAGTTGAGGAACAGCATGTTGATGTGCTCGATGCCGTCGTAGCCAGCCTTCACCGCCTCGTGCGCGAGCATGTGCACCGGGATGTGTCCCGTGACGAGCATGCCCTTCGCGTGCGCTGCCTCGGCGAGGACCGGCACGAGCTCGGGCTTCATCGAGTTGTAGATCTTGATGCCTTCGTAGCCGCGCTTGACGAAGTACTCGACCGCGGCCTTCGCCTCCTCGGGCGTCTCGGCGGTCACCTTGCTCGCCGCCGCCTTCTCGTTGCGGCCCTCGATGAACCCCATGCGCACCATGCGTGGGCCGA
>DATDCH010000391.1:0-14073 GCA_036524455.1 Kofleriaceae bacterium | reverse complement strand
CCCGCGCGTGCGTTCGGAAATCGCGCGGCGCGCGCACGATCGCGTCCGGAGCCTGCCGCATGAACGCCCGGATGCTCGCCAATGATCTTGCCGCGCGTTCTGCACGGCGTCCGTGAAAGCACTCTTCTTCTCCCCCACCTTTATCTTCCGACGGAGCGCTCGCGCGTGGGCTAGGGCCTGTGGACCCTGTCGACCGCCGCGAATCTCGATCAGCTCGCGCACCTGCGCGGCGATCGACAAGTCCACAGGCCAGCCCCGCGTTCTCCGCGGTCGTAGTGGGCGCCTCGAGGCACCGCCAACTTGATTCGGCACAACTCGAACAGCGTCGTGCGCGGGGCGCTTTCGAAGGCGTCGCTACGGAACGATAACGGTCGTGACGAGCTCGTCGGCCCAGCCCTTTACAGAATGGGTCTTGAATGTCATCGGGGCCTTCATTGCGCTGACCATGACCTGACCCGGAGGCAGGTTGAACAGGTATGCGATTCCATCGGTGTACGTCGACGTCGCCTGCACGCTCGGCCCCACGATAGTGCCGCCTAGTACTGCGTTGTAGCGGGCAGGTGGCATGGCGGCCGGGTTGCTCGAGACGGTAGCGCCTGCGATCGGGTTCATGACGCCGTCCGTTACGATCAGTGCGACGAGTGCCTTGCCAGGTTGGTGATTGGCTTGCGAGAAGGTGCTGAGCGTGTCGTATGTCATCGGCGTAACCATGATGACGCTCGCCATGTTGAAGTCCATCCCCAACGGGTACGGCGGATACAGGTATGTCGTCTTGTGGCCGCTGAGCGTGGCCTTCAAGAACCCGTCAAGCGCCTCGCCGTTCGTCTGGATCGTAAGCGAGTACATGCCCTGCGCGTCCGACGTTGTCATTGCGATCGGCGTGTTCTCGTCCGAGTTGCGATAGGCAGCGATCGTGACGCCGGCTGTCGGCGTCGCGCCGTTTACATCGCGCACGGTCGCCTGACCCGACACCGTGATCATCGCGTTCATGGTCGCGGGCGCGTCGAGGAACTGCTTCGCGTCCGGCCCCGTGTTGTTGGCGTCCGAGCCGCCGTTGTCTTTGCCATCGCTGCCGCAGGCGGCAAGCGCCGCACAGACCAAAGCCACCCAGATGTTCCGCATGGCTTGCTTGTACAACGACTGGCCCGTTTGCTTGGAGGTGAAATGACAACCAAGTGATCCCGCGCACCTGGCTGCCTAGCAACTCTCTGAACGACGCGCCGACAACATGCGTGGAAGCAGTAGTGCGTCGACTTATCATGCTGGAGGTGGTGAATGGCCAGGTACCTCGGAATAGTCATTGTTCTGGCGTTCGGTCTTGCGCTGTGTGGGCTCGGTTGCACGAAGCCCAACCCGGTCGTCTGCTGTACCGGCGCTGAGGACTGCAGCAGTCTCGGCGTCAACGAACCGAACCGCCCCTGTCAGGACGGCTTCGTTTGCGTCAATCACGAATGCGAGCTCTCGACTGGGCCGTGCCTGATCGATGACGAATGCGCGCAGCCGACCCCTTACTGCGATCCCGGTCTCGCATGCGTCGGTTGTCTCGACGCCACGAATTGTCCTGCGGAGCGTCCAACCTGCGACGAGCAAACACGCAGCTGCCGCGCATGTGTCGACGATGGCGACTGTGCTAGCAGCGTTTGCGATATCAGCACCGGGATGTGCGTCGTCGAAAACCAGGTCTTGTATGCGTCGCCCGCCGGCGCAGCGGCCGGGACATGCGAGAAGACTGTGCCGTGCTCGATTACACATGCGGCGGCACTTGCAGATGCGTCACGGCACAACGTGAAGCTCGTGCCGGGCGCGTACACGGCGAGTGTCTCGGTCGTTGGGAAACGAGTCGTGTTTTACGGAGTCGGCGCGACTGTAGCGGGTCCCGACGACACCGCATTCACGGTGCTGAGCGGCGGCAGTCTACGCCTCGTCGGTCTCGCGGTGGACGTTCAAACCGCCGGCAGCAGCGCCGCGATCCGCTGCGCCGACGATTCGTCGGGTGTGCCGAGCTTGGAGTTGTTTCGCGCGACTGTCGACGCTTCAAACACCACGGTCATCGCAGTTCCGTGCACTGTCACTATCGAGCAGAGTGTTCTTCGTTCTCGGCGAATGACCTCCAATACTCTCGATGTCTACAGTGACTTATCAACGGCGATCGTCGATCGGACGTACCTCGATGGCGGCGCCGGTGTGTCGAGCCTCGGTTCGACTATTCGAATTGCAAACAGTGTCCTGAGAAGGGTCGGTCAGGGGCAAACGGGTGGCGCAATCCGCGGCGCCGGATTCGACGTTTCGTTCTCGACGTTCGTAGACACGGTTGTCGTGTGTGGCACGGGCGGCACAAGCGGTCTCATTCTGAACAGCTCGATCGTCTACAACTCTGCGACCGGCGCACCAGCGGACACTGTGCAAGGCTTTCCGAACGCAGCGTGCACGCTGAACCACGTCGTCGCGTATCCGCAAGGGCAGCCGCTCGGAGCGACGAATATCGCCGGCATGCTGCCGCGGCTCAAAGACGTGACGAACGGTGACTTCCATCTCGAGTCGAACAGCCCCGCAATTGATCGCGGCGATCCGACTTCAACGTTGTCCGTCGACTTCGAAGGCACTGCGCGCCCGCAAGGCGGCGGACGCGACAGCGGCGCGTTCGAGTACAAACCCTAGCGGTCGCTACGGTGAGATCGGGGTCGTCGTAAACACGCCGGCTCGGGCATTTACCTTGTGCGAAACGAAGGTAAGGCCACTCTTTGACGCGTTTACCGTGACCTCGCCGGGGCCGACGTTCAGCATGTATGCGACGCCGTCGGGCTGGGTCACCGTCGCGTTACGGTCCGGCAGGCCGCTCGAGCCGTTGTAGCAAATCTTCGCGGGCGCCGGCGTGCCCGTGGCCGTGGCGCCTTCGATCGGCGTCATGGCCGCGTCGACGATCAGCACCGCGATCACGCCCTTGGTGGCTTCTTGGCCCGAGCCGCACAGCGTGCCGCTGAGCAGATCCAGCGTGCCTTGCGTGATCATGTTGAGCGACGCGCCCGAGAAGTCCGCGATGAGCGGCTTCGGCGGATAGAGATACGTGTCGACGAGCCCGGTGACGGTGGCTTTGACGTAGCCGTCGATCGGCGCGCCGCCCGTCGGAATCGTGAGCGTGTACATGCCCGCCGCATCGGTGGTGGACATCGCGACCACGGTCGCGGCATCGCTGTTCTTGTATGCGGCGACCATGACGCCGGCTTTCGGGTTCGAGCCGCTCGCGCTGCGCTCGCTCGCAGTTCCCGTGATGGTGATCATCGCGGGCACGTTGGGGGCGTCGGCGGTGGTAGTGGTGTCATCGCCGCCGCAGCCGATGCCGGAACCGAGAGCTAAAAGACACAGGATTAGGGTCGTGCGCATGCCCTCTTGTACCAGATAGAGTAGGGCGCTTTGTCGACTCCTCCGATCCGGTTGCCTTCGGGTGTGCGCGACTTCTTACCGCGTGCTGCTGCGCGTCGTCGTGCACTTGCAGAGAACGTCTTGGAAGTGTTCGAGGCGTGGGGCTATGCGCGGATCATCACACCGATGTTCGAGTGCGCCGACGTGCTCGAACGGGGCTTGGGCGCGGGAGCACGCGCTGCAGCGATTCGTTTCGTCGAGCCGGGCACCGGCGAGGTGGTGGCGCTCAGGCCCGATATCACGCCGCAAATCGCACGCGTGGTCGCAACAAGAATGACGGAGATTGCCGGGCCGATCCGGCTCTGTTACGAGGGCGCCGTTACACGTCTTGCAGGTGAAGCTGGGCAACGCGAGATCTTGCAGGCCGGCATCGAGCTCGTGGATGCAGCCGAGCCCGACGGTGATGCCGAGGTGCTCGCGGTCGCAGCGGCAGCGCTCGCACGAATTGGTTTGCCGGAGATTCGGATCGACGTCGGTCACGTGGCGCCGGCAGCGTTCGTACTCGGTACGGCACCGGATCCGACGGCGCGCGCGATTATCACGAACGCGCTCGCGCGTAAGGATCGAGCGGGGCTGCGGGCCGCCGCGCGTGTGTTGCCCGAGGGCATCGCGCCACTCGCGGAGGCACTCGCGACGTTGTGGGGACCGGCAACGGCCACGCTCGATCGCGCGACCGCAATGCCGTGGCCTGCACCGGTGAAGGCGGCGCTCGAGCAACTGCGCGCGGTGCTCGCGGCGTTCGGCGAGCTCGCGGAATCGCCACCGCCTTTGACGATCGATCTCGGCGACCTGCGCGGGTTCGACTATTACACCGGCGTGCGCTTCGCTGCGTATGCGGGCGGCGCGCCCGATGCGGTGTTGCGCGGCGGCCGCTACGACGAATTGCTCGCGCGCTACGGTCGCGCCGCGCAGGCAACCGGGTTCGCGATCGATCTCGAGGCGGTCGCGCAAGCGCAGCGCTCGATCGGAATCGCGGCTCCGCTCGCATCACTCGGCGTCGCGACGCACGGTCCAGGGAGCGCGGAGCTCGCACGCGTATTGAGGCGCGCCGGCATCCGCGCGGTGACACAAGCGCACGCTCCCGCGAGTTGGGGCGCATGGTTGCGCGGTGCCGAGCTCGCCGGTGTGCTGATCGGGGATCAACTGATTGGCCTCGACGATAGTTCGCGCGCTGCGAAGACCGCGATTGAAGCGGCTCGAGCGGGCGACACGGCGCCACTGATCGCGCTATTAAGGGCGACGTAGATGTCGGTCGTGATCGTCGTCGGCGCCCAATGGGGCGATGAAGGCAAGGGCAAGGTCGTCGACTTGTTCACCGAGCGCGCCGACGTGGTCGTGCGCTACGGCGGCGGTGCGAACGCGGGACACACGCTCGTGATCGACGGCAAGAAGCTCGTCACGCACTTGGTGCCGAGCGGCGTATGTCATCCCGGCAAGAGCTGCGTGCTCGGCGACGGCATGGTGATCGATCCGCACACGCTGCTCGAAGAGATCGCGGAGTGTCAGGCGCGTGGCCTGCTCATGCGCAACGAGCTGCTGATCGGTCTCGGCGCGCACGTGATTTTGCCGTACCACAAGCTCGTCGATGGCCTGCGCGAAGATCACGGTGCGAAGCGCGGAAAAGCGATCGGCACCACGCGGCGAGGCATCGGCCCGGCGTACGAGATGAAAGCGGCGCGCCGCGGCGTGCGCATGCGCGACTTGCTGCGGCCGGAGCGGTTGCGCGCGCTGGTCGCCGCGAACCTCGACGATCTGTCGCCGGTGATCGCGCATCTCGGTGGCACGGTGCCGAGCGAGACCGAGGTCGGTGGTTGGATCGATGACGCGCTCGCCGCCGGCGAGAAGCTGCGCATGCACACGGGCGATGCGGGCCGGCATGTCGCGCGTGCGATCGCGGATGGCCGACACGTTCTGTTCGAAGGAGCGCAGGGATGCTTGCTCGATCTCGATCACGGCACGTATCCGTACGTGACGTCGTCGTCGACGATCGCGGCTGGCGCGTGCCAGAGCGCGGGCATCGGGCCCACGCATATCGACGCGGTGGTCGGCATCACGAAGGCGTATGCGACGCGCGTCGGCGAAGGTCCATTCCCGACCGAGCTGCACGGCGATGCCGGCGATCGGCTGCGTAAGGCGGGCGGCGAGTTCGGCGCCACGACCGGGCGACCCCGCCGCTGCGGCTGGCTCGATCTGCCCGCACTGCGGATGGGAGTTCGGTTATCCGGAATGCAGTCTCTCGCGCTGACGAAGCTCGATGTGCTGGCAGGCCTACCCGAGGTGTCGGTGTGCGTGTCCTACCGTCTCGACGGCAAGGAGCTCGACGAGCCGCCTACGGATCCCGAAGATATTGCGCGGGCGGAGCCGGTCTATAAGCACTTCAAGGGCTGGGACAAGCTACCCAGCGAGGCGCACGAGATTGGCGACTTGCCAGCACCCGCACGCGCCTACGTTCAGACGATCTCGGAGATGGCGGGCGTGCCGTTCTGCTTGGTCTCCGTCGGACCTGATCGAAGTGAAACGATCCGGCTCACAGACCCCTTCGCTACCTAAGGGCGGGCAACGATTTGTGATACGATTTTTTTTCCAAGGGACGGTTCACTTGGGGGTCGTAGGGCGTGAACCGCGAATACAGGGATACCCATGAAGATCGTATGTGATGCTTGCCAGGCCAAGTACTCGATCTCTGACGACAAGGTCCAAGGCAAGGTCTTCAAGATTCGCTGCAAGAAGTGCAGCAACATCATCGTCGTTCGAGGCGGCGCTGGTGCGAGTGAACCCGCTCCTGCTCCGCAGGAGAAAGACACCCGCGTCTACGACTACGGATACGACGGTGGTGGGGGTGCGCCCGCTGGTGACGATGCGGTTTGGCACCTCGTGATCAATCAAGATCAAGTCGGACCGCTCACGGTCGCTGAAGTGCAGGAGCGCTTCGCATCGGGAGAAGTCGACTCCGAGACGTTCACGTGGCGCGAAGGCTTCGCCGACTGGTTGCCGCTCTCGCAGGTCGATACGTTCGCCGCGCTTGTCGCGTCGGGCTCGACCACGACGGCCGGCGGCGGTAGCGGCGCAGCTGCCGTGTCGGCAATGTTCGGCGGCGGCGACGACCTCGGTGGTACGGCGCGCAGCGATCCGGGCGATTTGTTCGCGGCGGCTTCGGCGAGCACGCGTGCACCTGCACGTGACGACGATGACGGCGGCGATCTGTTTGGCTCGAGCAAGCCGGTAGCAGCGGCGGCGCAGACTGCGTCGGCGCAGAAGCTTCGCGGCGAGCGCAACGAGAACTCCGTGCTGTTCTCGCTCAACAACCTCGCGCAGCTCGCGAGCGACTCACCACGGCCAGCGCAGTCGAGCTCGTCGAGCTCGTCGAGCTCGTCGGCGGGTCACGCGAGCGGTGCAGCCGGTGGCGAAGGTTCGGGTCTCATCGACATTCGCTCGATGGCGAGTGCGTACATGGGTGGCGGCGGTGCCGGCGCTGCGATCGGCAAGGCGTCGACCGCATCGGCGATCGGTTCGATCGACGACCTGCCGGTGTTCGGCGGCGGCGGCTTCTCCGAGCCCGCCGTGATCGTGCCGACCGCGCGCGCGTCGGCGAACAACAAGATGCTCTACATCATGATCGCCGCGGTCGGCTTGCTCGCCGTCGTCGCTATCGTGATGGTCGTGCTCCTGCTCAAGGGTGACAAACCGCCGGCCGCGCAGGTCGCGTCGGTCGACGAGACCGACAAGGACAAGGACAAAGACAAGGACGACACCGACAAGCCGGCTGACCCAACGGGCAGCGCGGGCTCGGCGGCGCCGACCGAAGGCAGTGCGGGTTCGGCAGCGGTCGCCGCGCCGAAGGAACCGGAGAAGAAAGAGCCCGAGAAGAAGGAACCGGCGAAGACCTCGCGGACCAACCCGCCGAGGACGTCGTCGGGCGGCTCGAGCGGCACGCCCAAGACGGTCGCGAGGACAGAAACGAAGACCGAGACCAAGGCGCCGCCGGCCGACACGGGCGGTGGCGGCTGCGATGAAGTGTCGTGCGTGTTGAACAACTACGAAGGCACGTGCTGCGCGAAGTTCAAGAAGGGCGGCGGTGGCGCGCGTCCGAGCGGTGGTGGTGGCACTGCAAGCGCGCCGAAGAGCGATCTGCCTGATGGTCTCGATCGCACGATGATCCAGAAGGGCATCGATGCAGTGAAAGCACGCGTGCAGGGTTGCGGCGACAAGTCGCCTGCGAAGGGCAAAGTGAAGGTGAAGGTGCAGGTCGACGGCAGCGGTCGCGTTGGTAACGTGTCGGTCGAGACGACGCCGGATCCATCGCTCGGTGCGTGCGTTGCGGCGGCCGTGCAGAAGGCATCGTTCGGCAAGACGCAAAAGGGCGGCTCGTTCAGCTACCCGTTCGTGTTCTGAGCGTCCTGACCGCGAGGCATCCTCGCTGACAACAAAGCGACTCGGGCGAGTTGCTTTCGTTGCGTTTCGGGTCGCAGCGTCGTCGCACGGCAAGCGGCATAGCCGGTACCGGCCGGCTAGTCCGGTTGCGCGCAGGATCTAACAGCTCGATCTCGGTCTGGATTCGCAGCCTTGACGATGGGGTCTGGTGGCATGGTTCGCGCACTGGCCGGGCGCACCATGCGTAACGGCCTGATCCGCATTCTCACCACGCTCCCGTTGTTCCTGGCTGCCTGTGCCGGCGACGAGGGGCCAAGCCCGTACGACGACGACTACGGCATCACGAGCGGCAACATCAACGAGGGCGCTCCCGACAACGATTCGTTGCCCGATGACAACAAGGCCGACGCTCAGTATCCGGACCTGTTCGAGCTCCCGAAGGCCGAGCAGTCTGTCGTGAAGAGCCAGGGCAGCCGCGGCACGTGCTCGATCTTCGCCGCGACCGCAATGGTCGAGAACCTCTACCTCAAGGCCGGCATGCCGGTCAGCGAAGTCGACTTCAGCGAGCAGTACATGCAGTGGTCGACGAAGCGCCAGGTCGGCTCGTTCCCGAACTCGGAAGGCAGCAACGTCGACAACAACCTGCAGGGCGTCGTGCGCTACGGCGGAATCAAAGAAGCGGCCTGGCCGTACGAGTCGACGCCGTGGAACGCGAGCAACGACCCCGCGTGCACCGGCGGCGAGAACCTGCCGACGAAGTGCTACACGAACGGTGAGCCGCCGCAGTCGGCGCTCGACGCGCTGAAGTACAAGCTGCCGTCTTCGCGCTGGCTCAACACGAACTCGATCAAGGCCCACCTGACGACCAAGAAGACCGGCGTCGGCGTCGGCATGACGTTCTTCTATCAATCGTGGAACCACCGCCGCTCGACGCTGCCCGTCGACGCCGAGCTGTGGCGCCAGGGCGTGGTCACGTATCCGAACGCGAAGGACAAGGAAGTTTCGCTCGCGAACCGCGCGGGCCACGCGATCGAGATCATCGGCTGGGACGACACCAAGGAAGTCACGATGCGCGACGAGGCCGGTAACCCGGTGCTCGATGCGAACGGCAACCCGCGCAAGGAGAAGGGCTTCTGGCTGTTCAAGAACTCGTGGGGCACGGCGTCGTTCGGCGTCGGTCATCCCTACGGTACCGGCTACGGCTGGCTGTCGATGCAGTATGTCAAGGAGTACGGCTCGGCAGTGGTTGCAGAGCTCCCCGTGCTCGGCCCGGTTGCTGAAGTTTGCGACGACGCCGGCATGGTCGACGAAGACGGCGACGGCAAGAAGAACTGCGATGACACGCAGTGCGCGATGCACCCGTCCTGCTCGTCGAGCGGCGGCATGTCGCACACGTACACGGCGTCGCCGAACGCGTCGATTCCCGACAACAGCCCGACCGGCGTGTCGAACGCGATCAGCGTCACCGACACCGGCGAGATCACCGACGTCAAGGTCACGACGGACATCACGCACACGTACCGCGGTGACCTCAAGGTCACGCTGACCCACGGCTCGGTGACGAAGACGATCGTCGACGGCGTCGGCGGCTCGGCCGATGACCTCAAGCAAACGTTCACCGTGACCGGCTTCACGGGCTCGCTGTCGGGTGCGTGGACGCTCAAGGTCGAGGACACCGCGGGTCAGGACGTCGGCACGCTCAACGCCTGGACCCTCGAAGTCACGACTCGTTAATACGCGGTACAGTTTCGACGTGCTGCTCGCTCAGCTCGTCGAAACCAGCGACCAGGTCGCACAGGTCGCGGGCCGGCTCAAGAAGATCGAGCTGCTCGCGACCTGTTTGCGTCAGATGACAAGCGACGAGCGCGCGATCGGTGCGCGTTACTTGGCAGCACAGCTGCCGCAGAAGACCGGCATCGGCTACGCGACGGTCGGCGAGGTGATGAAGCAAGCGACCGCGGCGGTCGCGCCGTGGCTCTCGCTCGGCGAAGTCGACCGGCGGTTCACCGCGATCGCGGAGCTGCGCGGTGCGGGCTCGGCGGGCGCGCGCAAGGAACAGCTCGGCGCGCTGCTCGCGCTCGCGACCGCGGCGGAGCAGAAGTTTCTCGCCGGGCTCGTCGTCGGTGAGGTCAGGCAAGGCGCGCTCGACGGCATCGTCGTCGAGGCGGTCGCGAAGGCGGCGGAGCTGCCCCCCGATTCGGTGCGGCGCGCGTACATGCTCGTCGGCGATCTCGGTGAGGTCGCGGCGGCGGCGCTGGTCGGCGGTGCGGCGGAGATCGGGCGGTTCGGGCTGTCGCTGTTCCGGCCGATCCTGCCGATGCTCGCGCAGACCGCCGATGATCCGGCATCAGCGCTCGCGAGCTTCGACGGCCCGGCGGCGCTCGAGCACAAGCTCGATGGCTTCCGCGTCCAGATCCACAAAGACGGCGACATCGTGCGCGCGTACTCGCGTGCGCTCAACGAGGTCACCGACTACGTGCCCGAGATCATCGCGGCCGTGCGTGCAATGTCGGCGCGCAAGCTCATCCTCGATGGCGAAGCGATCGTGCTCGGGCCCAACGGCAGGCCGTTGCCGTTTCAGGACACGATGCGGCGGTTCGGCAAGAAGGGCGTCGAGCTCAAGGACAAGATGCCGCTGTCGCTGTCGGCGTTCGATGCGCTGCTGATCGACGATCAAACGCTGCTCGCTGAGCCCGCGAGCAAGCGCTTCGAAGTGCTCTCGCTCGTCGCGCCCGAGTGCGCGGTCAAGCGACTCGTCACCGCCGATGTCTACGTTGCGTCGTCGTTCTACGCGCAGGCGATCGCGGGCGGGCACGAGGGCGTGATGGCCAAGGCACTCGACTCGCCCTATGACGCCGGCAACCGCGGCGCGTCGTGGCTCAAGATCAAGAAGATCCATCGCCTCGATCTCGTCGTGCTCGCTGCAGAGTGGGGGAGTGGCCGGCGCAAAGGCTGGCTGTCGAACATCCACCTCGGCGCGCGCGATCCGGCGAGCGGCGAGCTCATCATGCTCGGCAAGACGTTCAAGGGCATGACCGACGAGATGTTGAAGTGGCAGACCGCCGAGCTCCTCGCGCGCGAGGTCGATCGCGACGGCCACATCGTCTACGTACGACCGGAGCTCGTCGTCGAGATCGCATTCAACGACGTGCAGCGCTCGCCGCGCTATCCGGCCGGCCTCGCGCTGCGTCTCGCGCGTGTCGTGCGCTACCGCAACGACAAGACGGCCGCACAAGCCGACACGATCGATGCGGTGCGCGCGATCGCGATCACCGACGGCGTATTGCCGGCTGCGTGATCAGTAGCAGTTGGGCGCGTAGACGTCGCAGCCCCAACCCGAGCAGAAGCCCGGCGCGGAGCCGTACCACGCGCCGTAGACGATGTTCGCGCGCTGCATCTTGGTGTCGTCGTGGCAGTTGTGATTGCCGCCGAACGGACCGCACACGTTGTAGCCGTTCTGCATGTCGCAGTACTGCAATCGATCCGACCAGTAGTGCGGCCGGCCGCCGCCGCTCCACGCGCCGGTTCCGCCGCAGTCACCTTCGAGCCCCATCTCCGTCGCCCAGCGACCGTGGTTGTTCGTCTGCCAGCCGTCCTCCCATCCTGCCGATTCGCTCCAGTTCCAGAACACGGTCGCGGAGTGCTCGGCGATCCCGCAGCACGACGCGGAGCGCACTTCGAAATACTGGTAGTGATCCCAGCCGTCGCTGTATGCAGTTTCGCCGACGCTCGGCGGCGGTGCTGCCGTCGGCGGACGCATGTTGACGCCGGTGACGACGAGCGCGCGAGCTTCCGCAGCGATCGTCGGATCGAGGTTCGCGGCGTCGATCGCATTGCCCGCCTCGAGCGCGAGATCGAACAGTGCAGGGCGCGCATCTCGCATCGGCTGCGAAGGCTCGCCGAGCATCACCCACTCAGCAGGTGCATCGTGACGTGCAAGCGAGACGAGCAAGTTGCGACCTTCCATGTCTGTGAAACGCGCCGACACGTTGATCGCGCTGCCATCGATCGCAAACTGCTCGTGCGAGACGGCGGGCTCGGGTTCGAGCTCGCGTTTGGTCTCGAAGAACACCGCGAGCTCGCCCTTGGCGTACATGCCGGCGACGCCGCGCTCCGGAGTTGCTTGGAAGATGGTGAGTCCCTGTTCGAGCCCGCCGGTTTTCGGCTCTGTCGGACTCACGCATGCAGACACGGTGATGACGAGTAGCAGCTTGCGCATCGAACCCTCCCGTCTTTCACGCTAGAGAAAATCCGGTGGGCTCGACAACTGAGCGATCGAGAGCAGACGTTGCAGCGCCGTAAACTCAGCAACGGATCTTGCGTCTGCGTGAACCGAAACGTCGTCGGAGATGCGCCGTCGGCCGACGCTGGCCTACACGCGGCGCAACGAATCGCCCCGCCGCACGATGCCGCCGCGGACCACGCGCGCGTTCACGCCGCGGAGCCGCAGCTCGCGTCCTTCGCCGTTGTTCACCCACTTCGTCGCGTCGGATCCGAACCGCGTCGTGAATTTGTCGCAGCCCAAGTGCGGCAGCTCGCTGATCTCGATGATCGCTTCGCCGAGCGCGAGCTTGGTTCCGACTGGCAAGCTCGCTTGCGATAGATCGAAGTCGACGAGGAATTGATCGCCGGCGAGCGGCCAGCGCTCGCGCTCCGCGATCGCGGCGAGCGCGCGAGTCATCATCAGCGTCAGCTGCTGTTGCGGATGCGCGCTGCCATCCGGCGTGCGCTTGCTGCCGCGCGTGCTCCAGTTGTCGCCGACGAGCCCGACCGTTTCGTCGAGCCGCGCTTCTTCGACGACGTCGCGCGCTTCCTTCTCGGGGCGGCGCACGATCAGCTCGACGACGCCGGCGTCGCGCGGAGCAGCGCGGATGTGATCGAGGTGAGCATCGAGCTCGGCCAGACTGCGCATCCCGCTATGATGCGGCTCAGGCGCGCTGCGCTTCGAGCTGAATTGCACTGGTCAGTGAAAGTTTTTGCGTCGGCGACATGAACGACGCGTGGACCGCGTTCTCCGCGCAGGTCGCGAGCTCGGCCGCGGTGAGGTCGAGCGCCGCCGCGGTTTGCCGGTAGTTCTCGCCGATGTATCCGCCGAAGTACGCCGGGTCGTCGCTGTTGATCGTCACGACCACGCCCTTGCGCAGCAGACGCGCGAAGTTGTGCTCGCGCAGATCCTTCACGACGCGCAGCTTCAAGTTCGACAACGGGCATACGGTGAGCGGGATCTGCTTCTTGATCAGCTCCTCGACGAGCGCCTTGTCTTCCTCGCAGCGCACGCCGTGATCGATGCGCTCGACGAACAACAGATCCAGTGCCTCGCGGATGTACGCCGCAGGTCCCTCTTCGCCGGCGTGCGCCACCGTGCGCAGCCCGTATTCGCGCGCGAGCTTGAACACGCGTTCGAATTTGCTCGGTGGGTTTCCCTTCTCGCCGGAATCGAGACCGACGCCGACAAACTCGCTGCGAAACGGCACCGCCTCGGCGAGCGTCTTGAACGCGTCTTCTTCGGAGAGGTGGCGCAGGAAGCACAAGATGAGCTGCGAGCTGAGGTCATAGCGCTTTTGCGCGTCCTCCATCGCATCGCGCAGCCCGCCGATCACGACCTCCAGCGGGATGCCGCGCGCCGTGTGCGTCTGCGGATCGAAGAACAGCTCGGCGTGCACGACGCGGTCGGCGTGCGCGCGCGTGAAATAGGCCATCGCGAGTGCGTAAAAGTCGCGGCGGTCGCGCAGCACGTCGCAGCCCGCGTAGTACAGATCGAGGAACGACTGCAGGTCGTGGAAGTTGTATGCCGCCCGGACCGCCTCGACAGAAGCGTAAGGCAGCGACGCGCCGTGCTTGGCCGCGAGGCTGAACATCATCTCGGGCTCGAGCGTGCCCTCGATGTGCAGGTGCAGCTCGACCTTGGGCAACCGGCGGATCAGCCGTTCGCGAGCAGGATCTAGTGGCATCCGCTGAACATACCTATTGCCGGGGGCCAAAGGCACGGCTAGGGTCGCTGGCCCGATGACCGACGACGTTGCGACTCCCGAGACCCCGGCGCCAGCTCCCCGTATCGGCGACTTCGATCCCGTGCCGGCACTGGTTCAAACGCTGGGCCTGCCGGCCAAGGGCGTTGCCGCGGTCATCGCGCTGCTCGATGAAGGCAACACCGTGCCGTTCATCGCGCGCTATCGCAAAGAGCGCACCGGCGGTCTCGATGAAGTTCAGATCCGCGCGATCGAAGAGAAGCGCGAGTACGTGATCGAGCTCGAGTCGCGGCGCGCCGCGATCCTCGCGTCG
>DATDCH010000390.1:0-17737 GCA_036524455.1 Kofleriaceae bacterium | reverse complement strand
TATCGGAGCGCATTGCGCCCAACGACGGCAATCGCGAATCGACGGCGAGGTGGCCGACGCGCTTGATCGTGTCCTGGACCCCCGACACCCGCACGACGCGGCCATGACCGACACCGCGCAGGTACGCGACGCCCACCGCGTACTTGCGTTCGAACGGCCCGTCGAATGCATCGTCGATCGTGGCGCGCGCCCAGGCCTTGTACATGTCCGCGTCGTGGGCATAGCTGTTTGCGAGCACGATGTGCGCGCCGGGCGGGCGTGCGGCGATCTCACCGATCGCGAGCGAGCCGTCGTCGCGCCGGAACCACTCCATGTGCGTGAAGCCGGCGTCGAGGCCGAGCGCCTCGACCGCTCGCACACCGAGCGCACGCGCATCCGCATAGTCAGGGCCGTCGATCACGCGCGGCAGCACGACCACCCATTGGATCCACGGCGTCTCCATCACCTCGAGCGGCGTCGGGTAATAGCGCGAGCACGACTCGAAGCGGACCTTGCCGCCGATCGTGATCGTCTCGAAGCTGTGCTCGCGGCCGCGCAGGAACTCCTCGGCGAGCGCCGGCTGATCGGGACTGGCGTGCAGGGCGCGCAGCGCCGCGCGCAGCTCGTCGAGCGAGTTGATCCGCCAGGTCGCCTTGCAGCCCATCCCGGCCGGCGGCTTGAGTACCAGCGGGAACCCGACCTCGGCGACGAACGACTCGGCATCGGCCCACGCGCGGATCAGGCGATGCCGGGCGCACGGCAGACCGTGGCGCCGCAGCTCCTCCTTCATCCGTGCCTTGTCGCGGAACAGGTCGGCGGTCTCGGGACTCGTGCCGGCGATGCCGAGCGCGCGCCGGGCCTGGGCGAGCTGGACTTGCAGCGGCTCGAGGATGCCGATCAGCCGGTGGATCTCGCCGTGCCGCCCAGCCAGGACTCGGCCGGCTTGCACGAGCTGGCCGGCGTCGAGTCCGTCCTCGACCTCGACGACGTCGGCGAACAACCGAGCGTCCTCGCCCGTGGGTGGCGTCTGGGCGACACCGAGCAGACGCACGCCGGGAAGTCGAGCCGCGGCCCGCGCGAATCGCATCGTCGTCTCGAGTGGGAACGGAGCGGCGAAGATCACGTTCCGCATGCCGCGCGTTGTAGCATCGCTGGCGGATGAACGTCGTCTTCCTGGCGCCGAGCTACCCGCCGGAGATGCAGCAATACACGCGCGGCCTCGCCGAGGTCGGGGCGGCGGTCTATGGCGTGGGCGATCAGGCGGTCGCGTCGCTGCCCGGTTCGCTCAAGCAGCACCTGACCGATTACCTCCAGGTACCGCGCCTGCTCGACGACGATGACGTGGTCGAACGGGTCCACACCTGGATGCGTGGGCGCGAGGTCGATCGCGTGCTCGCGAACTGGGAGGTCATGGTGCTCACCGCGGCGCGGCTGCGCGAGCGGTTCGGCGTCCCGGGCATGACGGTCGATCAGGTCCGCGGCTTCCGCGACAAGCAGCTGATGAAGGAGCGCGTTGCCGCCGCGGGCCTGCGCGTGCCGCGCTCGGTGCGGGTGACGACGGCGACCGAGGCTCGCGACGGCGCCGCGCGCCTTGGCTATCCGCTCGTGCTCAAGCCCATCTCGGGCGCCGGCAGCGCCGATACGTACGAGGTGGGCAGCGCCGCCGAGCTCGAAGCCGCGCTTTCCCGCATGCAGCACGTCGGCGAAGCCAGCCTCGAAGAGTTCATCGACGGTGACGAATTCACGTACGACACCGTGTGCATTGGCGGCAAGCCCGCGTTCGCGAACGTCGCGCAGTATCTACCCAAGCCGCTGATCGCGCGCTCGACCGAATGGATCAGTCCCGTGATCGTGACGGTGCGTGACCTCGCACAACCGGTACTCGCCGCGGGCATCAAGCTCGGCGAACAAGTGCTCGGCGCGCTCGGCATGGGCGACGGATTCACGCACATGGAGTGGTTTCGCAAACCGAGCGGCGAGGTCGTGTTCGGCGAGATCGGATGCCGCCCGGGCGGCGCTCACCTCGTCGATCAGATGAACTACACGTGCGACATCGATCTGTTTCGCGAGTGGGCGCGCGCCGTGTGTTGGAACACGTTCGAAGCACCGACCCACCGCAAATACAACGCCGCGATCATCTTCAAACGCGCGAAGGGCCGCGGGCGCATCACGCGCATCACCGGGCTCGACGAGTTCATGCGCAACTACGGCGAGCACGTCGTCGAGTCACGGCTGTTGCCGATCGGAACGCAGCGTCGCAACTGGAAACACACGCTGGTCTCCGACGGCTACATCCTGTTGCGCCACCCCGACTGGGCGACGGCGTGCGCGCTCGCAGACATCGTCGCGACGCAGGTCCATCTCTACGCGGAGTGATCGGCCTTGTCTGACTTCTCGGCCTTCTCGGCCTTCTCGGCCTTCTCGGCCTTCTCGGCCTTGCCCGGCTGGTCGGGCTTGTCGGCCTTGGCCGGTTCGGCCTCCGGCTTGATGAACGGCTGACTCGACTCGTAGAAGTCGTCGGGGTACGAGTCGCGCTTGGGCTCGCCGCTACCGAGCTGCTGCTCGAGCAGCTTCGACGCGATCTCGATCAAGTCGCCTTCGGTGACGATACCGACGAGCTTGTCGTTCTCGACGACCGGCAGACAGCCGAGCCGGAGTTGCCGCATCATGCGCAGCGCATCGAGCGTCGGCGTGTCGGGACGCACGGTCGCGACATCACGCTTCATGATGTCGGAGATCGGTGTGCGCAGCGTCGAACCGCCGGAGAGCACGAAGCGGAGTACCGCGCGCTGCGTGAGCAGGCCGACCAAGCGGTGGTCATGATCCTCGACTGCGATGTGACGGATGCGCTCCCAGACCATGAGGTTCGCGGCCATCTCGACCGGATCGTCGGCGTGGACCGTGAACAGATCGGTCGCCATGTAGTTCTCGACGCGCGCGTAGTTGCCCTTGCTCGTCGTGGCTTCGTCGAGCCGCGCGCGCTCCCACTCGGAGACCGGGCGCCTCGTGAGCTGACGCTGAATGGTCGCGGCGACCAGCGCGTTCGCGCGCTCGGCCGGCGTCGCCCGATCACGCAGCGAGTTCCACGACGCGAGCTGCCAGCGTGCACCCGTGCGTCCCGTGCGCACGCGCTCGTCGACGACGGTCAGGTACTTCGTGATGTCGTCCTCGGCGATCCCCTGGCGGCGAAGGCCGGCCTGCGCGACCGGTAGCAGGCGTTCGAGCACGAGCTCGCGCGCCGAGATTTCGTGATGATCGAGCCAGACGAAGTGGGAGCCGACGCCCTCGCGCGCCGCCGTGTAGAAATTCGCGGCGGCCTGATCGAAGTCGATCCGCTTGGTGACGTCTTCCTCGCGCGCGCCGAACTCGACCATGAGGCCGCACCAGAATGCGGCGTTCGCCATCTCGTCGAGCGTGCTCGGCCCGGCGGGGAACACGCGGTTCTCGATGCGCAGGTGCGGCTTGTCGCCGGTGATACCGAAGCAGGCGCGGTTCCAGCGATAGATCGATCCGTTGTGGAGACGCAGCGCCTTGAGCTGCGGAATCTCGCCGCGATCGAGCATTGCCATCGGATCCTCGTCGAGGTCCGCGCTGACGAGTGCGCGGAACCGGGCGATGTCCTCGCGAAAAATCTCGACGACGGATTGGCGGACCCAGCGCGTTCCGAAGCTGACGCGCGCCTCGGTCTCGCGTGCGCCTTGTTTCCGGCTGTCGACCGCCTGGCGGAACAGTGCGATCCGCGTCTCCGCCCACAGCCGGCGGTTGAACATGATCGGTGAGTTCGCCGCGACCGACATCACGGGACCGAGCAGCACCTGCGCGATGTTGTAGTAGCGCGGGAACTCGTCGGGCGTGACCTGGAGGTGAACCTGGAAGCTCGAGTTGCAAGCTTCGAGCATCACCGAGTCGTGATCGACGATCAGCTCGTCGAGTCCCTTGATCGAAAACTCGAAGCGACCACCGCGGAGCGCCGTGATCACCTTGTTGAGGTGCACGTAGCGCGCGCTCGGCGTCATGTTGTCGAGGCCGAGGTCGCTCTTCTTCATCGTCGGCAGCACGCCCATCAGCACGGTGCGCATGCCGATCTCATTGGCCGCGGCGTTCGCGCGATCCACCAGATCATCGAGCTGCTGGTGCATGCGCGAGAGCCCGTTGCCGGTCAGCTCCTGCGGCTCGCAGTTCGCTTCGATCTGGAACTGGCCGAGCTCGGTCGTGTAGTGCGGGTCGCGCAGCTTGTCGAGCACCTGCAGCACGCCTCGCGCCGGCCGCCAGTGATCGTCGATCAGGAACATCTCCTGCTCGGCACCGATCCGCCGCACGCCGGCCTCGAAGCGTTGCTCCTTGATCATGCGCTCGAGCGCGCGCAGGTCCTTGAGGATCGCTCCCATGAACTCGCGCTGACGCTCACCGTCGAGCTTGCCGGTCGGATCGAGATCCTTGTGCTCCCTGGTCGTCATCCCTCAGCCTTGGCTTCCCGTGTCCACGCGTCGAGAATCTGCGGCAACATCCGGCGCCATGTCACCCAATCGTGGTGCCAATCGGGCCCCCACGAGTCGACTCGATTCGGGATGCCCTGGCGGCCCAGGACGTTCGCGAGGTTCCACGACTCGGAGATGTCCTCGGCGCGCCCCTCCCCCGACGGGATGAGAATGTAGCGGGACCGCAGGACGTCGAGGTGGCGGCCGGCCAGGGTCGGCACGAAGTGCAGCGGCGACGACACCCAGAACTCGTCGGAGAAATCGTGGGGTTGCGCGTCGTAGAACCGGCGCAGATCGTAGGTCCCGCTCATCGCGAGGGCGCGCGTGAACACGTCGGGGAACCGGCACACGACCGCCACTGCGTGAAACGCGCCGATCGAAGCGCCGGCCGCCCAGATCTCGATGTCCTCGGTCTTGCAGTCGGCGCGGATCGCAGGCGCGACCTCGTGGCGGATGAAGTGGTGGAACTGGTTCTGCAGCCACATCTGGTGGCGAGCCGACCCCTCGCGCGCGAGCAGGGCGCGCCCGGCGACGCTGTCGCACGAGTAGATCTTGATCTTGCCGGCGTCGAGCAGCGGAGCGAGCGCATCGATCAGCTGGAACCGTTCGATCTCCTCGGCATCGCCGCCGGCAGTCGGCAGCAGCAGGACCGGCTGGCCCATCGATCCCCAGCGCACGACCGTGACCTCGCGCTGAACGCGCTCGCTGTACCACCGCGTGACGATCTTGTCGCCGCGCTCGCCCATCACGTCACGCTCGATGTCGGCTGCGAGTCGGCTCGCCACGCTTGCACGCGTCGCCAGAACAGCTCGGTGAACTGCTCGATCTCGTGCTTGGGATAGAGCGCCGCGACCTTCGCGCGAAACGCCGACTTCGCGGCCTCGGTGCCGAAGAACTCCCACGCGACCTCGTCGAGGTGTGGCAGGTGCTTCGCGCAGAACTCTTCGAACCGCGCGGTCTCGAATCGCTCGGCGGCGAGCTTTGCGTACGCGCGCAGCCGATCGCGATACGGCATGTCGGACGCGTCGGAGATCGCGAAGAACGGTTCCCAATCGAGCGTCTTGCGCATCGGCTTTTTCGTCACCGCGCAGAACACCGACCACCGGATGTTTGCCTTCACGAGCCACGGGAAGTGGCGATGCAGCGACGTGACCTGCGAGTCCGGGCACGGGTTCGCGAAGTCGATCGGATGCCACACCCCGTCCTTGCGCAGCGACTCGCACGAGTTGAAGTCCCAGCCGAAGAACGCGTTGATCGTGAGCGTGGTGTCTTGGAGGAGCTGCGCCTCGTCATCGGACACGAAGTTCTCGTCCTGCGAGTAGCGATCGTGCAGCGGCTCGTCGGGCAGGTAGCGCACCAGGTGGGTCTGCGGGCCAAGGCCAATGCAGCGCACGAAGCGATCGAACGGATTGACCGCTCCCTGCAGGTGCATCACGCAGTTGCCGCTCTCTTCGTACTTCTTGCGCAGCTGAGCTTCGTCGGCGATCCGGCTGACCGCACGCCAGCCGCCGCCGTCGTACGGCTTCATGAACATCGGATAGCCGATCGCTTTTCCGATCGCGCCGAGGTCGAACAGCTTCGCGTAGCTCTTGAGCGTCGGTGCGAGATCGGGCGTCGGCTCGTACGACTTCGGCGGAATCATCCACGTCGTCGGAATCGGCATGCCGAGCCGCATCATCGCGCAGTACGACGTGTGCTTCTCCATCGACTGCACGGCCCACGGATTGTTGAGCACGTACAAGCCGTCCATCAGGATCGCCTTTTTGATCCACTCGCGACTCGTGTGATACCAGTGCGTGAGCCGGTCGAGCACGACGTCGTACTGACAAGGCTGCCGCAGATCGAACGGCTCGATCGTCACGCGCTCGACCGCGATCTTCACCGTGTCGCCCTGCCAGGGAATCGCGAGCGCGAGCTGGTCGATGATCTGCTCGTAACAGAGCGGCCAGCAGATATCCGCACCGAGAGAGAGGCCGATCTTGCGCGTGACGGTCATGAGTCCTCCCGAGCCTACTCGTAGACGTGAAGAAACGGACCTGGCATCAGCCACGATAGGCCTTCGCGTAGCCGGTCACGCCAGTTCTCCCAGTTGTGGCCATCGCGGGCTTCGACGTAGCGAACGTCCATGCCCGTCGAGAGCAACAGCGGGACCAGCGAACGATTCTCGTAAATCAGCGACTCGTACATGCCGCAGCTCACGAAGATGCGCTCGGATACCGCGGCCGGGTCCGAGCGGAATCGGTTCATGAACGCGACCACCGGGTCGAACAGCGGGCCGCGGTGGTTGCGGTCCCCGATGTCGGTGAACGCGAACGAACCCGATTGCAGCAGCAGGCGGCCGAAGTAGCCCGGATAGCGAGCTGCGGTCGACAGCGACGCGACGGCGCCAAAGCTTGCGCCCATCAGACACCGGCTCTGCGGCTCCTGGTCGATCGGGAACAAGCGCTCCACGAACGGAACCAGCTCTTCGGTCAGAAACTTTGCGTGCCGCTCGTCGTCGGCGTACTCGCGCAACCGATCCGGCGAGCTCGTGAACACCACGATCGCATCGGCGAACTCGAGCCGATCGATCATGTTGTCGAGGATCGTGGCCATCGAAGCGTAGCGAAGGTAGTCGTGCCCGTCGTGAACCACGAGCAGCGGGTATTGCCGGCTGCGCAGAAAGCGAGCCGGAACATAGAGACCAAACCCGCGCCGACCAAACGTCTTGGAGTCGATCCAGATCTCGTCGCGGTGCCCCTTCGCCGCCGCAGGATCGGGCTGGATCCAGCTCGGGACCTCGTAGCCGGTGCCGTGCGCGACCGAGTTGGCACCGAACGGATCGCGCGCGGTGTTTGCGTTGAGTGGATCCTGCATCCACTCGCCGTGCCCCTTGCGGACGACCTCGAGCTTGTACTCGACGCGCGAGCCGGGCGGCAGCTGCAGCGTTCGGTACCAGACGTCGGTGCCCTCGACGCGGGTCAGCTGCTGCGACGACGGCAGGCCGAACACCCAGTGCTTGAGATGCACGGCCTCCGCATCGCCGCGCCACACGAACGTGATGAAGTTGCCCTCGACGATCGGAAAGCGCTGCGTCGCGAAAAACCCGTCGACCGCCTCGCGAGTGCGCGGGCCGGCCTCGAGCGCGAGGATCGACGCACCCTTCACAGCGGTACTCCGCGCAAGAACGGGCTCGAGAACCGACTCGGCGAACCGTCCCAATCGTGGTCGACCTCACCGGTCGTGGTCAGGCGTACGCCGTTCGCGCGAACGATGGTGCCATCTTCGAGCTCGATGCGCGCGCCGTGATCCATCGCGACGCACGTCGCAGGCGCCATCCGCCGCGCGAACCGCTGAATCCCCGCGCGCGCATCGAAGTTCACGCGACGGTGGGGATCGGGCAGCACGACCAAGCCGGGTGCGAGCCCGAAGCCGGTGTCGAGCACTTGCGCGATATCCGAGCCGTAGGGCGGATAGTCGTGGAACAGCACGATGCGCTCGGTCAGCACCATCGCGCCCGCCGACCACGCGATCACCGGCTTGCCGGCGACGAGCTCGAGCACGTCGAACATCGCGAGCCGGTTGAGCAGCGATGCGACGTGGCCGCCCGCGATGACGAGCGCCTCTGCTCCCTGCAGCTCGCGGCGCAGCTCGTCGCGATGCCGTGCGATGACCGGCCGGTCGACGAAACGCCAGCTCATGTCAAACACGCTGCGCACGGCATTGCAGCGCTCGATATGGTCGGCGTCGATGTGGCGATACTGATCGACGGAGACCTTCTCCTCCATCTCGAGCAGATCGGGCTCGACGTATCGCACCGAGATCGTCTTGCCGGCGTCCTCGATCTTGTCGAGTCGCACGCGATAGAACGCCTGGATGTGGCGGAGCCGCTGCTGGCGCGCCTGGTACGCGACCGTGAGCTCGGTGTCGTCGCGGAAGACTTCGACGCTGCGCGCGTGCAGCTTGAGATTGACGGCCGGCACGCCGAGCGACGCGATCATGTCGGCGTCCTCCGACTCGCGCTCCTGATAGCCCGCGCGCACGAGCCCGACCTTGCCGGTGATGCCGAGGTCGGCGAGCACGGCACCGACATCCGGTGATGTCCCCTGCGGACCGAGCAGGACAACGCTCGCCATCAGCTCCCTCCGGCAAATGGGGTCCGGCAAATGGGGTCCGACCCCATTAGCTTGCCCGCACCTTCACCGTTTGGCCGACGACGTCGAGCATGTGGCGGAGGTGATCGTAGTTCTCGTGCTTCATGCGAATCCACGCGTTCGCCATGTAGCCGGCTTCGACTCCCTGCGTCGGGGTGCCTTCCGGGGGCAGGTGCCAGTCGATCAAGGATTCGCCGAATGCTTCGCGCACCGCGGCAAGCCCGTCGTAGTGCGTGATCCGCCCGTCGCGATCGGGGCGGAGCGCGATGATGCCCGCCGACAGCCGCCGCGACGCGTACTGGCTCGGCTTGCCCGCAGCGACGAGCATCGCCCACTCGCGATAGAGGTCCATGTCGTTCGCGACGTTGTAGAGATCCCACGCGCGCACGCCCGGTGGGCGGCAACCGATCTCGGAGAACTTGAGACCTTTGGGGCCGGAGAACCACTCCATGTGCGTCGCCGAGATCTCGATGCCGAGCAGCGTGACCACGCGCTGCGCCATCGCCTTGACCTCGTCGTAGCCCGACGCGTCGATGCGGTTCGTCGTCACGAACTGCGGCGAGATCCACCGCGTGCGCATCGCTTCGAGCACGTTGGGGTAGTAGTGCGTCGCGAACTGGTGCACGACCTGGCCGCGCAGCGTCAGCGTGTCGAAGAAGCCTTCATGACCTTCGATGAATTCCTCGACCGCGATCGATCGCCCTGGTCCGAGCGCACGCAACGCCGGCTCGAGCTCGCGATCGCTGTCGACGCGCGCCGCACCCGATGCGCCTGCCCCATCGCGCGGCTTCAGGATCACCGGATAGCCGACGCGCTCGATGAACGCGCGGATCTCGTCGGGCGAGTCCGCCGCGGTCGACTCCGCGCATGGCACCCCGCCCTCGCGCAATACCTGCTTCATCGCGGGCTTGTCGCGACATAGATACGCGGTGCGCGTGCTCGTGCCCGGAATCCCGGCCTTCTCGCGCACGTGCGCGCACGGCATGATGTGCGCCTCGACGGTCGCCTCGAGCCGATCGACGTGCTTGTGGCGTTGGATGAAGCGGACCGCGTTCAGCACTTGCTGCTCGTCGCACACGTTCGTGACTTCTTCGTAGTGCGTGAGCCAGCGGCGAAGCTCGTCGTCGAGCGAGTCCTTGGAGCCTTCGCCGATCGCACTGATCGTCGCGCCGATTTCGGCGAGGCCCTTGATGAACTGCTTCTGGTTCGCAGGGAACCGGGGCTCGATGAAAACGATATGCACCATGGTCAATGCCGCCCGAGCGACGCGAGGCGCGCATAGAGTAGCTCGTAGAGCTTGCCCTGCGCGTCCCAGGAAAAGTCCTGGGCCATGCCGTTTTGGACCAGCCGGCTCCACTGGTTCGGATCGCGATACGCGGCGAGCGCTGCCTCGACCGCCCAGCGCAGGCCGGCGGCGTCGTGATGGGCGAACGCGAAGCCGGTGCCGGTCCCGCTGCTAGGCTGCCACTGCGTGACCGTATCGGCGAGGCCGCCGGTGCGATGCACGATCGGCACGGTGCCGTAGCGCAGGCTGTACAGCTGATTGAGGCCGCACGGCTCGTAGACCGACGGCATCACGAACATGTCGGCGCCCGCCTCGATCAAATGGGCGAGGTCATTCTTGAAGCCCTGGTAGAAGCAGACCTGGCGCGGAAACGCGCGCTGCATGTGTCCGAACATGGCCTCGAGCGCGGGCTCGCCGCTACCGAGCACGACGAGCTGAAAGCCGTGCTTGCGCAGCAAATCGAACATCGCCGGATCGAGCAGCTTGAATCCCTTCTGCCCGACGAGCCGCGACACGATGCCGAGCACCGGGACACCTTTGACGTACGGCAGCCCGACGCTCGTCAGGAGATGCTCCTTGTTGCGCTCCTTGCCGGCGAGATCCTGCGCGCTGTAGTGGTGCGGGATGTGGCGGTCGTGCTCCGGTGACCACTCGCCGTAGTCGACGCCGTTCAAGATGCCGACCACGGTCGCCGAGCGTGCGCGGAGAAAACCGTCGAGGCCGCCGCCGTAGGTCTCGGTCTGGATCTCTTGCGCGTAGGTTGGGCTGACCGTGCTGATGCCGTCGGCGTAGAGGATGCCCTGCAACAGGAAGTTTACGCGCCCGGCCTTCATCAGATCCTGATGGAACAGGTGGGCGACCTGGGTGAGGTTGGTATCGGGCCCGATCGCGACCGGAAAGCTACCCTGGTACATCAGGTTGTGGATCGTCAGCAGCGATCGCGTCTTTGCGAAGCGCGCGTCCTTCGCGAACACCGTCTTCACGATCATCGGCAACAGCGACGCTTGCCAGTCGTGGCCGTGCAGGATGTCAGGCGCGAAGTCGAGGCGCTGACAGATCAACAGCGCTGCATACGAGAGCGCGAGGAACCGGCGATGCTCGTCGGGATCGCTCGTGTACAGCCGACCGCGTGCATAGAGCGCCGGGCAGTGCACGAAGTACACGGGCGGTGCCGAGCCCACCTGGAAGATCTTGAGCTGATAACGGTGCGAGCCGAGCGGCAGCTCGAGATCCATGATCGCCTGAAACGTCGCCTTCGATGTGTCGACCGTGTCGTAGAGCGGCAGCACGACGCGCACGTCGTGACCGGCGCGATGCAGATACGCGGGCAGCGCAGCCATCACATCCGCAAGCCCGCCGGTCTTCGCGAAAGGAGCCAGCTCAGAGGCGACGAACAACACGTTCACGGCAACACCGACGATACCGGCAACACCGGCGATCCTCTACCACCAGCGACGTAGCGCTGTCGCTAGCGGAACCGCGATGCGCTGGACCTTCGCCTCAGAGATTTTCATCTGGGCGAACGGCTCGAACGGATCGGCGAGCAGGTCGCGGCGGACCTCGAGGCACAGCGTGCGGCCGGGGTGTGCCATCACGTGGTCCCACGCCATCGTGCTCGAATGGAGCGGATACGTTGCGCTATCGGCGATGGCCAGCTCACCGGCGAGCGCGCCCCGCAGGGCCTCGACCACCCCGGCCGGCGCGTAGCTCGTGCCATCGAGGCCCTTGCCGATCACGTCGAGCTCGGGCCTCAGCGGCCAGCGCTCGACCGTCTCGGGTCGATACGCGGCGCGCAGGCTCTCGACGATCTGGAGGTCGACCTCGACGTCGACTTCGCGAGGAGCGTAGCTGTGCAGGAGGACCATCGCGCCGTCGCTCGCGAGCTGCGCCGTCGCCTGCTTGACCGCGGCCACATAGCGCTCGTACGCAGCACGGAGCAGTGCGCGATCCTCGGGATCCGTGATCCACGGCATCAGCCCGGGGCTGACCTTGCCGGCCTTGAAGTCCTCGGGCGAGGCATCGACCCGCCGATTGCAGTCGATGAACGTGCGCGGAATCCGGCAGCGTAGGATCGCGACGGTGCGCCCGGGCTCGAGCTCGACGAACCGCCGCGCGGTCGCGACAGCGAGCTCCGGTGCACCGGCGTCGGTGTTGACGTGGAAGAAGTCGACGAGGCCCTCGGGCAGCGGGCTGGTCAAGCGCGCTTCGAGCGACGTGAAGTCCTCGGTGCGCGTGGCGCCGTGCGGGATCTCGATTACGAGGTCGAGCGGCGCGCCTTCGGTGGCCCGCGCCCCGCGGATGACATCGACGTCGAGGATCGTGGGGATCGAGATCAACGCGGGCATGGAGCGGACCATGCCACGACTCGGTCGCTGGAATCGATGCCCCGGGAGCCGGGCGCCCCGACGATTACCGCTTCTTGCGGCGCGCGCGCGCCGACAACGACGCGAGCTTGCCCGACGAGAGCAGCTTGCGCAGTGCGCTCTCCATCTCGCGCGCGAACAACACGCGCACCGAGTCGACGCCGACCGAGCGAAACGTCTCGAATAGCTTGCCGGACTGCGCGATGCTGACGCGTCCTTCCTTGACCTGATCGAGGAACAGCTCGACGAGCTCACTGACGGCGCGCGATAGGTGCTTGCGCAAGATCGCCGACGCGCTCGCTGCGATCTCGAGATCGATGCCGACGTTCTCGAGCTTCATCGCGATCGCGAGCAGCGCGGGGCTGCCGAGCAGATACACGTCGCCCTTGCGCTCGACGATCCGCGCGCGCTGGAGATCGGCGAGCAGGCCCGGCCGCCGCGTGCCGGCAAGCTCGTAGAGCTCGATCTCGCTGACGGTGCGCGCGTTGTCGGTCGCCCACGGCGTCTGCATCTGTTCTTCGACGCCGAGCCACTCCGCGAGATCGACCTCGCCGCGGTCGATCCGCTTCATCAGATCGCCGATCGCGTCGATGCGTAGCCCGCGATCCTGCAGCTGCGCGATCAGCTTGAGCCGCTCGACGTGCTGCGGGCCGTAGTAGGCCACGCGGCCACGAATCTCCGGTCCCATCAGCGCTGCGCGCGACTGGTAAAACCGGATCGTGCGGCTCGGCACCTTCGAAGCGGCGGCGAGCTCGTCGATCGTCAGTTGCGCGTCGGACGTCGCGTCGTCAGCGTCGGCGTCGTCGGAGTCGGTCGTGGTTGCCATCGCGAGAGTCGTCATGCTGCCAGCGCCTGGGTCTTCTGCTTCGTCGGGAGGGCGAGGCGGAAGATCGTCCGCAACGTCGTACCGAGCTGGCGGGCAAACGAGCCCGTGTTGTACGGGATCCCGAACCGCGCGCAAAGTGCTTGGACGCGCGGAGCGACCTCGGGATAGCGATTGCTCGGCATGTCCGGAAACAGGTGGTGCTCGATCTGATGGCTCAAGTTGCCGCTCATCAGGTGAAACAGCCGGCCGCCTTGGATGTTGCACGAGCCCAGCACTTGCCGCACGTACCAGCGGCCGCGCGTCTCGCCCTCGATCTGCGCCTCGGTGAACACCTGCACGCCGTCGGGGAAATGACCGCAAAAGATGATCGCGTACGACCACAGGTTGCGCATCAGGTTCGCCACGCCGTTTGCGAGGATCACGGGCAGAAACAACGGGCCTGCGAGCAGCGGCCACAGCACGTAGTCCTTGAGCAGCTGCTTGCGCGCCTTGCGACCGATGCCCGCGAGCTTGCCGCGAACGTCGCGCAGCGTGATCTCACCGCGCTTGAGTGCGCCGATATCGACGTCGTGCATCGCGACGCCCCACTGGAACAGCACCGCGAGCAGCACGTTGTACAGCGGCTGCGCGAGGTGCGCCGGTCGCCACGGCTGGTGCTCGTTGACGCGCAGGATCTCGTAGCCGACGTCGCGATCGCGGCCGAGCACGTTCGTCCACGTGTGGTGGACGACGTTATGCGAGTGCTTCCACTGATCGGCCGGGCAAACGTTGTCCCACTCCCACGTCGACGAATGAATCTCGGGATCCTGCATCCAGTCCCACTGGCCGTGAATGACGTTGTGGCCGATCTCCATGTTCTCGAGGATCTTCGACAGCCCGAGCGCAGCCGCACCGGCGCCGATCACGCCGAGGAACAGCGGAGCCACCGGCATGAGCGGCAGGCTCGCGAAGATCATCATGCGGCCGCCAAACGCCATGCTGCGCTGGACCTTGATCACGCGGCGGATGTACCGGCGATCCGAATCGCCGAGGCTCGCTTTGACCTCACGCTGAATCACGTCGAGCTCGCGGCCAAATTCTTCGATCGCAGCGTCATCGAGCGCGACCGGTAATGGTTGGGTCATGACAATTCCTTTCGTTCAGAGTGCGAGCTCGACATCGCCTGCCGCGGCGCACACGCACAGTTGAACGCGCGTGCCCGCCTGGTCGATGCGCTCGCCGGTCCGCAGATCGCGGACGCAGCCCGACACCAGTGTGGTGTCACACGTATGGCAGATGCCCATGCGGCAGCCGTGCGGCGCTGCCACGCCCGCCTGCTCGGCGATCCGCAACAGTGGCGTGCGGCCATCGCTGCGCCTTGTCGTTCTCGCGGTCGCGAACCGCACCTCACCGCCGGCCGCATTCGGATCCACCGGCGCCAGCGCGGCGCCAAACCGCTCGACATGCAGCGCGTTGCCGCTGCCGGCAAAACACGCTGCGATCGCGTCGAGCAGACCTTGCGGTCCACACGCCCACGTTTCGCGCTCGCGCCAATCCGGCATGTACTCGTCGAGCCGTGCGCGCGAGAACCGGCGCCGATCCTGCTCGGTGTGCACGATCGCGAGCCGGTACCACGGATGCGCAGCCGCCAGCGCGCGTAGCTCGTCGCCGAAGATCACATCGTCTGCGTGCCTCGCGTAGTGCACGTGCACGACGTCGCGCATCTCGCCGCGGTCGACGAGCGTGCGCAGCATCGCCATCACGGGCGTAATGCCGCTGCCTCCCGTCACGAAGCCAAGCCGCGCCGGCACCGCTTCCGGCAGCACGAAGTCACCTTCCGGCAACCCGATCGTCAGGTAGCTGCCGACCGTCACGTCGCGCACCAGCGCACGCGACATCCGGCCATGCGGCTGCGCCTTCACGGTGATCGTGATGCAGCCGTCGCGACGCTCCGCCGACGACGAGATCGAGTACGTCCGTGTCGCGATCCGCCCGTCGATCGCGAGCCCGATGCGCACGTGCTGACCGGCCCGATGGCCGCGCCAACCGCGCCCCGGCCGCAACGTCAGCGTCCGCGCATCTGCCGTCTCGTCGCTCACGGCTTCGACCCGCGCCTGCCGCACGTGCGTCGCCGCGAGCGGGCTGACGAGCGCGATGTAGTGTGACGGCACGAGCGGCGTGGCGACGAGGCCGACGACATCTGCGAGCCGCGACCAGAGGGTGGTCGAAACATTCTTCATTGAGCCAATATTAACTGTGACAGTAACAACTGTCAAGGTCGTTCTGCCGGACCGAGCGTCGAGGGCAGGCGGGCAGTACTACTCGCCCTAGCAGCCGCGACGACTCGCCGACCATTGCGCTCGGCATCCGTGCCACGTGGGCACGCCTTTCAGCCGCAGAGGCGCAACGCCTCTTTGATCACGACAGACAGATCAGCGGCTGCGTCGATGCGATCACTCACGTCTCGGACGGCGGCAGCGGCAACCCTCTTCGAGAAACCGAGCCCCACGAGCGCTTGAATCGCCTCTGTGCTGCGCCGTTCTGCGCCGTCCCTCTCGCTGTCGCCTAGACGAGCACCGTTGCGATCCGCATCCAGCACGGCCTTCACGATCGTTGCAATGTCGGCATCCGTGCCCACGTGGGCACAGACGGCCTCGATCGCGCGCCGCGCCGCCCGCGCCTTGTAGCCCAGCTGGATCAGCGCCTGCTTGGTCTGCTCGATCTTCACGACGTCCGCGAATCCATGCTTCGCCTTCGCGTGCATCGGCACAGACTCTCGGAGCTGGCGATTCGCCGCCACCACGGCCGGCGAGCGTGCATCGACGATCCGCTCTCCGTTACGTACAAACACGAGCTCGTCGGACGGACAGCCGCTGATCGTCACGATGCCGGCGTGGAGCAGCTTGTGATGCCCGTCGCACAGCACGAGCAGGTTGGTCTCGTCGTGGCTGCCGCCATGCTCGCGATGCACGAGATGATGGATCGCTAGATGGCGCGTCGCGCGACAGCCGGGGAACCGACACCGGCCGTGATCGCGCCTCCACACGAGATCGCGCGTCTTCGCCGGAATCGTCAGCGTCGGCTTGGACCGGCGCTTGCCGCTCACCTGTGCGGCGGCGATATCTGCCTCGCGAACGATCTCCGCGTCGCACTCGGCGTGCTCGATATCTTCATCACGCAGCTGGATGCGGCGGCCGCGGGCTTCGTACATCGCCGCCGAGCAGCTCTCGCACTTGAGATAGACGATCTGGTGCGCGGGTCGCGGAGCCTTGTCGTGTCCCGCTCCACCAGGCGACGCATGTTCCACCTCGTCAGCGGGTGCGCCGATGACCTCATCCGTCAGCGTATCAGCCGCGACACCGCCGCCCGCGAGAAAGCTCATGCACATGGCCTCGAACAGGTCGACATCCTCGACGTGCTCCCCGCGTTCGCGCTCGCAGACAGCTCGCACTTGTTCGAACAGACCCTGCCGCCGCGCATCGAGCTCGAACACGAACCTCCGCGTCAGCAACGCCGGATCCTTCGGGTCGTCCGGCAGGTCACCTTTCTTGTGACCTGAGACCAGCTCTTGGATGTCGTGCACGTTGCGGCCACGCGCGCGTGCGAGCCAGTGCGCTTCGGTCGCACGTGTCATCACGCGTGACAGCTCGCGCGCCGCCGACCACGGCAATGCCCCATTGCGCAGCTCGGCCTCGAGGCCCGGTAGCTCGCCGAGTTCCTTCGCAACCCGCAATCGATCTTTCGTCACCCGCGGCCCGTAACCAAACACGTCTTCGAGATACTCGAGCGCGGTCGCGAAACCGAGCGTGCGCCACACACGGAGCCGCTCTGCCTCGCGTAGCCAGCGAAGCTCGTCCGCATCGAGCACGCTCTTTTGCTTCGCGATCGCGCGCAGACGCTGATCGACCTCGCGATGGTCATTGGAGACGCCGTTCTTGTCATTGCAGTTGTCTTCTCGTGCCCACGTGGGCACAACATGGACACGTTCGTCGCTCAGCATGCGTTTCTTCTACCACCAGGTTTTCGAGCGTCACGATTCGCACCACGCGTGACGAATCGAGATTCCTCGTCGAGAAATCACCCGCGACCGAATTTGCGCCCGCAAACGCGCGCACAACGCGTCTCGCGATCGCTCACGTGCGAGATCGCTGGCGATCGATTTCGTCGTCGCGAGATCCGTCAAGAGAATTCGTCACGACCAGCAAGAAATACGGGGTGCGTGATCAGCAGTGCAGTGACACGCGGTCGGGAGAACGCGAGGGCGTCGCTGTGACCTGTATGGACGGCCGCCTTACTTCGCAACGTTGGGATCGAGCGCCCAGCATGCGCGCCCGTCCACACAGCTCACAGCGCTGACGCGAACGCGAGCGTTGTTTCGGAGATCAAAAAGGGAGGAGGGGAAGCAGAGCGCCGACGCGTGCGGTCGGGAGAACACGCGCGGACGTTGCCGTGCACCAATCCGCCATGGCAATCGCTAGCGACTCGCCGGTCGCCGCAACGATGGTGGCGTGCCCACGTGGGCACAGACCTCCGGTTGCGCAACGATCACGGCGTGCCCACGCGGGCACAGACGTCCGACCTCCGGTTGCGCAACGATCACGGCGCACCGCGTTCTGCACCACGTCTCGTGACGTCGATCAACGAGACCCTCCCGGGAGGGCAGCGTCGGCTGTTGCGCTCGCCCTCTCGGCATC
>DATDCH010000389.1:0-4139 GCA_036524455.1 Kofleriaceae bacterium | reverse complement strand
GACGGCGATGCGAACGCCGCACCATATGGATCATCAACGAGCCGCGCTTCGGGCGGCAGCAACTGGCCGAGGTGGCGCGCCGCCGCGACCACCGCCGCCGTGCGGCTCGGGCTGTCGTCTCTCATGCGAGCTTGCGCGCCCAGGCGCGCGGTCGTTCCACGATCGTGAAGTCGGTGCCCTCGACCGCGACGCGTCCGCTCTCGTCGTGAACGAATTCGAATTCGTAGTCGATCTCTTCGGCCGTGAGCTTGTCGATCGCGGGACGGTCCGGATGGTCGGCGGCGAAGCCGACCATGCCGTTGAACGTCAGCAAGTAGGCGCCCATGCCGCCGCCCGCATCCGCAGTGGTGTGCTCCATGATCGCGGTGCGATCCATCGCGAGCCGGCCGACGCTTAGTTTGACTGCCGTGACCTGGGCCTTGTAGCCGTCTCCGGGCGCGCCGTCGGTCGCAAGCCAGCGCAGCCGCAGCGGCTGATCCTTGTCGAGGCGAAAGTTGACGAGGACATTGGGCTCGCTCATGGCGCGAACGTACCCAATCTGTTACGCAACCGCCATGCGCTACCTCCACACGATGGTGCGAGTCCGCGACCTTCCGGCGGCGCTGCATTTCTTTTGCGAGGGGCTCGGGCTGCGCGAAATCAGGCGGCGCGACAGCGAACAGGGCAGGTTCACGCTCGTGTTCCTCGGCGAAAAATCCGAAGGCGACTCGCCGCAGATCGAGCTGACCCACAACTGGGACAACAAGGATCCATACACGAGCGGCCGCAACTTCGGCCACGTCGCGTACGAGGTCGACGACATCTACGCCTCGTGCCAGCGCTTCATCGACGCGGGCTACACGATCTCGCGGCCGCCGCGTGACGGGCGCATGGCGTTCGTCCGCTCGCCAGACTTGATCAGTGTCGAGCTGCTGCAGCGCGGCGATGCGCTCGCGCCGAGCGAGCCGTGGACGACCATGCCGAACGTCGGCGAATGGTAGCGGTGTGAAGGCAACCGCCGACCAGATCGTCAAGGTGATCGCCACGAATCGCAAGGCGACGCACGACTTCCACATTCACGAGCGCATGGAGGCGGGCATCCAGCTCGTCGGGTCGGAGGTCAAGAGTCTACGCGATGCGCGCGTCGTGATCGCCGACGGCTTCGTCGAGTTTCGCAAAGGCCAGGCATATCTCCACAAGGTCTCGATTAACGAGTACTCGCAGGCAAACCGCTGGGGCCACGATCTCGAGCGCGTGCGCAAGCTGTTGCTGCACAAGCACGAGATCGACAAGCTCGCGACCAAGGTGCAGCAAAAGGGATTCACGCTGATTCCGCTCTCGATGTACTTCAAGGGCCATCGCGTGAAGGTCGAGCTCGCGCTCGTCACGCACAAGAAGCAGCACGACAAGCGGCAGACCAAGAAGGAAGCCGACGACAAGCGTGAGATGGACCGCGCGATCAAACGCAATCGCGGCTGAGGTTGCTAGGGTTCCGGCATGCGGACCCTCGTACTCGTGCTCACGCTTGGCTGCGGTGGCTCCCAGCAAGCGGTGACGCCAGCCGCGCCGGCCGAGCAACCGCCGGCTTCGACGCCCGAACCTGCCGAGCCTTCGACGACGACCGGTGATCCAGCAACGCGTCGCAACGCGACCGTCGTGCCGGGAGATCAAGCGACGCTCGCCGCGTTGCCCAAAGAGGTCGTCGATGCGCAAAAGCGCGCGGCGACACTTGCGTGGCAAGCGTACGGACCGGATCGCCGCTTCGCGTTGGTGTCGGGCAGCCTCGAGTCCGGCGCGTTCGCCGCGCTCGTCGAAGTGAAAGCCGGCAGCGCAGCGTTCTGGCACATGCACGGCAAGGACGTTCGCATCGTCGTGCTCGCCGGCATCGTCGAGTACCTCGAGTCGGGTCAACCGACGCACACGCTCGCGCCCGGCTCGTCCGTGCTGCAGCCCGGCGGCTACAAGCATAGCGAGAGCTGCAAGGCCGGCAGCGACTGCCTGCTGTACGTGCACGGCGACCGCGGCTTCGACGTCAAGCCGCTGTAGGCTGCGATGCACAAGTCGCGGACGCAGTCGTCTGCGGGCCGCGTCGCCAACGTTCTGCGAGTAACGCCTCAGTGATTCAGCGGCAGCGCGGTCATGTCGAGCGTCCGCGGTCGGAACTTCCGCCAGTACGCGGGCTGACCGCCGCCGAACACGGCGCCCAGTCCGATGACGATGACGACGCCTTCCTCGTGTGGCGGCGTCGTCGAGGTGCGCGCGATCGAGCCCATCTCCGGCTCGCGCGACCACAGTGCGCGCACGAACAATCGCGACTCGGCGAGGATGTTCGTGAAGTCGGTGTCGCCGCGTAGGCGGAGCACGAGGCCGCCGCCGTAGCTCGTCGGCGAGCCCGCCGCGTCGTCGCTCCACCACGCACGCTCGACGATGCCGTGCAGCTCGAAGCCGAGCTCGACGTCCTCGTACGGGTCGAGCAGCGACGGTGTCATCTCGTGATAGAGCAGCAGGCGGAGGCTCGCGCCGAGCTTCGCGACGCGCTCGTCGAGGCCGGATTGATACGAACCCTCGCCCGCGACGCCGATGCGACCGCGCCACAGCGCGAGCTCGAGCTGCACGCCGGCGACCTCGGTCTCTGGCGCACGCGTCGCGATCACCGCGCCGCCGAACATCGCGCCGCGCTCGCCTTCAGCGGACGCGACAACCGGAATCATCATGATCGCCAGCAGTGCGAGCCGCTTCATCGCGACGATACTCGCACGAGGACAGCCACGCGTTGAAGAACTTCCTCGGCGAGCTGTGCGTGGTAGTGACCGCGGCCACTCGAGCCGAGCGTACAACTTGTCTCTGCGCGACCAAGTTGTCTCAGCGAGCTTGTACAAGTTGTCGCTGACCCGACGGCGCGTTGTACAAGTTGTCTACAGCGCGACGACTAGTCGCGGTGGTACGGCTCGCCGCGTACGATCTTGTACGCACGGTACAGCTGTTCGAGCACGAGGATGCGCACCAGCCGGTGCGCGATCGTCAGCCGACCGAATGCGATCAGCTTCTTCGCGCGCTTGCGCACCTCGTCGCTGTGGCCGTCGGCGCCGCCGACCAGGAACGCGAGCGGCGCCCCCTTGCCGTGCTGCGCCTCGGCGGCGAGCAGCTCCGCGAACTGCGCGCTCGTGATCGACTCGCCGCGCTCGTCAAATACGTAGATCTGCGCAGCGTCGGGGAGCGCCTTGAGCAGCGCAGCTTCGTCCTTCGCTTCGTGCACGGTCAGCGTGCAGTACGGACGCAGCCGTTTGCGATACTCGTCTTCGGCGGCGACGAAGTACGGCTCTTTGAGCTTGCCGATCGCGCCGACGAAGATCTTCACGGAACTGCGGACGTCTCGTACGTCTCTTCCGGCGGTAGCCGCGCGTCGGCGGGTACGTCGATCGGTATCCGTGGCGCATCGTTCCACAGGCCTTCGAGATCGTAGTGCTCGCGGGCCGCGTGCAGGAACACGTGCACGACGAAGTCACCGTAGTCGAGCAGGGCCCATTGGCCGGTGCGCGCGCCTTCGGTGCTGATCGGTCGCATGCCTTCTTCCTTGAGGCCGAGCTCGATCGCGTCGGCGATCGAATCGACCTGACGGTCGCTGCGGCCCGAGATGATCAGCTGATAATTGCAAAACGAACACAGGTGACGGACGTCGAGCAAGACCGGCTCGAGCGCCTTTTTGTCCAGTGCCAGCGTGAGCGCGCGTAGCGCGCCGTCGAGGCCTTCGGTGGATTCTGGCTGGCCGGTCGACGCGGGTGGCGAGCTACTGCGGCTTCGCGAAGTCGGCGTCGTCGATCGTACAGCCTTGGGGGCGCTCTTTTTCCTTTGGGTCATGCGTCGCTCATTCCTCCTCTACGTACGGATTTGTCCGCTTCCGCGGACGACAAACTTGGTGGTGGTCAGGCCTTCGGCGCCCATCGGGCCGTATGCGTGTAAGCGCGTGGTCGAGATCCCGATCTCCGCGCCGAGGCCGAGCTCGCCACCGTCGGCGAACCGGGTCGACGCGTTGACCATGACAGTCGACGAATCGACCTCGCGCAAGAACTGGTCGGCAACACTTCGGTCGCGCGTGATGATCGATTCGGTGTGATTGCTGCCGTAGTGCTCGATGTGATCGATCGCGGCCTGGAGGCCAT
>DATDCH010000388.1:0-10138 GCA_036524455.1 Kofleriaceae bacterium | reverse complement strand
CGACGAGCACTCGGCGCGGCCAGGCTCGTCGAATGCATCGTCAACGCAACCAGCGAGCAACGCGAGGATGGCGAGCGTACGACGGTCCAACATGACGTCAACGGTAGAGAGCCGCAACGCGCGACGACGGCGCATCTTGCTCGATCACATGGCGCCTTTTGGTCGAGTGCAGCTCAGATGGTCACGCGCAGTCGATGAGGCGCTGCGTGTAGCTGTGCTGCGGAGCCGCGAGCAGCGCGGAGGTCTTGCCGGTCTCGACGACGCGGCCGCGAAACAGCACGACAGTGCGGTCGGCGAGGTAGCGCGCGCTACCGAGGTCGTGCGTGATGAGCACGATGGCAATGCCGCGCTGCTCCTTGAGGTCGCGCAGCAGATTGAGCACGCCGATGCGGATCGACGCGTCGAGCATGCTCGTCGGCTCGTCGGCGAGGATGAGGTCGGGTTCGGCGGCGAGCGCGCGCGCGATCGCCACACGCTGGCGCTGTCCACCCGAGAGCTGGTGTGGATGTCTAGCGGCGACTTCGGCGGCGGGGCCGAGGCCAACGTCGTCGAGCAGCTCGTGGACGCGCGCGGTGACGGCGGCCTTGCCGCGCGCCTTGCGGTGACGGATGAGCGGGCGCGCGAGGTGGTAGCCGATCATGTGGACCGGGTTGAGCGACGCGAACGGATCTTGAAAGATCATCTGCACGCCGCCGGTGGTGGAAACGGTGCCGCTCGTCGGCGACATGAGGCCGGCGATAATCCGCGCGGCCGTGCTCTTACCGCTGCCCGACTCGCCGACGAGAGCGACGGCTTCGCCGCGTCCGACCTCGAACGAGACGCCGTCGAGCGCCTGGTGACTGCCGAAGCGCTTGCCGAGGTTCTTCACCGTCAGGATTGGAGTCGGTGACATGCGACCTCGTGATCCTTTGCGACGGTGATGAGCGCAGGCTCGGTGGTGCGGCAGACCGCGACGCAGCGGGCGCAGCGCGGATGGAAGTGACAGCCCGGCGGCGGATCGCGCGGGTCGGGCGGCGCACCGCCGATGCCGACGAGACGCGGCGGCGGACCGGCGCGCCCGAAATGGAGTCCGGCCGGCGCGGCGCGATTCACGAGCGGAGGGAAGCAGCGGATGAGGCCCTCGGTGTACGGGTGCTTCGGTTTTTCCGCGAGCGAGCGTGCCCCCGCTGCTTCGACGAGCCGGCCGGCGTAGAGCACGCCGATCCGCGTGCACATCTCGAGGAGCAGCGACAGGTCGTGGCTAATGAACAGGATCGTGAAACCGCGCTCGTCGCGCAGCTTGGCGATCTCGACGAGGATGTCGCGCTGGATGACGACGTCGAGTGCCGTCGTCGGCTCGTCCATGAGCACGAGCGACGGCGACAGCGCGAGCGCCATCGCGATGACCACGCGCTGGCGCATGCCGCCCGACAGCTCGTGGGGATAGCTCCTCACGCGATCGGGATCGATGCCGACCACCTGCAGCTGTTCGCGGGCGCGCTCGCGGGCGCGAAAGCGCGTGACGCGTTCGTGCTCGATGATCGCGTCGGCGAGCTGCTCGCCGATCGTGAGCACTGGGTTGAGCGCGTTCATCGCGCTTTGCGTGACGAGCGCGATGCGACGACCGCGCATGCGACGTAGCTCGACCTCGTCGAGATCGAGGATGTCGCGACCCTCGAACAAGATGCGGCCGCCGGTGATCGCGGCGGGCGCCTTGAGCAGGCGCAGGATCGCGAGCGCGATCGTCGTCTTGCCGCTGCCCGACTCGCCGGCGAGTCCGAGGATCTCGCCTCGACGCAGCGTGAACGAGACATCATCGACGACGCGTACGCGCCCTGCCTCGGTCAGGTACTCGACGCGCAGATCTTCGACCCGCAACAGCTCGGTGAACATCATCAATCGACCTCGCGGCGCAACACCGGCGTCGACAGTCCCGGCGACATGCCGGCGGCGCGCAGCTCGTCCTCGAATGCGTGCTCGGTGCGCAGGCGCGGATTGCCGATCTCGTCGATCGCGCTGTTGACGAGCGCGAGCGCCGAACCGACCAGGGCAACGCACGTGCCGGTCGGCACGAACGTCCACCACGCACCGGTGAGCAGCGCCGAGTCGTTCGATGCCCAGTAGAGGTTCGTGCCCCAGCTGACGGCGCTGACATCGCCGAGACCGAGGAACTCGAGAGCGACCTCCGCACCGATCGCGTAGATCGTCGCGCCGATGAACGCAGACGCGAGCAGTGACGTCATATTCGGCACGATCTCGTGCGTGACGATGCGCAACGGATTCTCACCGGCGAGGCGCGCGGCGAGGACGAAATCGCGATCGCGCAAGGACATAGCCTGCGCGCGGATCACACGCGCGCTCCATGCCCAGCCCGTCGCGACGAGCACGAGCGCGATCGTGATCGAGCCGGTCGGCATGTACGCCGCGACGATCACCATGAGCGGCAGACCCGGCATGATGAGAAAGATGTTGATGACGAGGGAGAGCGCGTCGTCGACCCGACTGCCGACGTAGCCCGCGGTCGTGCCGACGAGCGCGCCGATCGCGACCTGGGCGAAGCCGACGGTGAAACCGATGACGAGCGTCGTGCGTGCGCCCGCGATCGTCTGTGCGAGCACGTCCTGGCCCTGCCCGGTCGTGCCGAGCCAATGATCCCACGACGGCGGCGACAGCGGACGGGCGACCATCGCGGTTGGATCGCCGACGAACAGCGGCCCGACGAGCGCGAGTAGCGCGAAGCAGCCGAGGATGGCAAGGCCGACGAGCGCGCGGCGGTTGTGCGCCAGCTGATTGATCACGCCGGTCATTGCTGCCCCCGGCGTGCGCGCGGATCGAGCCACACGTAGACGATGTCGACGAGGAAGTTCGCGCCCAGGACAGCGAGCGTGATGGTGAGGAACAGGCCCTGGATCAGCGGGTAGTCGAGGCTGCGCACCGCCTGGATGAGCAGATAGCCTTGGCCCGGATACGAGAACACGATCTCGGTGAGCAGCGAGCCCGAGAGCAAGAAGCCGAGCGCCATGCCGAACGACGTGACGCTGGGCAACAGCGCGTTGCGCGCGGCGTAGCGGAACATTACGCGCCGCGGAGGCAGGCCCTTCGCGTGGGCCATCGTGATGTAGTCCTCGCCGAGGATGCTCACCATCGTGTTGCGCATGTCGAGCATCCAGCTGCCGACGGTGGCAACGACGATCGTGATCGCGGGCAGCGCGGCGTGCGTGACGACGCTCCACACGAACGACAAGCTCAGCTCCGCGCTGACGCGGCTGTCGTAGGCGTGGCGAACCGGTGTCCACCCGAGCGTGAAGCCGAACAGAAACAGCAGCAGCATCGCGAGCCAGAAAAACGGGAACGCGCCGACGAGGACGAACAGCGGCGGTCCGATCGAATCGAGCCAGCCACCGCGCCGCCACGCCGCCGCGATGCCGAGCAACGTGCCGAGCGCGTACGCGATGACGACGGCCATGCCGGCGAGGAACAACGTCCACACCATGCCTGTCGCGATGACGTCACCGACGCGCGCGGGGAAGTAGCTGACCGAGACGCCGAGGTCACCCGACGCGACGTGGCCGAGGTACGAGATGTATTGGCGCCACATCGGCTCGTCGGAGAAGCCGAACGTGTCACGTAGCGCGGCCATCGCCTGCGGATCGAGCTTGCCGTGGAAGCGCGCGAACATCGTCGCCTCGGGATCGCCCGGCATCAAGCGCGGGATGACGAACGCGAGCGTGATCGAGGCCCACGCAGCGAGCAGGTAGAACGCGAGACGCCGGAGCAAGTATCTCATCGCGGCACCAGCCGCGTGAGCACGAGCAGCGCCTGCGGGCTCAGGTTGGGCGACAGCGGCGCGTATGGATTGTCGGCGTCGGGGAAGCCGGTGAAACGCGTGGTGTTGTAGGCGCCCCACAGCGGACCCGGGAACAGCGGGATCGCGGGCACGTTCTCGACAAACCAGTGCTGCAGCTCGTCGATGAACCGGCGCTCCTCGGCGGGATCCGCGGTCTGCTCGAGCTCGCGCAGGAGTACGTCGGCTTCGGGCGAGCCGAAGCGGTGCCAGTTCTCCGGCGCGGAGATGCCGAGCGGCTTGACGGTCGCGGTCGACATCATCGCGCGGTAGTAGCCGTACGGCGTCGGATATGGCTCGGCCCAGCCGATCGCGAGTGTGAAGTCGCCGCTTTGCACCTGCTCGTACCAGGCGTTGAAGTCGTGCGCCTTCATGCGTGCGTCGATGCCGGCATCGCGCAGACCGCGCGCGATCACCTGCGTCGCGCGTACCCAGTCGGACCAACCCGATGGCACTTGAATGAGCACCTGCCAGCGCGAGCCGTCGGGCAAGCGACGGATGCCATCGCTGCCGCGCGCGAAGCCAAGTGCGTCGAGTATCGCCGAGGCACGCGCCGGGTCGTGACGGATCCAGTCGCCGGCTGCGATCGCGCGCGCATCCTTGTAGCGACGGTGCGCATCGGAAAGTCCGGTCGCATCGGCGGGTCGCGTGTAACCGTACATGCCGACCTCGACGACGAGCTCGCGATCGATCGCCATCGAGAGCGCCTTCCGCACGCGGACGTCGTCGTACGGTGCGCGCGTCGTGTTGGCGTAGAGCAGCACGCCGCCGTCGATCGGCGGAAACCAGTAATGATGATGCTCGCGATCCTCGGCGACGAAGATCCGATCGACCGCGGGCACGAAGCTGCCGGCCCAGTCGACCTCGCCGCTCACCATCGCGAACGCCGCCTGGTCGTTGCCGGGGAACGCGAGGAAGCGGATCGCTTTGACCTGCGGGCGCTCGGGCAGCTGCCAGTAGTACGGGTTGCGCTCGACCTGGTAGCTCTGCGTCTCGAACGACGAGACCTCCGTGAACGGGCCGGTTGCAACCGGATGCGGGTTCGCCCACGACACCGGATCAGCCACGCCTTTCCAAATGTGCTCGGGGACCATCGGCTGCTGCGCCAGGTAATAGAAGCCGGGGATAAACACGCGGCGAAACGCGATGTCGATCGTGTGGTCGTCGATCGCGGTCACGCTGTCGAGAAACTCGCCGACGCCGCGCAGGTCGAGCGCGTGAAACTTGTCGAGCAGGCCGAACGTGAACACCACGTCGTTCGCGGTGAACGGCGTGCCGTCGGACCAGCGGACCCCGCGGCGCAGGTCGATACGCAAGTGGCGATGGTCGGCGCTCCACTCGTACGCCGTGCCGAGCCACGGCACGTATGCGCCATCGAGCGGGTTGTAGATAAACAACGGCTCGTACATCGAGTGGAGCGCCGGCCACCGCAAATCGCCGACCTCGACGAGCGGGTTGAAGTTGCGAATGAAGGAAGCGGTTTGCTCTTTCTCCTCGATCAGGAGCACGCCGGGCTCCGACTGCGAGCGCGGCGCGCAAGCGGCGAGACAAACGACGAGCAAGAGTCGGCGAGGCATCGACGATCGATCCGTACCGTCGCGCGCCGCGCCACCCGTCATCGTTTCGATCATTCCCATGGTCATTAAGTGTCGATCGGCTGCAACTGCGCGAGCCGGTGATAGAGGTCGTCGAAGTCCGTGACCCGATAGAGGCGCGACGTCTCTCATTCGGGTCAGAGGAAAAACTAGGAGGACGCGATGCGAGCACATTCATGGCGATTTCTGATCACGCTGGCCGCGGGTACGGGGCTTGCCGGCTGCGCGGGTGGCGGCCGCGACGACGACACCACCACGCCGACCGGACCGTCGGACTTGATCGACGATCTCGAGGACGGCGACGACGCGATCAACGAGACCAATGGCCGCTTGGGCGGCTGGTACACGTTCAACGACGAGAGCACGACCGGCACCCAGATGCCGCCGGGCTCGGGCTTCACGACGACGACCGGCGGCGCCGACGGCAGCGCGTTCGCGGCGGCGACGTCGGGCAGCGGCTTCACGGTGTGGGGCGCCGGTATGGGGTTCGACCTCAACAACCCCGAGGCCGTCGGCATGACGGGACCACGCGCGCCGTACGACGCGAGCCGGTTCGCCGGCATCGTGTTCAAGGCGAGGGGCAACGTGCCGATCACGGTGTCGCTCGAGGTCGTCGGCGTGACGCCGGCCGATCGTGGCGGCACGTGCACGCCGAGCACGACGATGGGCGAGGAGTGCGATGACCTGCACGGCACGCTCATCGACCTCACGCCTGAGTGGAAAGAGTACGCCGTCGAGTTCAGCAAGCTGCGCCAGGGCGGCTGGGGCAAGGCGGTTCCGTTCGCGGCGACCGACGTGACGGCGGTGCTGTTCCAGATCGACAAGGACATGTCGTTCGACATCGCCGTCGATGACGTTGGCTTCTACGAGTAGGAGCTCACATGAAATTCGATGTTCGAATCCCGGTGGTTCTCGGCGTCGTCGTCCTCGGTGCGAGCACGTCGCACGCGGACTGCCCGGTGAGTCTCGACGGCGCGTACACGTACGCCGACGAAACCGGGACGAAGGTCGCGCTCGACGGCAGCGCGCCCGTCCACGTCCAAGGTCAGCTCGTGGCGCAGGGCGAGGTCTACGCCGGCGTTGGCGTCGGCCTCGCCGGATCCGACGCGCCGCTCGACGCGACCACGTTCCGCGGCATCGCGTTCAGAGCGAAACGCGGCCCGGGCGGTAGCACGCACGTGCGCGTGAAGATTCCCGACGGCAACACCGACCCACGCGGTGGCGTGTGCACCGAGTGCTTCAACGACTTCGGGCTCACGTTTCAGGTGACCGAGGAGTGGGTGCGCTACGAAGTCCCGTTCGAACAGCTCAAGCAGGAAGGCGGATGGGGCAAGCCAAATCCGCCATCGATCGACAAGGCGAAGCTCTACGGCGTGCAGTGGCAGACGACGACGCCCGGCGCCGTCCTCGATCTGTACATCGACAGCGTCGAGATCCTGGGCTGCGAGACGCCGACGACTGCGTCGGTCTCCGCCGACGCAACCGCCTCCGCGCCTCGCGGCCTCGGCGGTGACAACCGGCCGCGCAACTCGGCGGGCGAGTCCACGAACGGCTACTCGCTGTCGTTCCACGGCTACCTGCGCCTGCCACTGCGCGTCGGCATCGGCTCGGGCGGGAGCTTCGGGCCCGGTGTCGACAACGGCCGCAAGCTGCACTCTCCGCCGCAGATCCCCGACGGTGCGTACACCGACTGGCGCTACACCAACGTTTCGGGCGGGCCGTGGACAGAAGTGTGGCTGCAGTACGGCAACGGCACCGTCGCCGCCAACATCGTGCTCGCGGCCTACGACATCACGGATGCGAGCTATCGCGATCTGCTCTCGCAGCTCGGCATCAACCAAGCGTTCGTCAGCTTCGATCTGCCGCGCCTGTTCGGCGAGAGCGGCGGCGTGGCCTGGAACGTGGGCGCCTTCTCCAACCGCTACGGCATGGCCGGCCAGTACGACGCCGGCAAGTACGACACCTATCTGTTCGGCGCGACCCACGTGGCCGGCGAGACGGTGAGCGCGTTTTACCGGCTCACACCCGAGCTCACACTCCTCGTCGATCACGGCATCGGCGCGAAGCTCCAGGTCGCGCCGCAGGTGCCGGGCCTCGAGGCGCCATACCTGCCCTACCCCGGCGAGCTGCAGCAGGGCTCGACGTTCTTGCACCACGGCCACGTCGGTCTCGGCATCGGCAAGAACCTCACCGTTGCGGCGCATGTCCTCACTTCGTGGACCGACGATTCGCGGCTATCCGACGAGCAGGACGGTCGCATCACCAACGTCGGCGTTGACGTCAAGCTCGTCGAGAGCAAGCTCGGCGACGGGTACCTGGGCGTGTCGCGCATCATTTCGGACAATCCGCTGCGCGTCGCCGGCGCGTTCGAAGCGCTGCACTCGTTCGAGGGCTGGAACCTGCGCGACAACTATTTCGGCGAGACCGCGACCGGCACCGGCACGATCGACACCGTCTACGCCCAGCACGTATTCAGTCTCGAGCGCTTCAGGCGCGGCGTCGAGGATTTCTGGGGCCAGGGCCCCGACGTCGTGCTCGCGGGCTTTGCGATGTACAACCGCGTGCGCAGCGACGATGCCGCCTTCACCGGCGCGCGCGGCAAGCTCAAGCTCGGCGGCGAGGCGACGTGGACGCCGCGCAAGTGGTTTGGCGTCGACTTCCGTTACGACCTCGTCCGCCCCGACACGTCCGACAGCCGCCAGACGTTTCACGTGCTGTCGCCGTCGATCATCCTACGCACGAGCTTCGCGTCGAACGAGCAGGTGACGATCGGCTACTCGCGCTACGTCAACGGCGACCGGGTTGCGCCCGGTTATCCCCACGAGTCGCTCGCCCCCGACAAGCATCTACTGCGCCTCTCGGCTTCAATGTGGTGGTGACGATGTCTACAGGAAACAACCGACGTCGGCGCGCAGCACGTCTTCGTCGTAGTGGATCGTGAGCGGCGCAGCTTGATCGATGCGGCGCACGAACAGACTGCCGAAGATCGTCGATGGCGCGGACAGCGCGACCGCGGAGCTCGGCGCGTAGATGTTCGCGGCGATCAGCGCGTCTCCCGACAGCTGGATCGTGCCCGAGCCGCCGACATAGATCCGTGTGCGCGATGGATGATCGGGATCGCCGGCCGTGATACGCGCGTTGCTCGAGATGATCCCGACGATCATGAGGTCGAGCTCGGCATCCTGCGTTGCGAGCTCGATCGTGAGCGGGAAGGTGAGGTTGAGGTCACCGTCGACGAGCAGTGCGACGCGACCGGTGATGCGCAGGACGAGCGCGCCACCGCCGCGCACGGGCCCAACGTAGTAAATCCCGCAGGGCAGATCGAGTGTGACGTCACCGGAGTAGTCGGTGAGTCGTGTTGGCGAGAGGCCGATCGACGCATCGTTGTTGTCCTCGCGATGATTCGCCACGAACCCCGCGATGTCGACGAGGTCGTTCGGCGCGCACGCGCATGGCGGCGTGACGGTGACGGGCCCGCGCACCGTTGTGCCGGCGGTGATCGTGCCGGTCAGCGTTGCGGTGCTCGGCACCGTGAGCGTGCCGGCAATCGCGAGCGACGCGAGCGTGATGTCGCCGGCGACGTGTGCGTCGCCACCCGCCGTGATCGCGACGTTCGTGCCAAGCGCACCGTTGACATCGAGATCGCTCGCGATCGTCGCGTCGACGAGGAAGCTCGCACCGGCTGTACCGGCGACCGCCAGCGAGCCGCCGACAGCGACCATCGCGGACGCGGACAGCGCGCCGTCGATGCCGACGCCGCCGGCGGTTCCCGCCGAGCCGGGCGAGTATGGCGCGACACGGCCGTCGAAGGAGTCGGTCACGAGCGACGTCGAGCTCGTGTAGTCCTCGCACGTGCACAGGGCGCGCTTGAACGTGCGTACAGCGACCGTGCCGGTGCATACGTCGTCGGGATTGCCGTCGCCGTCGCCGACCGTGATGCCGTCGCCAACGAGGATCGCTGGGCCGGAGCCGGTGCAGTACGCCGGCGCGTCGTCGCCGGATGAGGCGACGATGTCGCGCGACGCGCAGCCCGCGACGACAATGAAGATTGCCCATCGAACGCTCGCGGTCATGGCAGCTCGGCGCGTCGCGCCTTGGCGCGTGAGGCGAGAGGTGAGCTCGCGTGGTGCGCGAGGAAGTCGTCGAGCGCGTCAGCCTCAGCTGTGCGGTCGTTGTTCGCGCGCGCCGCTTCCGCGATGCCCCAGCGCGCGTCCTCGGCGAGTGCGCCGGACGGCGCCATCGCGAGCGCTCGCCGAAATCGCCGCGCCGCGCCCTTCGGGTCACCGAGGTGCTCGAGGTGCAGCGATGCCGATGCGATCAGCGCGGTTTGAGCAGCCAGGCTGTTCTGTGAGCGCTCGACGACGCGCGCATAGAGCGCATCCGATTCGCGCCACTGTTTGGCGGCCCGCTTCGCGTTCGCCTCACCGAGCAAGTCGGCTGTGGACTCGTGACGGGCCGGCTTCACGCGCTTTGGCAGAGGCGGCGTCGACGGATCGATTGTCACCTCGTCGGCGCTCGGTTCGCCGCTCGACTCCGGTGCCGGTGCGGCGGTCGGTTCTGCGACCGTCGCCGTGGCTCCGTCGTTCTCGCTGGCGGCGATCGCGCCGCTGCCGCCGTTGTCGATAAGCGCAGCATCCGTGATCGACGCGGCCACGTGGTCGTCCGCGCGATGCCGGCCGCGTCCGACAAGCAACGCGATCGCGACGACGACCAGCGCAGC
>DATDCH010000387.1:0-5872 GCA_036524455.1 Kofleriaceae bacterium | reverse complement strand
CCGCTGTCGAAGCTGCTGCCGCTGTCGTAGCTGTTGTAGCCGCTGTCGAAGCTGCTACCGCTGTCGAAGCTGCTACCGCTGTCGAAGCTGCTGCCGCTGTCGTAGCTGTTGCCGCTGTCGAAGCTGCTGCCGCTGTCGAAGCTGCTGCCGCTGTCATAGTTGCTGCCGCTGTCGAAGCTGCCATAGCTACCGTCGACCGCGCCCGCGCCAACGTCGTAGCTGCTGCCGCTATCGTAGTTGCTACCGCTGTCGAAGCTGCCATAGCCACCGTCGACCGCGCCCGCTTCGATCGAACCGTCGACGCCCGAGCTCAGGTTGCCGTACGAGCCGTCGACGCCCGCGCTCATGTCGCCGTACGCGCCGTCGACCGTGCCCGCCTCGATCGAATTATCGACGCCCGCGTTCATGTCGCCGTACGCGCCGTCGACCGTGCCCGCTTCGATCGAACCATCGACGCCCGCGTTCATGTCGCCGTACGCACCATCGACCGTGCCCGCTTCGATCGAACCGTCGACGCCCGCGCTCAGGTTCTCGGCTGCGTTCGCGTCGAACTGTCCCTGCGCGTTCTGCACGACGCCGTTCTCGACCACGCCCGTCTCCGCCTCCACGTTATCGAGCCGCTCGAAGTGAGCGGGCGTGACGCTGCCGTCGGGACTCGTCGTTTCGGGGACGTACTTCATGTCACCCGGCGCGCCATCCGGTGTTGCGTTCACGGGTGCCGCATCACCCGGCGGGGCCAATGATGGATCGAGCGGCAGAGCCTCCGGTGGCTCGGGGATGCTGCCCGGCGGCACGTTGTCCGGCGTCGCCGCGCCCGGGTTTTGCTCCGCGTTGCGCGCGATGGCCGCATCGACACCCGCGAACTCGTCGACCTGCGTGACGACCGGTTTGCCGTCCGCGCCACGCTCGTAATACGTCGTGCCTTGCGGCGTCTGGTGATAGACGCCGGGCAGGACAGAGCTCTGCATGAAGTAGCCGTCGACCGGTCCCTGCTTGTTGAGGCCTTCGGCGACCTCGTACGCGAGCTTTTGTTGGTCGGTGCCGGTGGGGTTTGGTTGGCTGTAGCCCATCGCCGTCTTCGTGCCTTCGTACGCGGCGCTGAACATGCCGCCTGCCTCGGCGAGTCGGCCTTGCGGCTCTGCCGCATTGGGGCTCGGCTGCCCGTTCGAGTGCGCGATCATCGCGTTGTCGAGCTGGCTGAACGCGCGATTGCCGAGCTCGGGGTTGACGAGGTGGGACGCGTTTTGGCCACCGGGCACGATCGACGCGAGCTGCGCACCACCTTCGCCGCGGCCGAGTGTGAGGACCTGGTAGCCGCCACCTGGATTGAGATCGACGACCAGGTTGCGCGAGATCGAGCCCTCGAGAGGATGCTGGTAGTCGACGGTGGTGTTGCGCACGTAGCCGTCGCCGTGCGTGAGCGTCACGTTGCCGCCGTGATCGAGCGGCTGCGGCAGATCGGCGGCGCCGGGACGCGACACGGTTCCGGAGGTCGCGGTGGGATCGTTGCCGCCGTTGTAGAGCGCGTCGCGCGTCGGCGCGTTGAAGCTCTGCACGAGTCCGTTGGCCTGCTGAAACGACATGCCGTTTTGGCCGAACGTGTCGCTCGCGAGCCCGTAGTTGTGGCTCGGGTTGGAACCGAGCGTCACCTCCGAGAACAACTTCTGCGTTGCGCCACCTGCGATCGCTTCGAGCAGGTCGAGTGAAAGAGAATCGGGATCGGTCTTGCGAGGCATTTCGTGCTCCTGAGGTGAATGTGAAGGACCGTCGATGACACTAGAGGAGTGCGCGTTCGCTGCCGACGACACACCGACTACACTCGAGTGAGGTCAGCCGTGCCCGGTCTTGCGGCCACGGGGTCGACTGACCACGGCCGCGCGACTACATGATTCGCGAGCTTGCGCGAGGCATGGTGGGTGCAGTGCGCGCGCTCCATTCGGTGACGTACCGCTGTCGGCAACAACCAGCCTCTGCCGGCAGCGGGCGTCATCACTTTTTGCGAGCGCGACTCACGAGGCGACAGCCGAGGTCTGCCGGCATCGCAGTGGTCGGTCGAAGCCACATGGCTGACAGATACTGCTGCTTGCCGTTAAACCGCGCGCTGTGCACATTCGCGCCCGCATGACGAACGGCAGCGGGGCGCAGCTCATGGTCGGAGAACAAGTCGGTTCGTATCGCATCATCAGTCATCTTGTCGGCTACACGTATCGAGCGGTGCATGTCAGCAATGCGCGTCGCGCGCTGATCGACATCGCGCCGTCCGACAACTGGCGCGAGATGTCGCTGCAGATGATGCGCGCGCAGCGGCTTGTCGAGTCGCTGCAGCATCCGGGTATCGCGCGGATCGTCGAGCGCGGCATGCTCGACGATCGGCGCCCGTGGATCGCGACCGATGTGCCGAGCGGTATCGGCATCTACGAAGTGATCGCGCGCCGCGAGCTACCGTCGAACGAGCTGACCGCGTTGATCCGCGATATCGCCGATGTGCTTGCGTACGCGCATGCACTCGGCGTCGTGCATCGTGCGCTGACACTGCGCTCGATCGTGCTCGCGACCGGGGCTCGCTCGTTTCCGATCGCGATCGCGGATTGGGGCATGCGCAGCGGCGAGATCGGCGTGTACGCCGCGCCCGAGCTGTCGACCGGCGCCGGTTACGACGGCCGCGCCGACGTGTATTCGCTCGGTGTGATCGCGTTTCGCGCCGCGACGCGCATGTTTCCCGGCGACGGCGGCGTGTTCGAGGTACCGGGCGTGCCGAGCGGGCTCGCAACGCTCATCACACGCATGCTCGCGATCGCGCCACACGACCGACCGACCGCTGCCGAAGTGCGTGCACACGCGGCCGAGCTGCTCGCAAACGAACGCGCGATCGAGGCCGCCGCCGCGGCAACGCCGGTCCCGGAGCTGCTCCGGTTTGCCGAGGAGACCCCGCCGACCGCCGACGACATCGTGTATCCGGGTGGCCCACGGTTCGGCAAACCGAAGTGGACCCCGAGCCCCGACGTCGCGATCACGAGCGAGCGCGCGCCGACCGCGAACGGCGAGATCTCGAAGAAGCCGCGCTAGCTTCGCGACCGCGAACGGCGATCTCGCAGAGCTAGCTAGCGCTTCGCGACGCCTTGCGACAGCCTCGTGCGAGTCGCGCGAACGGCGGCGACCACCGCGGGGTTCTTCGCGAGCTGCGGGTTCGCGCGCGCGATCTTGTCGAGCTCGGTGAACGCGGCCCGCGCGCGGGTCAGCCACGGCTCGATGAGAGGCTGCAGCATGTCCAGCCGCGTGTTGCGCAGCGCGAGCGCTTCTTCGCTGCCGTTGATCGGCGGCGGTACTGTCGCGAGCATCCGCTGTGCGAACCCCGACAGGATCTCGCCTTGCGTGTGCCGCGCGAGGATCTTGGTCGCCGGATCACCGAGCACGAAGACCTCGTCGAGGAGCTGAAGGCTCGGATCGATCGCCGCGTTGATGTCGATCACCGATTGCTCGCAATCACACAGCACGAGCGCCTTCGCGTTCTGATCGACCAGACACGATGCGAGCGAGATGCCCGCCGATAGTGCTTGGTTCTTGCTCGGCGAGTCGACGAGCTTGGCCTGATCGCGACACGCCTCGGGCAGCTCTTCGGGAACGAGCGCCGTCAGCGACGGCGCCGCGGGTCGAGGTGGCGCAGGGGCCGGCGCCGGTGCGGGAGTGGACGGCGGGGTGGGCGCGTTTGCCACGGGACCCGCGAATGCTGTCGCCGACCAAACTACCGCAGCGAGAAAGAGCGAGCGCATATCCCTAGGAAGTGCAGCGGTCATGCCGCACAGCTGTGACGAGCGAGCGCGCGACACCGTGCGCGCGCGACACAACTTTCGATCTACGAGGTCAGCCGATCCGCTGAGCTCGGCACGCTCGGTTATTGCAAGCCATGCGGTCTCCAAGCCATGGCGACTCCCAGTGGAATTCCGGCGCTCGGCGATGTTCAGCCCGGCGCTCACATCGGCCAGTTCTACTGGGACCAAAACGATCTCTTAGAAACGCTGGTTCCGTTCTTCGCGACCGGACTGCGCCAACTCGAGCGCTGCATCTGGGTTTGCTCGCAACCGCTGTGCGCCGCCGAGGCGCGCAGCGCGCTCGCCAAGGCGGTACCGGATCTCGCGGAGCGCGAGCGCGTCCACCAGATCGCCATCTACGACCATGACGAGTGGTACGTCCAGCGCGGGCACCTGACCCCCGACCAGGTGATCGAGGGCTGGCTGACCGCGGAGCGTGAGGCGCTCGCCGCCGGGTACCGCGGCTTACGCATCAACGGCAATACGCACTGGCTCGGTCCCGACGAGTGGCAGGCGTTCGCCGACTACGAGGCTCGCGTCCACGCGGCGTTTCGCGATCGCAAGATCGTCGCGCTGTGCAGCTATCCGCTGAGCAAGTGCGGCTCGCATGAAGTCGTCGACGTCCTGAACAACCACAGCGCGTCGCTGGTCCCTAACGGCGGGGACTGGAACGTCGTGCACGGCGCGACCGCAGCGCTCGCAACGGTCGAACCGGATCGTCGCGCGCGCACCAAGCACGCACATTCCGTCGAGTTCTATCGCGATCGATTCCCGACCGAACGGGTCGCCGATCGCTTGTTGCAAGCGCTCCATCGCGGCGTCGGCGCAGCAGCTCTGGTAACGCGCGAGCACGGCAATGCTCTGCGCGTCGAGCTGCTGCGTCGCGACCTCGATGTCAACGCGACGATCGAGCGCGGCCAGCTCGCGATCCTCGACGCCGAAGCGGTGTTCGATGCCGCGTGGTCGCGGCCCGGCCTGAACACCGACGTCGTTGCCGACGCGGTGCGCGCACCGATCGCGGCAATCATCGAAAGCTATGGTTCGTGCGTTGCGTTCGGCGAGCTCGTCGACCTGTTCGCGCGCGCCGGCGATCGCGACGCCGCGCTCGAGCTCGAAGCCTGGTGGAACGTCCAGCTCGAGGGGCATCCGATCGATCTCGCGTGTGGTTACTCGCTGGCGAGCTTCGACGACGCGACCACCGTCGCGCACTTCCACCACGTCTGCAACGAGCACCGCGACGTCGGCATCGATGCGCTCGTCACCGGCGACGAGGGGGACCGGATGCGCGCCGAGGTCGCGCAGATGACGCACGCGCTCGCCAAAGAGACCAGGAAGCGCCAGGTGGTCGAGGCCGCGTACACCAGCGCACGGCAAGCGCGCGAGCATCTCGTGCTGCTCAACCGGCTCACCGCGGCGTTCGGCGAAGTAACGACGCGCGCCCAATTCGTAGAGCTCGTCCGCGCGCTGCTCGCGACCTCACTCGAAGCGCAGGGCATCGTACTCGTCGAAACCGGCGTCGCCGAGCCGCTCGTCGCAGACGGCGTCGGCGCGTCCGCGCTGTGGAACGCGGCGTCCGTTCCCGCCATGCGCTCGCGGTGGTCGAACAGCGCGGCCCAGCTCGGCGATGCGCCACCGGAGCTGCAGGCGTTCGCTGCATTGCCGGTGATGGTCGGCTCGCGGCGGGTCGCGACGCTCGTGCTCGGCTTTACCGAACAGCGCGAATTCTCGGCAAGCTATCGAGCGCTCGCCGAGGATGTCTCCCGCCAGCTCGCCCTTGCGCTCGATCGCGCCGTCTCGTACGAACGCCTCGAAGAGGAGCGCCAGCGCGCCGAGTCAGGCAGTCGCGCGAAGGACGAATTCCTGGCGATGCTCGGTCACGAGCTGCGCAACCCACTGTCGCCGATCCTGACCGCGACGCAGCTGATGCGGCTACGCGGCGAAGACGTGTTCGATAAAGAGCGGACCGTGATCGAGCGCCAGGTCAAGCACATGATCCGGCTCGTCGACGATCTACTCGACGTCTCCCGGATCACGCGCGGCAAGGTCGATCTGCGCCGCCGACC
>DATDCH010000386.1:0-22130 GCA_036524455.1 Kofleriaceae bacterium | reverse complement strand
GAGACGCCGCCTCTCGCGCCGCCATCTGCTTCAGTCGCGATCGCGCCGCCGGCCGCGAAGCCCGACCGCTATCCGAGCAACTTCGCCGAGCGCCCGCTGCAGCTTCCTTCCGGTGCCACCGAGCTCGGCGTGTCAGAGGAGTTCCGGACCTATGTGAGTGCGATCGCCGACGAGATGGGCAACGTCCGCTTCGAGCGGAATGGCTTTGCCGAGGATCGCGTCTTCGAAGTCGGTTTGACCCACGCGTTCGGTCCGCTGCAGGTCGAAGGGCACTTGGGTCGCAATTCGAGCGTGCACCTCGCGTTCGACACGCATGCGATGCCGTCGCAGGTGTTCGTCACCGCCGTGTTCGGGCCATTCTATTCCGACAACAGGTACGCGCATCACCAGGCCGCCGGCGTACGCCACAAGGTGGTCCTCGTGCCGTCGCGGCTCGCGCTCGTGGGTGCGGCAACCGCGGTACTCAACGAGCGACGCGACGTCGACTCTGCGTCCATGACCGAGACCGAGGGCTACTCCCTGTCTGCGGGTGCGGGCGCGGCGGCGCATGTCCAGCTGTGGTGGCGGTTCGCGTTGTCGACCGGTCTGAACGGCAGCATTCCGATCGCGCACTCCGAACCGTACAATCCCGTTGCGGCGATCAACGTCGGCGTCTACACCTACCTCGCGCTGCGCAAATGGGACTTCTACGTCGGCGGCAACCTGTTCGACGTGACACGCGGCCATCCGTCGACCTTCTTCACATTCGGCTTAAACAAGCGCTGGGGCTTGTAGCTCGACGAGCGGCCGCGATCGCGTACAGTTGAGGCGTGGCGCGTTTTCTCGATCAGATCGCCGCTAACTACTTCGGCTCCGGACCCACACGTTGGACCAAGCTCGCCACCATCGGCCTCGTCGCCTGTGCGGTCGCGTTGCTGTCACCGGGCGGGACACCGCCGAAGCGCGTCGCGATCCGCGTCGATTGCACCGCGCCGGCCGCGTGCGTGCTCGCCGAATCGCTCGCGCTCGACGTGTGGAGCGAGCACCGCGGGCCTGGGCTGCCGCTCGATGTCGTGGTGTCGAGCGACTCGCTCGCGCGGCTCGATACCGCGCGCGTGCAATGGCACGTGATCGATCCCGACATCGATGCGACGGCGCGGGCCGAGGCAGCGCGGCTGCGTGCGAGCGCGGTGAGGCAGCCGGCCGATTGGTTTGCTGAGTACCGCGACTATCGCGCGATCACCGAGCGCATGATCGAGCTCGCGACGCTCGCGCCCGGCCGCGTGACGATGCACGGCATCGGCAGCTCGCTCGATGGCCGCACGATCTGGGCGCTGCGCATCGGGCCTACGACCGGCACGGCGATGCTGATCAATGGCACCCAGCACGCGCGCGAGTGGATCGCGGCGATGGTCACGACGTGCGTCGCGGACCGGCTCGTGCGCGAGTACGATCGCGACCCGGCGATTCGCGCGTTCGTCGACGGCACCGAGCTGTGGGTCGTGCCCGTCGTCAATCCCGACGGCTATCAGCACTCGTGGGCGAGCGATCGCTACTGGCGCAAGAACCGGCGCGGCGGGTTTGGCGTCGATCTCAACCGCAATTTCTCGATCGGCTGGGGCGGGCGCGGTTCGAGCAAGAACCAGCGCGCGCAAGATTATCGCGGCGAGCACGCGTTCTCGGAGCCGGAGAGTGCGGCGCTACGCGACCTCGGCAAGCGCGAGCGGATCGCGCTGCACGTCGACTTCCACGCGTTCGGCCAGTTACTGCTGTATCCGTGGAATCACGTACCGCAGCCGACGAAGGATCGCGATCGGTTTGCCGCGGTCGGTGATCGAATCGCGTCGGCGATCTACGCGCAGCATCAGAAGCGCTACGCGTTGATGCAAGGTATCGAGCTGTACGCGGCTGCCGGCACGATGTCGGACTGGGCGTACGGCGAGGCCGAGGCGATGTCGTTCACGATCGAGCTGCGGCCGAAGATGGGCCGTGGTGGGTTCGTGCTGCCGCCCGAGGAGATCCGGCCGACGTGCGACGAGGGATTGGCGGCCGTGCTCGCGATGCGCGCGGCGCAGCGCTAGTCGAACGCCGGCTCGTCGTCCTGCACGCTGAACGAGAACTGCGGCGGCGTCGGTTCGGTGGAGCCGTCGGGGTAGTACCAGAACATGACGATGCCGTACTTGCGGTCGTCCATCTGGAACGGTTGATCGAGCACGACGTCCGACAGGTCACGAGTTGTCACGCGAATCTGGTGTTGCCCCGCGGACAGGCCGAGCTCGAAGCGAAGCCACGTGTGCTGGCTACCGACCTCGAAGTCGCCCGAGACCGCGAGCTGATTGTCGACCTGGATGGACATGTCGACCGGCGACAGCTCGAAGCTTTGATTGGAGACGAACAACGAGAACGAGTTCGGCACGTACGGCATGTGCTGAGTCGGTTCGCTGGTGCACGAGGACATCCCGTTCTCGGCAGGTGGACAGCGGGAATCGCAGCCGGCGAGCGCAGCGACGAGGAGGAGAGCCGTTCGCATGACCCCAGATCCAGCAATCCGTGTGCCCTGCTAAGGGTGCCAAATCGCGGTCGCGAACGTCAGATTTTCGAGGCGGCGCCCAGTGGATCCGTGGACCTAGAGCCGGCGATTCGCCGGGCGTGGACGAGCTGCTCCTTCGCGCCGTGATGTCCGCGCACCGGTGACGGAATGGCTGCGACGACGTCCCAACCGGCTTCTGCGATGCCCGTGCTCGCACGCGCGAGCGCGTTCGCAAGCGATTCATCGTCGTCTGGCGCCTCGGCGAGCGCGAGCTCGAACATCGGTTTGACGAGCGCGATCAGCTCCGCGTCGGGCGCGAACGCGAGGCCGCCGAGCTGCGGCACCGCGCGTGCGAGCGAGATGTACGAGACATCGATCGTGACGATGTCGATCGTCTGCGGTACGCGCGCGACGTCGAGCTCGCCGAGGTTGGTGCGCTCGAGGTTGACGACACGCGGATCCTGGCGCAGCGAACCGAGCAGCTGGCCAAAGCCCGCATCGATTGCATAGACGCGGCGCGCACCTGCTTCGAGCAGCACGCGGGTGAAACCGCCGGCCGCTGCACCGACATCGATCGCCACGCGATCGGCGATGCGCGGCGCGAATGCGTCGAGCGCCGCGCGCAGCTTCGCTTCACCGGCGAGCGGCTGCGGCGTACGCAGTACGATACTCGCGTCGCGCGCGACCCGCATCGCAGGATTCGTCCGCGGGAACCCATCGACCCAGATGTGACCCGCGCGAATCGTGGCCTCGGCGTCGAGCTCGGGCCAGCGTTCACGGGCGATCGTACTCAATGACTAACGTCAACCCTTGGCCATGATGCGCCGGTAACCGGGGCCGCGCGCCGGGCATTCCCGCACCGATCAGCGCGCAAACACGCTAGGGTGCGCAGCTATGTGGAGGGCGCCGACGGACGAGGCTGCACTCGCGGCTCGTTGGGGCAGCGCCGAGCCGTTCCCACATCTGATCATCGATGACTTCGTGGCGGCCGATCAGCTCGACGCGCTGCTCGCGATTCTCGAGGACGAAGGCGTCGAGCGCTACGAGGGCGACATCTTCCGTTTCGAGGCGTCGGCACCCGAGCCGACGACGGACGCACTCACAGAGCTACGCGACGGGTTTGCTGCCGTGCTCGCGCCGACGTTCGCACGCATCACGGGCAAGCCGGTCACCCGCGTCGACATGCGCGCATTTGCGTATCGCCCGGGACACTACCTGCTGCCGCACTCCGATCACCGAGAGGGTCTGACCCGCGCGCTCGCGTACGCGTACTACTTGCCGTCTCCGGATCCGCCGCGCGGCGGCGAGCTCGAGCTGTTCGCATGTCGCGTCGAGCACGGCGAGATCGTGGCGACCGACAGCGCGCGCATGATCGAGCCGCGCGCGAACCGTCTCGTCTTGTTCGACGTCAGCGACATCTCGCTCCATCAAGTGCGCGAGGTACTCGGCGGGCTGCGGATCTCGCTCGCAGGGTGGTTCTACGCCAGCGAGCCGCAAGGCGAGCAAGTGCCCTTGGGGTACCCGTGACGACGCTCGGCGAGTTGTTCGGTGCGGCGCTGATCGTGCCAGGCGCGATCGATCCGGCACGCGCGGCGGCCGTGCGCGAGCGCTGGATGCCGCAGCTCTCGCGTTACACGCGTCTCGATCGCGCGAGCTACGAGAGCGTCGACAATCCCGACGAGCCTGCGCTGGTCGCGCTGATGCTACGCGCCGCCGAGCGTGCGACGGGACGCAAGCTCGCCTGCGAGACCACGCGCCTCCTGCACCTCGCGCCTGGCGATTACGTGCTCGCTCATCACGATCCGCTCTACGAAGGCAATCCGGTCGAGGTCACGATCGATCTGTCGCCCGCAGCCGTCGAGGACGCCGAGATTCATTACCGGCGCAGCGGTCAGGTGTTCTTTCGTGTCCCGTGCGTGCCGAGCATGCTCGCGATCGTCGAGCGCGGCGTCACCATCACGTGCAACCACTGCTATGTCAGCAAGCTGCACGAGCGTGCGAGTGTGGTCCGCTTCATCATTCTGTTGCGCGATTCGGCCTGAGCGATGCGCAACACGCGCAGTAGCAAGAGATGAATCGGCGATGACAGATGAATTCCAGATGAACTCGTGCGCGTGACTTGTTAGCGTGCTCCTCGATGAAGGGATGCGCGCTACTCGCGTTGCTGATTGCTTGTGGTCCACCGGCTCGCAACGGCGGAGGTGACGACGACGACGATGGCAGCGGAACCGATAGTGGGCTCAACGCTGAGTGTGCCGATGGCACCGAGCTCATCTACACCATCGATCAATTCAATTATCGAATCTCGATGTTCAACCCCGCGAACAAGACGTTCACGGATCTCGGTTCGCTCAGCTGTCCCGCGAGTGGCGGCGGCACGCCGTTCTCGATGAGCGTCGATCGGCAAGCGAACGCGTGGGTGCTCTACAACAACGGCGAGCTGTTCAAGGCCGTACTGCCGAGCCTGCAGTGCACGAAGACCACGTGGGCCGGCGCAGGCGGGCTCAAAGTGTTCGGCATGGGGTTCTCCACCGACGAGCCGATGGGCAGCACCGAGACGCTGTACGTCGGCGGCGGGCTCAGCCAGACGCAGACGAGCTACACGCTCGCAAAGCTCGACACCATCTCGATGACCGCGTCGCCGATCGGTACGCAGACCCAGCTGCCCGAGATGACCGGTAACGGCAAGGCCGAGCTGTGGGGCTTCATGCCCGATGCGACGAACGCGCGCGTCGTGCAGTTCGACAAGATGACCGGCGCCGCTCTCAAGACGTACATGGTGCCAACGCTCGCTGGCACGATGACCGGCTACGCGTTCGCGCACTGGGGCGGCGACTACTGGGTGTTCTTGATCAAGAACGCCGAGCCGTCGACGACCGTCTACCAGATCGACGGCGCGACCGGCGCGATCACGAGCACGACCCCGACCACCAGTCGCACGATCGTAGGTGCCGGCGTGTCGACGTGCGCGCCGACGATCATTCTCTAGCGAAGCGTTCGAACATCCGCGCTACGCGCTTTGCGGCTTCCTCGAGCCGTTCCGGCGCGACGTGCGAGTACGACAGGCGAAACGCGATGCGGTCGTGCGGCGTCGGGCGAAACTCGCTGCCGGGATCGATCATCACGCCTTCGGCCAGTGCGGCGTCGAGCAACGCCAGCTCGTCGCCACGTGCATCGGTCTCGATCCAGATCGAGAAGCCGCCCTGCGGCTCGATGAACGCGAGCGCCGGTGCATGCTTGCGCAGCCCGTCGACGAGCGCTGCGGCACGGTCGGCGTACGCGGCGCGCAGCTTTGCGACGAACCCGTCGTAGTCGAACGTACCGAGGAACCGCGCGAGCGCGGTCTGCGACAGGCTCGCGGTCTGCAGATCGGCGGCGTGCTTGAGATCGAGCGCGGCTGCGTGATCGGCCTGTGGCGGGATCAACCAACCGACGCGTAGGCCCGGTGCGAGCGTCTTGCTGATCGTGCCGATGTGCCAGACCCGATCGGGAGCGTCGCCGAGCAAGAGCGGCGGCAGCTTGCCATCGAAGCGGAGCTCCGCGTAGGCCTCGTCGACGATCAGCGGGCCACCGACGCGTTCGTCGCCGGCCACACCCTGTGGGTTCGCAACGCCGGCGATTAGGTAGCGTAGCTCGCCACCGCGCTCGAGCACGCTCGCACCGGCGCGGGTAAACGCGTCGATCGCTGCGGGGTAGGTCGCGCTGCCGACTGCGATCGCTTTGTCTCGGGCCATCGCGCCTGCGATCGAGAGCGCCTGCTGTGCACCCGCCGTGACGATGACACGTGCGGGGTCGACGTACGTACCGCGCGCAGCGAGCCGCATCGCGATCCAGTGGCGCAGCTGCTCGACACCTTCGGGCCAACCGTACTGGAGGGCATCGTCGCGCGAGGCGGCCACATCCGCGAGCGCCCGCGCAAGCTCTGCGCGCGGCAGCAATTCATTGGCCGGTAGACCGCCGGCGAGCCCGATCACGTCGTCTCGTCGGGCGGCTTGCTTCTGGAGCGCCACGAATCGCGGGTCCACACATGGCTCGGGTTCAACCCGAATGCCAACGAGGCTGCGCGCGATCGCTCACCTCGTGCGCCGACGCTCGTTACTGCGCGAGCGCTGCGTGATCATCGATCTTCGCCCACGACAGCGCCGACACTTTGTCCATGCCACTCAGCGAGTGGATCATCAGGCCGGCGGTGCCGAGCGTCATGAGGTACTTGTCGACGACGATGCTGCGATCGATCTGGTAGCCCTGGCGCATGCTCGGCCAGTTCTGCTTGTTGCAGTAGTAGACATCGACGTTGTTGTTGAGCTTCTTCTGCTGCGCGCAGGTGTGTGCGATCATCTTGTCGGCGAGCTCGCCGTGATGGATGCGGCCGAGCGACTTGAAGCCACGCTTGGCGTCGACGCGGTACGCGATCAAGCCCTGGAACGCGGTGCCGTCGTTCTTCGCCTCGTAGAACGGCAGCGCGAGCGTGCCGGTGAGCGGATCGTAGGTGAACGCCTTGTGGTCGTTCTGCGCGGCCGAGTACGAGTAGCCGCCGCCCTTGAGTGCGAAGGTCTCGTGGAAGCGGCGCTTGGGATTCGACGGGTCGTTGACGTCGAAGACCTGCAGGTGCATGCCGGTGACGCGGCCGTTGTTGTCGGCGTCTTGGCCGATGGTCAGCAGGAGATTCCCGCCCATCGGATGGATGTAGTTCGAGAAGCCGTTGATCTTGAGCTCGCCGACGACGCGCGGTTTCGTCGGCTCGCTGAGGTCGAGCGTGAACAGCGGATCGGTCTGCCGGAACGTCACGAGGTAGCCCTTGTCGCCGAACATGCGGCCGGCATAGATGCGCTCGCCCTTCGCGAGGCCGCGCAGCGCGCCGATCGTCTCGAGCTTCGTGCCGCGCGGGCGCATCACGAACAGGTGGTTGCCACCTTGATTGCCGCTCCAGTTCCAGTCGGTGGTCGCAATGCGCAGATCACCGTTGTGCTCGCTCATCGAGAACTGGTTGAGGATCTGACCCTCGACGGCGCCGCTCGCGACGTACCGCGGCTTGCCACCCTTGTCGGCGAGCGAGAATTGGTGGACCTGCGTCTGCATCGACGAATAGCCCTGCTGGTTCCAGTTGTAGTGCGGCGCCGCGATGTACAGCGAGTCGGTCGACGAGTAGACCGTGCCGCCCGAGATCATCGCGCCGACGAGATCGGTCTGCTGATTCGACAGCGAGATGCGCGCGAGCGCGGTGAGGCCAAGGCCCGAGTTGCCCGGCGGCATGTACAGCGAGTCGCACGCGAGCGGCGTCTTCTGGTTGCCGGCGTAGATCGCGGGCAACATCGCTTCGATGTCGGCCGTCGTCAGGTTGCTATAGATCGTCTTGCGCAGCGTCGCGGCGAGCCGGCCTTGGATCTCCCAGGGGCGCAGCGACGTTTGATCGGCGCGCGGAATCTTGGCCATCACCTTCTGCGCGGTCTCGAGCAGCTTCGGCGGCATCTGCAGCGAGCCGTTCTGCACGAGATAGATGTCATCGCCGACGACGCGCGAGTTGAACGTGCCGCCGTCGACGTCGTAGATGTGCTTGAGACGCGGGCGCTCGCGATCCTTCGCGTCGACGACGATCAGGCGCGTCGAGCCGTACGCATACTGATTCTTGCGCGGCTGCGTCGCATAACCTTGCAGCACGATCTTCTCGCCGTGCAGATACATCTGTTGCGGCGCCATCGTCTTGAACGTCAGGCGCGCGACGATGCTCGGCTTGTCGACCGGCCACGTCTTCGCGATCACGAGCTCGTTGTTGCGCAGCGTGTAGACGTACTTGCCGTCGGTCTTGACGATGTCGGCCTCGTCGACGCCGCGCTCTTGCACGTTTGTCTTCGTGTAGTGCGACGGACCCGCGGTGGGCGCGGTCTGCGTCGGCATCGGCCGCGCTGCACCGCCAGGCGACGGAGCCGCGGTTGGCGCGCGCGCGGGCGCCGAGCTCTTCGCCGTCGGCGCCTCGTCCACCCCGGCCATGTCGACCTCGCCGCGGTAGTAGTGCTGGTACGGGTTGTAGCCGTGGCCGTAGCCCACGACCATCTGGTGAACGACGGTGTCGATCACGAGATCGCGGACCGCGTCACACTGCTTGGACGCCGTCATCGCGAGCGGGTTCGCGGCGACCGCGGGAACAGCCGTGGCGTTCTGCGCGTTGGAAGGAGAGGGAGAACCGAGCAGCGTTGCCGCTGCAGTGAAGGCGAGGGCGCCGAGTACGAAGCTACGCATGGGCATGGAAACGGCCCATGCCCTGATTTCGGTCTAGCGCGTAACTGGGCAGAACTGCCCCAGGCGCCGATGTAGGCCTACGGCTTTGGAATCGGTCGCTCGTACTTACCCGTGTCGAGCTCCATCTCTTCGTCGACCGCGCCATCGCTGTCGCCGTGGAGATCGTCGAGTGGTGCCCAGCTGGACTTCTTGTGTTCCGGGCTGGGGGCACGCGGGTTGCGCTTCGTACGGCTACCGCGCTTGTCCGTGGGCGGCTTCGACTTGGACATGGCGGTAGAGCACAGCAAACCACGTGCCCTAGTTCGCGTCGGCGACCATTCGCTTCAGGGCCTCGACCGCCCACGCTCTATCGATGCGTAACTCCGTCGCTGCGGGTTGGCCTTGCGTTCTGCTGGCGAGCTTTTCGTAAGCGGCGATCGGACTCGACACGGGCTCGGGTGTGCGGCCCTCCTCGTCGAAGATGACCCACCGTAGCAATCCTGCATCGCGATCAATCGCATCGAACAGCAGCACGCGCTCGAGCGCGACCGGCGTCAGCGACGCAAGTAACAGCACCTTGGTCATCTCGATCGCCCAATCCGTGAGACCAGCGTCGAGCAGCTTCACTTTCTCCACGAGCGCGTTGAGTGAAGGCACTAGCCGCAGCGTGCCGCTCACCCCCGAGACCGCGAATGCAGCAGCCGCTTCGTTCATCGCGCGCTCGCCACCGGGCACGACCTGACAGTAATAGTGGGCGTCGGGATCGTGAAACAACACGTTCGCCCCGAGCTGCGTGCGCTTGCCGCACGAGCACGCGAGCACGTTGAGCTCGCCCTCGAGCAGCCGTTGCTTGTCGCGCGGATTGGTCTGCGTGTTGATGGTCTGCACGAGGTCGCCGTCCTGCTTGGCTCCGCAAGCGGGGCACGTGACACGCGCGCTACCACGAATGACCATGACTGCTGATAGCTCAGCTGCGCTTGAAGGCCAGCACGAGCGACGCTTTCTTTGGAAGGGTGGCGCCGGCCAGTGCGTCGATCACGCATTTCTCGAGGTCGGCGTGCTTGACCGTCGACTTGCCGAGCGTGGCCTTGCCATCCTTCACCGCGATCGTGAGCTCGCCGGCGAGCGTGTCCTGGAACTGGAGCGCCTTGTCGTAGCAGGTCTGCAGCGCGTCGAGCTTGCCCTTCACCGTCGCATCGAGATCCTTCGACGTGAAGCTCTTGATCGTGACCTTACCGTTGGCTTGGAACGCGCGCTGATCGCTCGGTCCGAGCACGCCCGATGCGCGCGCTTCGTCGATCGCGCTGCCCTTCGCGCCGCCTTCGCCCCGTGCTCGCGAGCCACCGACGCTCTCGGTGTTGCGATCACGCAGCGGATCCGCCGGCGGCGGAGGAGGCGCGGCTCCTGTCGGCTCCGGCGTCTGCACTGCCTGCGGCTGCGCGAGCGCGCCTTGATCCGGCGTCGGCGCGCCTTGACCCGGCGCTGCGCTACCCACGGTCGATGCCGGTTCGCCCGCCTGGCGAGCGGATTTATCGCCGGACTTGGCACAACCGATCACCGCGACCAGAACAAGAGCGACGCGCATACGCGAGATGATACGTCAGTCGACCGGCTGGTTCGAACGCCAGATCTGCACGTTCGGCGTGCCGCGTGCGGTGTACGCGTAACCGTTGTCGTCGAATGCGACCGTGCGCAGCTGTGACGCCGGAATCGGCTTGTCATCGACGACGATCGACCAGGTCGCGGTCAGCTCGCCGAGCCCGCCATCTGTGTACACGCGCCACAGGTCCTCGGCGGCGCCGCCGGTGACCAGGCTGCCGGTCCGCGTGAGGTGGGCGAGCCCGCGGTCGCCTTTGACCTCGGTTTGCGCCCACGTCATGCCGGCATCGCGCGATACCGCATCGGTCGCGATCCACGAGCCGTCTGCGAGCACACCGACAAAGCGATGCGTCTCGCCGACAAACTCGCCGCCTTCCTCGCGGGTCGCGATCGCGTCGTATGCGACGGTCCACGTCGAGCCGGAATCGGTGCTTCTCCACACCTGCGCGTGCCAAGTACCGAGCGTGCCCTCGGTGGTGGCGGTGAGCTCGCCGACGTGCAGCGCGCCATCGGGACCCTGCGCGAATGCCTCGGGCTCCGCGGTGCCGAGGCCTTGTGCGGCCGCCGCGATCCACGTCACGCCGCCATCGTGACTCGCGTAGAACTTCTGTTTCGTGACGCCGAACAGCGTCGCGTCGTTCGCCCAGGTGCGCGCGGGCATCTCCTGGAGCGTCCACGTCGTCGCGCCCGGCGCGAGCGCGAGGCCGGCGACGAGGAACGTGCCATCGACGGTGCGCACGATCGGCGGGCCGCTCGTGTGCCACGCCTGATCGCCGATCGCGTCCCAGTTGCCGGCGACGATGCCGGGTGCACCGAGCTCGTCGTAACGTACGAGCCGATAGCCCCACGCCTCGCTGAGCATCAAGCCCCAGTAGCGTCCACCGCCGCAGCCCGCGCGCTGTACCGCCATCTGTAGATCACCTCCCGCGAGCAGCGTGAGCCACGTGGCGCCGAAGTCGCGCGTCACTTTGTTGCCGGCGACGATCGCGCCGTCTTCGCACACCGTCGCGACGTTGTCGTCGAGCACGAGCCCGGCGAGCGTGCCGGCGGCATCGCCGCTCGCGGTGAACGCGTACGTCGTCGCGCCACCGAGGAGCACGAACCGCCGATCGTGCAGCACGAGCAAGTCGCGACCCGCGCCGGGCAGCGCGTTCGTCACGAGCTGCCACGTCGCACCACCATCGATCGACCGATGCACGCCCCACGCGGAGATCGAGAGCAGCACCGATCCGTTGCTCTCGATGTCCTTGATGTACGGGCGCGGCTCGGTTGCCGACGGGACCGGCACTGTGCTCGCCGTCCAGCCAGCAGCGGTCTCGACGGCGAGCCGGTTCTCGACTGCGTCGTAGACGATGAATCGCCCGGTTGCCGGATCGACGCGCCAGGTGCGATCGGTCGCGTAGCCGGGCACGCCGGCAACGGTCGTCACCACATCGCTCGCGAGGTCCCAACGCACGAGCCCACTCGCGTACGTCGCGATCACACCGTTCGTGATCGACACGCGCGCCGGTACGCCGAGCTGCGCCGCGAGCGGCTGCCAGGTTGCGCCGGCGTCGACCGACACGCGATGCGCCATCACGACGATGTCGCCGCGCGCGCCGAGGAAAATATCGTGGCTCGTCGGTTGTGCCGGCGACCAGCGCTCGAACACCACTCTCTGCGGCGTACTGGCCGAATCGTTACTGCCACACGCGACGCACAACGCAGCTGCCACGAAGACGCGCTTCATGGGCAACCATGGGCGCAGCCTCGACGACGCGCGGCGACCTAACCGTTATCTCGCCTGTGCGCCCCCGCCCACTCGGGTGAGCATTTCGCCGCGTGCACCGTGCGACTTCGCGAACTGGCCGGCATCTGGGGAACATGAATAAACGCAGCCCCATCACGGTCGTGGTCCTTTCCGTTCTCACCCTCGGCATCTACGCGTTGGTCTGGCAGATCAAGACCAAAGACGAGATGAACCGGAGCTACGGCGCCGGCATCCCGACGGCGTGGCTCATCCTGGTGCCGATCGTCGGTGCGCTGTACTGGATGTGGAAGTGGAGCGAGGGTGCCGAGAAGGCGACGGGTACTTCAGCGATCAGTGTGTTCCTACTGATGGCGCTGATTCCGATCGTCGGCATCCCGGTGATGGCGAGCAAGTTCAACGACGCGAAGCCGGCGCTGCCGCTCGCATCGGTGGCGCCGTATCGCGCAGCCGCGTAGTTAGTCGCGGCCTTGCCGCTCGGCCTGAGGCCAAGGGATCGAGATGACCGGAGTGTCGCGCCATCACGACCTGATCCGAATGATCTCCGTCCCCCAGATGGAACGCCAAAGCGCCAGTAGAGCCAAGAACGCCACCAAAAGGTGAGATCGGGAACCCGCGTGGCCGAGCCGCCCCTGATCTCCGGTGGCGTCTTTGGCTTCCTGGCGTTTTTGGCGTTAGATCTGGAACACGCGTGCGGTGCCGAAGGCACCAAACGATTCGTCCGGTTCGCGGGCGCACTCGCCAACAGCGCCGGTTGCTGAGCTGCATCGCGCGATCGTGACGGAGCGAGCTACTTCGTGCCGACCATGTCGCCGAGGATCGCGACGGATTCCTCGACCCACGGATCACGCGCGAGGGCATCGCGCCACTTCACCGCACGGTCGTCGGTCCTGCCCCCGGGACCGGGCGCCGTTGCAGGCGCGGGCGACTCCTCGAGCGGCTTGACCGTCAGCTTGGCGGGCGCGTTCTTGAGATCGGGCGATGCCGCATCGAGCGCCGCCTTCTGCTCGGCGCGCCGCTTCTCCCATGCCGTGCGCTGGAGCGGCACCTTGGTGTCGTTGCGGCGCGACTTGAGGACCTGCGTCGCCGCCGCGATCTTCGTGAGCAGCGGATGCTTCGCGACGCGCTCGCGGCTGCGCTCGGCGAGCTTCGAGGTGTTGTACTGAGTCGTCCACTTGTCGAACGGTGCTGGCGAGATCTTCGACCAGCCGATCGAGTGCTTGAGCGAGCCTTCGCCTGCTTCGACGTGACCCGCGGGATCGGGCAGCAAGATGTCGGGCTTGATGCCTTCGCGCTGATTCGACGCGCCGCTCGGGCGGAAGAATTGCTGGATCGTGATCTTGAGGACGCCGAGCTCGATCTTGCCGCCCGTCATCCGATCGAGATCGGCGAGCGTCTGCACCGTGCCTTTGCCGTGCGTCGGTCCGGTGCCGACGATCACGGCGCGACCGTAGTCTTGAAGTGCGCCGGCAAGAATCTCTGACGCCGATGCGCTGAACCGATCGACGAGCACGACCACCGGGCCGTCGTATTCGATACCGCCCTTCTTGTCGGAGATGATTTCCTTTTGCTGATCGCTGTCCTGGACTTGGACGACTGGGCCCTTGTCGATGAGCAGGCCGGTGATGTCGATCGAGTCGCTGAGCAGACCGCCGCCGTTGCTGCGGATGTCGAGGACGACGCCGCCGACCTTCTTCTGCTTCATCTCGTGGAACAGCTTCTTGAGATCGACTGACGACGTGCGCGGGCTGCCCTTGCCGCCGTAGAAGCTCGGCAGGTGGATGTAGCCGAATGACTTGGTGCCGTTTTGGATCACGGCGCCCTTCGCGTACGCCTCCTCGATCACGACGACGTCGCGCGTGATCGCGATCGTCTCCTCGCCACCGGTCGGCTTCTGCACGCGCAGGCGCACGACCGTGCCCTTCGGGCCGCGGATCATCTTGACGACGTCGTCGATGCGCATGTCGAACACATCGATCGGATCCTGCTTCTCCTGCTGCACCGACAGGATCAGATCACCCTGCTGCAGGCCGCCTTGCCGCCAGCTCGCACCACCCGGCACGATCTCGACGATCTCGATCAGGTGCTCCTTCTCGCGCAGCACCGCGCCGATGCCTTCGAGCGAGCCGCTCATGCGGATGTCGAAGTTCGCCTTGTCGGCGGGCGGCAAGTAACTCGTATGCGGATCGAGCACGCTGACGAGCGCGTTGATCAGCTCCGATGCGGCGTCGAGCGGAGCCGGCGTCTTGAGCCGCGCGAATCGCCCGCTGTACGTCTTCGCGAGCTCGGTACGCGCCTTGGCCTCCCGGCCCTCGGCGGTGGGCGGAATCTGCGAGACCGGCGGAGCGCTCTTGTCTTCGTCGTCGTTGTCCTTGTTGTCTTTCGCGTCTTTCGACTTCGGTTCGGCAGCCGCCTTGAGGCGTGCTTCCATCTGCGCGACCCGCTCGAGCACTTCGAGCTCGAGCCGCTTGCGCCAGCGCTCTTCGAGCTCCGCTTCGGTCTCGGCGAGCTGCTGCTTCTCGGCATCGATCTCCACGAACTCTTCGTTCGTGAAATCGAACGGCTTGTCGAGGATCTTCGTGACGAACTTCTCGACCACCGCGACGCGGGTAACGAAATGCGCGGTGCCCTCGTGCGCGAGCTCGAGCGAACCGCTCCGCATCTCGTCGTCGATCTTGTCCTGGTACTTCGCGAGCGCGTCGCGATCGGCCTTGAGGATGAACATCTTGCCGGCGTCGAGCGCTTCGATATACGCGTCGAACGTCTGGCGTGACACGTCATCGTTGATTCGCTTGCGGAGCAGGTGCTCCTCTTCGATCAACTTGAGCACGTACTGAGCCAGTGCTTTCTCGCGCGGGTCGGGCGCGGGCAACGCTTCGGCCGCCGCAGATGACGAGGCGTTTAGCCCCACATCCTTGGTGGCCGACTTGGACTCGGTGGAGCCCGGCGCTTTAGGTGAACAACTGATCAGCGCGGCGAGCACGAGGAATGAAAGCCGTTGCACCCTACGAGTCTAGCCCGGGCCGGGCAACCTTCCAGGGTTTCGTCGAAAAGTTGCCCACTCCGTACGGAGTGATTTAGGCCTTTTGGTGGGGCTAAACCAGATGGAAACCAACAGCTGCTCCGAGTCACTGCCCGATGTCATCGCAGAGCCGGAGGTTCCGACTGCGCTTCTGCGTGGCACGGCCCGTGGTCTCGAGGTCATCGTGGACGGCACCGCCAGCATGGCCGCCATCACCAGCGATGTGATGAAGCGGTTGGATGAGGCGCCCGAGTTTTTCCGCGGGAGCGATGTGCGCATTCGCGTGGAAGACGGCCCGCTGCCGGCCGGCTGTCTGGCCCGACTCGATGAAATCATGATCATGTTCGAGCTGCGGATCGTCGAGGTGACCGCCGCGAAGCCGTCGCTCGCAAACGACCTCGACCGCGTGCCGGAGCTGAACCTCGCGACCGGCTCGGCGCCATTCGAAGACGAAGGGCCGACGAACGCAAACGCCAAGCCGCTCGCGGTGCCGCCCGTGCTGCCCGAGCTGCTCGAAGCGCCTACGTTGATCGACGTACTGAGCGAGCTCGAGGCGATGCCGGATGCTGACGACAGCGCCCAGAGCTTCGAAGAGCCCACGCAGACCGCCGTGCCATTGCGACTCGCCGCCACGCCCGAGCTGCCGGTCGAGCCCGCCAGCGGTACGCGCGTGATCGTGGGGCCCGTGCGCTCGGGCGTGATCATGGAGCACATCGGCAACCTGATCATTTTCGGCGACGTCAATCCCGGCGCCGAGGTCCGCGCCACCGGCTACATCGTCGTGCTCGGTCGCCTACGCGGTACCGCGCACGCCGGCATCGGCCAGGACGTCGGCTTCATTTTGTCGCTGCGCCTCGAGCCGCAGCAGCTGCGCATCGGCCGCAAGGTCGCGCGCGCGGCCGCTGGCGACACGCCCGGATCGGATCCCGAAATCGCTTACCTCACCGGCGACAGCGTTGTCGTCGAACGCTACCTCGGCAAGCTTCCTCGCAATCTCGCCACCAGCCTCTAAGGAGTCCACCTCATGGGTCGAGCCATCGTCATCACATCAGGCAAAGGCGGCGTCGGCAAAACGACGACCACCGCCAATCTCGGCGCGGCGCTCGCGCAGCTTGGGCACAGTGTCGTGCTGATCGATGCCGACATCGGCCTGCGCAACCTCGATGTCGTGATGGGCCTGGAGAACCGCATCGTCTATCACGTCGTCGATGCGATCCAAGGCAAGTGCCCGGTGAGCAAGGCGCTGATCAAAGACCGCCGCATCGAGAACCTGTGGCTGTTGCCGGCCTCGCAGACCGACGACAAGGACTCGGTCACGCCCGACGACATGCGCACGCTCGTGTTCGAGCTCAAGATGCAATACGACTTCGTGCTGATCGACTGCCCGGCCGGCATCGAGCAAGGCTTCAAGAACGCGATCGCGGGCGCCGACGAAGCGGTGGTGGTCGCGACGCCGGAAGTGTCGTCGATTCGCGATGCGGATCGCGTCGTCGGGTTGCTCGCGCAGGCCGATGTCCCGGCGCGTCTCGTGGTCAATCGGATCTCGCCAAACCTGGTCAAGCGCGGCGACATGCTGAGCCAGAACGATGTCATCGAGATCCTCGCGCTCGATCTGCTCGGCGCGATTCCACTCGACGATCAAGTGATCGCGACGACGAACAAAGGCGTGCCGCTCGTGCTCGAAGGCAAGTCGCTCGCCGCCAAGGAGTTCGTACGGATCGCGAAGGCACTCGCCGGTCTCGAAGTTGAAGATCGCGAGCCAGTCGGCTTCTTTACCCGCATCGGTCGCGCCCTCGGACTGTCGGCGACCCCGGCGTAAGGAGCTCACCATGTGGAACAACATCAAGAGCTTGTTCGCCGGCAAATCCAGTCGCGAAGTCGCGAAGGGACGACTGCACCTCGTGCTCGCGCATGACCGCACGGGCCTCGAGGGTGGGCGGCTCCAGGAGATGCGCGCCGAGATCGCGGCGGTGATCTGCAAGTACGTGCAGATCGACGCTGATGCTGTCGAGATCCAGATCGAGACGCGCAGCCGCGCGACGCAGCTCACCGTGTCGAGCACGGTGCAGCCGCGCAACGCGTAGTCGCCGCGTGGTCAGCGCACGAAGTCAGCGGTGCGCGACGGCAGCGGTGCCCGTGGTCAGGGCCGCGAGCTGGGCCTCGAGCTCGGCGATCCGCGCCTCGAGCTCGGCGTTGTGCGCCTCATAGCGTTCGATCGCCGCTTTGACGTCCTGCGCATCGAGCTTTTGCGGGATGTGCGCGGGGCAGTTGATGTCCCAGCGCGTGACGGTGATCAGGATCGCGCGCTCGGGACGCACGCGGCCGGGCAGGGCGAGCGCGGCGCGTAGCTCGTCGGTGAGCGGCACGGCCCGCGCGGTACCCCACACCTTGACGCGGCGGCGCCGCGCGTAGTCCATGAGGAACAGGGACACGCGCTCGTTCTCGCGCAGGTTGCCGACCGTCAGGTACTGGCGGTTGCCGGCGAGGTCGAGGAAGCCAATGGTGTGATCGTCGAGCGCGCGCAGGAAGCCCTTGGGGCCGCCACGATGCTGGACGTACGGCTGGCCGTCGGCGCTGGCCGTCGCGAGGAACGCGGTGTCGATCTGCGCGAGGAAGGCACGAAGCTCGTCGGTGACCATGCCATGAGGGTGAATTGCATCAGCTGATAGAACAATGATAGCAATCGGCATATATTCTTCCTAAGTAAGGAAGAATGGATCGCAGCGAAGACTGGCGCGTTTTCGTCCACGTCGCGACGCACAAGAGCTTCGCGGCCGCTGCGCGTCAGCTCGGCCGCTCGCCGCAGGCAATCACGCGCGCGGTCGCGGCCCTCGAGGCCCGGCTCGGCACCCGGCTGCTCAATCGCACGACGCGCTCGGTCTCGCTGTCGCACGATGGTGAGCGCTACCTCGATCGCGCGCGCAATCTGATCGCGGAGCTCGACGCGCTGGAGTCACCCGGCGACGACGCCGAGCCACGCGGCACGCTCGCGATCACCGCGCCCGTCCTGTTCGGTCAGCTCCATGTGCTGCCGGTCGTGACTGCGTATCTTGCGCGCCATCCGCAGGTCAACGTGCGGCTCGCGCTCGGCGATCGCATCGTGTCGCTCGCCGACGAAGGCATCGATCTCGCCGTGCGGATCGGCGCGCTCGCGGACTCCGCGCTGCTCGCGCGCCAGCTCGGTTACGTCCGCACCGTGCTCGTCGCGAGCCCGGCGTACCTCGACGCGGCAGGCATGCCGCGCTCGCTCGATGCGCTCGGCAAGCACGCGTGCATCGCGCTCACCGGCACGACGCCGATCGCGGATCGGTGGTCATTCGATCGCCGCGTGATCAAGGTTGCGCCGCGGCTCGTCGTAAATACCTCGCAAGCCGCGATCGATGCAGCGCTCGCCGGGCTCGGCATCACCCGCGTGCTGTCGTATCAAGTCGACCGGCTCGTCGCAGCAGACCGCCTGCGCATCGTGCTTGGATCGGCCGAGCCGGCGCCAGTGCCCGTGCACTTGCTGTCGCTCCCGGGTGTGCAGCCGCGGCTCGCCACTGCGTTCGCGGACCACGTAGCGGCAGCGCTGCGCCGGCGTCTGCAGTAAACCTTGTCCATGAGCGATGACCAGATGACGTGCGGCAAGGGACTCGCGGAGCACTCGGTGATTCCCGCCAAGCTCGGCGAGCTGATCGCCGCACTCGCCGAAAACCTCGAGCTGCATATCCCGTCGCTCGTGCTCTCCGATCCGCATTCGAAGGTCGAGCACGAGGCGTACACCAAGCTCGCGGCGGAGCATCGTGCGATCGCAGAGCAGCTCACCGCGGTCGCCGCGCATATGGCGGGCTATCGCAACCTGCCAATGGGCGCGCACGACGAGGCGGTGCTCCAAGACCCGAGACTGATGGCGGCCTTCGGGCACTACGTGAAGGTCGAGCGCGAGCTCGTCGCCATGCTGCAGAAGGCGGTCGCGCGCGACCAAGAGCTGCTCGGGTAGTGTCCCGCGGCATTCGCCATACAGCCGTTAGCGATGCGGGCGATACACGATCGTGGTGATCTCGCACGTCTGTAGTGTGGCGGGGCCCGGCTGCGCGGCGAACTGCCACTTGGCGACATCGGCGAGGACGGCGTCATCGAAGCTCGCGAGCGAAGAGCTGCGCTCGAGCTTTGCCGATGCGAGCTTGCCCGCCGGCGTCACGCACAGGCGAACGTCGACGCTGGCGCGCTCGCCGAGCCGCGCGTCGATCGTGCGGGCGAGCCGGTCCGCGCTCGGCAGCTGCGGAGCGATCGCCTGTGGGATCACCTGCGCGGTCTCCTCGGCGGCCGGCGGAACGAGGTCGACACGGCCACGCGACGACGGTTGCGGATCAATTCCCAACGCTCCGGTGGTCGCACACGCGGAGAGCAACACGACAGCCAACACCCGATATGAGGACATGCACGGTCGCTTCATCAAGCAACGTGCCAATGCACGCGCGTGCACACGTTGGGGTTGCGCCTGACCAACGCGCGAATCGCTTGTCCCACGACGTCGCAGGCGACGTCGCAGTCGCAGTGCGTGGCGCGACTACAGCCGCGGATGCGCGACGAAGAAATTCCACATCGCGTCGGTCGCGATGATGTCGTCGCTCTTCGTACCGAGGAACGGGACCTCTTCGCCGCCCGGCCACTGGTGACCGCCGCCGGTGATCGTGCACAGCACGACGTCGGCGCCACCGGTACAGCCGCCGTGGGTCACGCAGGTCGCGGCGCCGTTCTGATAGGTCGTCGCCTGCGTCGTGCACTGGTTCTTCGCCTTCCAGTAGTTCACCGTCGGGGGGACCCAGTCGTAGGGGACGAGCGTATCGGAAGTGCCGTGGACGAGCATGACCGGCATCGGCTTGGTCGGGGCGCAGGTCTGCAGCTGGAGCAGGCCGGCGACCGGGCCGATCGCGGCGATCCGGTCGGTCATCTCGCACGCGACGCGGTGGGCGAGGTAGCCGCCGTTCGACAGTCCGGTGACGTAAACGCGAGACGTGTCGATGCAGAGCTTCGCTTCGGCGTCGTCGAGCAGCTTACGGATGAACCCCGAATCGTCGACGTTCTGCGCGGCCGCCGGGTCGCAGCAGCCACCGCCCGCGTTCCAGCTCGTCGGCGACGTGCTCGACTCGGGATGCATGACGATGTAGCCCGCCGCATCGGACTTCTGGATCGCGTGCGACAGCCACGCCTGCTGCGTGCCGTTGCTCGTGCGGCCGTGCAGGTTGATGACGAGCGGCGTGCGCTTGCTCGGGTCGTAGCTCGCCGGCACGTGGACCCGCGCGGTGCGCGTCACCGTGCCGACCGTGACCGACCACGTCGCGTCGAGTGGCTGGGCAGTCTTGGTTTCGCAGGTCGCGGTCTGGACCGGCGCGTCGATCATCGTCGAGTCGCCGGGGGCGTCGCCGCTGCTGGATGCCGCGTCGTCGACGGCCGGCATCGACGAGGAGCTGTTACACGCGACGAGGACCAGCAGTGCGGCGCGGATCATGGCTTCGGGTGCGCTTTGAAGAAGTCCCACAGCGCGTCCGTCGCGATGATGTCATCGCACTTGTGACCGAGGAACGGCAGCTCTTGCCCGCCCGGCCACTGGTGACCACCGCCCTCCACGGTGCACAGCACGACATCGGCGCCGGCCGTGCAGCCGCCATGGGTGACGCACGTGACGTGGCCGTTCTGATAGGTCTGCGTCATCGTCGTGCAGCCGTTCTTGCCCTTCCAGAAGTTCACCATGTGCGGGACGTATTGATAGAGCGAGAGGTTATCGGACGTGCCATTGAACATCATCACCGGCACCGGTTGGCTCGGCGCGCAGCCCGAGAACAGCAGCAAACCAGTCACTGGACCGATCGCCGCGACGCGGTCGGCGAGCTCGCACGCCATGCGATTCGATTGGTAGCCACCGTTCGACATCCCCATCATGTAGATGCGCTTGGTGTCGATGCACAGCTTCGCCTCGGCCTCGTCGAGCAGCTTGCGGAAGAAGCCGGTGTCGTCGATGTTGCTCGAGCTCGCGGGGTCGCAGCACGTGCCGGAGTTCCACGCCGTCGGCGATACGCCCGACTCGGGATGGATCAGGATGAAACCCTCGGCGTTCGATTTCGCGATCGAGCCGGTCAGGCTCATCTCGCCCATCGCGCTACCCGTGCGGCCATGGATGTCGACGACCAGCGGCGTGCGCTTCTGCGGATCGTAGCTCGCCGGCACGTGCACGCGCGCGACGCGCATCGTTCCACCGACCATGATGTTCCACGTCGCGTCGAGCGGCTGCGTCGTCTTGCCTTCGCACGTGGCGCTCGATGACGGCGCATCGATCAATGTGCCGTTGCCATCATCGCCACCGCCGCCTGCCGCATCGACTTGATCGTTAGCGCCCGACGGCGAGCTGCACGCCGCGAGCAACACCCACAACACGAACGAGGCTCTCATCGCGGATCAACTAGCCAGAGTCCCTAGGCGCGAGCAACGGGAATTCACCTCCGCGAGCCGAATGCATCAATCGCGCAAGCGACTGCGCTAACCGATCAACGCGAGCAGCCGCTCGGGATCATCGCTCTCGATCCAGTCGACGCCGAGGCCGACGAGCCGCTCGACCTCTTGTGCGGTCATCGCGCTCGGCGAGATCGGTTTGCCCGTCGTCGAGCCGAGCGGAAACAACGTGTGCGTACCGATCGCGATGCCTTGATCGTGAAGGCTCTTGACGGTGCGGCTGCCGACGATCGTGTGCTCGGCGCCAACGACGCGCGTGCCGAGCAGGCGGCCGACCAGGTTCGACTCGAGGATCCGGTTGAGCAGCATGCGCGCCGTCGTGCGGAGGTGACCATCGGCGGGTAGCGACAGCTTCGAGCGCAGCCGCGGCACGCGCTCGAGAAGCGGTCCCGCGAAATCGAGCATGGTGTCGTCGAAACAGAAGCCGGTCGCGAGGCGTGGATACGCGGACAGCACGGCGCGCAGCTTGCGCGGATCGAAGCTCGTCAGGATCACCGAGTCCTCGCTGCCTGCAGCGCGCACGTCGGCGGCTACCACGCGGGCGACCT
>DATDCH010000385.1:0-10164 GCA_036524455.1 Kofleriaceae bacterium | reverse complement strand
CGAGTGCGGCCTCGACGGCGGCACCGCCGACCAAGCACTCCAGGAGAGGCTGTTTCGCGCGCACCTCCGGGTCGCGCGCGCGTTGCGCCTGCCCGTCGTGATCCACGTGCTGCGCGCGCACGATGTCGCGCCGCGCATCCTGAAAGAGGAGCGCGCGCACGAGGTCGGCGGCGTGATGCACAGCTATTCGGGCGGCGAGCACCTCGTGCCGGTCTACCGCGCGCTCGATCTGTGCTTCTCGTTCGCCGGCCCGGTGACGTATCCCAACGCGCGCAGGCCGCTCGCCGCCGCCCGAGCCATCCCCGCCACCATGCTGCTCGCCGAGACCGACGCGCCCGACCAGGCGCCCGCCGCGCACCGGGGCGGCCGTTCGGAGCCGGCCTATGTGGCCGACGTCATTGCGGGCTTGGCCGCTGCGCGCGGCGTTTCTCCTCGGGAGATCGCCGAGCTGACCACCGCAAATGCCCGTCGGCTATTTGGCGATTTCGGTTAGAGTGCCGCGCATGACGCACCGGCGGTTCGATCGTGCAGCGCGGCTCCTCGGCGATGCAGGCATCGCGAGGCTCGCGCGCTCGACGGTCACCGTGTTCGGCGTCGGCGGTGTCGGCTCGTTCGCGGCCGAAGCGCTCGTGCGCAGCGGCGTCGGCCGCCTCATCCTCGTCGACTACGATCGGATCTGCGTCACCAACGTCAATCGCCAGCTCCACGCGATGAAGGGCACGCTCGGCAAGTCGAAGGTCGAGGTGATGGCCGAGCGCCTGCGCCTGATCAATCCCGACGCGACGATCGAAGCGCGCGCCGAGTTCTACGGCCCCGAAACCTCCGCCCGCCTGCTCGTGCCGGAGCCCGACGTCGTGATCGACGCGATCGACAACGTCGCGGCGAAGATGCACTTGATCGCGACGTGCGTGCGCGATCGGTTGCGCATCGTGTCGGCGATGGGCGCCGCTGCGCGCCTCGATCCCACGCAAGTCCGCGTCGCCGATCTCAGCGAGACCCGCATCGATCCGTTCGCGCGCGACCTCCGCCGCAATCTGCGGCGCAAGCACGACCTCGATTGCACGCAGCGCACCGGCGTATGGGCCGTGTTCTCCGAGGAACCGCCGCAACCGCCGCAGCTGCTCGAGTACGACAATGGCGCGTTCCGCTGCGTGTGCCCGGGTGGGCAGAACGGCGTGAACGACTGCGAGCACAAGAATCGCGTCGAAGGCTCGATCGCGTTCGTGCCGTCGGTGTTCGGCATGACGATGGCGTCGGTCGCCGTCAAGCTACTCTGCGACTTACCGCTACCGCGTTCGTGCGACGAACCGTCTCCGCCGCGGCCGACGATCCGGCCGACCCGGTTGTCCGCGCCTTCCTGAGGTGTGGTAACCCAGCGGCATGATCGAAGTCGGCCACAAGATTCCCTCCGTCACCATCAAGCAAGCCACCCCCGAAGGCGGCAGCGACGTGAACCCCGCCGAGCTGTTCGCGGGCAAGAACGTGATCCTGTTCTCGCTGCCCGGCGCGTTCACGCCGACGTGCTCGACGAAGCACCTGCCCGGCTACGTCAAAGATCTGCCACAGCTCAAGGCCAAGGGCGTCGACATGGTCGTGTGCCTGTCGGTCAACGACGCGTGGACGATGAAGGCGTGGGCCGAGCAGCACGAGGCGCTCGGCAAAATCGTGATGCTCGCCGACGGCAACGCCGACTTCTCGAAGGCGCTCGGCATCGACGTCGATCTGACGAAGGCGCAAATGGGCGTGCGCGCGCGCCGCGGCCTCCTCCACATCAAGGACGGCGTCGTGAGCTTTGTCGACATGGAAGCGCCCGGCAAGTTCGAGGTGTCGAGCTCCGAGGCCTGCCTGCTCAAGCTGTAGCGCGCAGCTGCGGCTCGGATTCGCCCCGCAACTCTCGACTCGCTCCATGCCGCCTCCTCTGTTCCATCGGCTGCTCGTCGCAAATCGCGGCGAAGTCGCCGTGCGAGTCGCGCGCGCATGCGATGCGCTCGGCATCACGCCGGTGTTCGCAGTCAGCGAAGCCGATCGTGACGCGCCGTATACGCGCGGCCGCGACGTCGTCGTGCTCGGTCCGGGCCGCGCGGCGCAGAGCTACCTCGACGTCGAGCGCGTCGTGCAAGCCGCCGTGCAAGCGCGCTGCACCGCACTGCACCCGGGCTGGGGCTTTCTCTCCGAGAACCCGCTGCTCGCGACGCTGTGCACGCAGCACGGCGTTACGTTCGTCGGGCCGCCGCCGCATGTCACATCGCTGATGGGCAGCAAGACGCGCGCGAAAGCCGCGATGGTCGCCGCCGGCCTGCACGTGATTCCCGGCTCGGCCGGTGTGCTCGCGGATGGCGCCGACGCCAAGCGCGTCGCGGCCGAGGTCGGCTTCCCCGTGCTGTTCAAAGCCGAGAATGGCGGCGGTGGTCGCGGCATGCGGATCGCGCGCAAGCTCGACGAGGTCGAGCAGGTCTACGGCGAGGCCCAGGCCGAAGCGCGCGCCGCGTTCGGTGGTGACCGCGTGTTCCTCGAAAAGCTCATCGAGGGCGGCCGCCACATCGAGATCCAAGTGTTCGCCGATCGCTACGGTCGCGCCGTCCATCTCGGCGAGCGCGACTGCACGATCCAGCGCAATCACCAAAAGCTGCTCGAGGAGAGCCCGTCGCCAGCGCTGACGAGCGATCAGCGCGGCGAAGTCTGCACCGCGGCCGCCCGTGCTGCCGCGCGCATCGGCTACGTCGGCGCCGGCACGATGGAGATGCTGCTGGATGGCGGCACGCTGCGCTTCATGGAGATGAACTGCCGCCTCCAAGTCGAGCACACGGTCAGCGAAGAACGCACGGGCCGCGACCTCGTGATCGCGCAGCTCGAGATCGCCGCCGGTCGCCCGCTGACGTGGCAGCAAGCCGACATCGCGCTCACCGGCCACGTCATCGAGTGCCGCATCAACGCCGAGGATCCGACCAACAACTTCGCGCCGGCACCGGGCAAGATCACCGCTTGGCAGCCGCCGAGCGGCGAAGGGATCCGCGTCGACACGCACGTCGAGGTGGGGTACGTGGTGCCACCGTTCTACGATTCGCTGCTCGCGAAAGTGATCGTGCGCGACGCGACGCGCGACGCCGCGATCGCCAAGATGATCGGCGCGCTCACCGCGTTCGCAGTCGAAGGCGTGCCGACCACGATTCCGATGCACCTCGCGATCCTGCAGAGCGAAGCGTTTCGCACCGGCGCATACGACACGCGATCGATCCCCGGTTGGCCTCCGTAACGTGCACAGCGGCTGCTCGACTTGCCGCGGTCACTAAAGTCCTTGCCGTGGGTGGGAGTCTCCCAGCGATCGCGGCATCGCGTGCTTGCAGCGTGAGCGCGCTCACCGCGGTTTGCACATTTGGTTCTGCGTAGACAAAACGCATCCTCGAGTTTGCGAGCAGCGAATGGCACCTCAAGTGCAGAACTCGACTGGCGATTTGTGGCTCTCGTAGCCCACGAAAGGTATTGCCATGTCTACCAGCTTCGACACGCTCGATCTCGAGACCCTCGCTTGCGTCTGTGGTGGCGCAGGTGGCACGGATATGGATCCCAACGCGCGTTGGATCATGATGAAGGAGTCGGGTGGCCGCACGAACGCCCAGAATCCGACGTCGAGCGCGTTCGGTGCGTTTCAGATGATCAAGGCGAATCGCAAGCACTACCAAGGTGGGAACTGGCAGTCGACGAACCTCGACCACCAGTACGCGGGCGCATCCGGCTACGTCAACGACCGCTACGGCGGCTGGGCGAACGCGCGGAAGTTCTGGGAGAAGAACCACTGGTACTGAGCCTGAGCCCCACAGCGTTGTAGTACCGTGCGCCGCAATGGCGTTCGTCCCGCTGGTCCCGATCGGTGATCCGCTGAACAAGCTCGTCGACGACCGGACCGCGATCGATCAACGCACGGCACTCGCAACGCTCGAAGACCGGCTGCGCGCGCGGCGCGCCGAAGTGCACGCCGGTTGGGGCCCGACGTACGTCGATCGCGTTCACAAGAAAGGCAAGCTGACGAGTCGCGAGCGCATCGCGCGCCTGATCGATCCGGGCACGCGCACGTTCGAGGTCGGCACGTTCGTCAACTACGGTGAGGTCTTCCCGGGCGACCAAAAATCGCCCGCCGCAGGCGTGGTCACCGCGTTCGCGTGTGTCGAAGGTCGTTGGTGCATGGTGATCGCGAACGACAACACGGTCGCCTCCGGCGCGTGGTGGCCGCGCACGCCCGAAAAAATCCAGCGCGCGCAAACGATGGCGCTCCGCCTGCGCCTGCCCACGATCTACCTCGTCGACTGCTCGGGCCTCTTCCTTCCCGAGCAATCCAAATCATTCCCGGGCGCGCGCGGTGCTGGCCACATCTTCAAGATGAACTCGCTGCTCAGCGCGAACGGCGTGCCCCAGATCGCCGGCGTGTTCGGCGACTGCATCGCAGGTGGCGGCTACATGCCGATCATCTCCGACCGCGTCTACATGACCGAGCAGGCGTACATGGTGATCGCGGGCGCCGCGCTCATCAAAGGCGCCAAGTCGCAAAAGATCACCTCGCTCGACATCGGCGGTCCCGAAATCCACGTCCATCAATCCGGCTGCGCCGACGTCCGCGTCCCCGACGACGACACACTCCTCACCTGCCTGCGCCGCGACGTCGCCCGCCTGCCCTCGAGTGGCGCCGACTTCTACCGCGGTGACCTCGCCACGATCGACCCGCGCTTCGCGCCCGCCGAGCTCGCCGCGATGGTCCCCGCCGATCATCGCGAGGCCTACGACGCACACCAGGTCCTCGCCCGCCTCGTCGATCAATCCCTGTTCTGGGAGGTCATGCCCGAGGTCGGCGAAGAAATGATCTGCGGCATCGGTCGCGTCGCCGGCCTGTACGCCGGCTTCGTGATCAATCGCCAAGGTCTCGTCAAAGATCCCGAGCACCCGGGTCGCCAGCGCCCCGCCGGCATCCTCTACCGCGGCGGCATCGCCAAAATCTCCGCCTTCTCTCGCGCGTGCAACGATGACGGCATCCCGCTCATCTGGCTCCAAGACATCTCCGGCTTCGACATCGGCCACGAAGCCGAAGCGCACGGCCTGCTCGCCTACGGCTCCTCTCTCATCTACACGAACTCGACGAACACGACGCCGATGTTCACGGTCCTGCTCCGCAAAGCTTCCGGCGCTGGCTACTACGCGATGAGCGGCCTGCCCTACGACCCGGTCGTGCAGCTCTCGACCTCCTACGCCCGCCTCTCCGTCATGGAGGGCCGCACGCTCGCGATCGCTGCGTTCAACACGAAGCTCGACGACGATTTCCAGATCATGGCCACCGACCCGGCCGAGCGCGCAAAGATCGAAGCTGGTATGAAGGACACCGAAGCGCGCATCGAGCGCGACATGGATCCGTTCGTCGCCGCGCGCCAGCTCGACACCGACGAGATCGTCGAGCTCGGCGAGCTGCGCGCCTACCTCGCCGCCCTCACCGAAATGGCGTACCAGAACACCGGCTATCGCCGCGTCAAGAACCCGCGCATCTGGTCGCTGCACGACCTCCGCGTCTTGGTCGGAGGTCCGCGGTGATCACAGGCGCTGCCACTTCGTTGGTCGGCAACTGCCGCGCGCGTCACGGGGGCGCCCGATGATTGCACTGCTCTCCGGCGACGAAGTGCGCGCGCCCGCGCCGGGCTGGTTTCACCTCCTCGTCGCCGCCGATCACCTCGTCACGCAAGGTGATGTCATCGGCGAGCTCGACGTCCTCGGCCGCACGCTGCGCATCACCGCGCCCGCCATTCGCGGCCTCGTCAAGCTCCCGCCCGGCCCTGCGCTCGCCCGTCGCCCGGTCTCGTACAACGACGTGTTGTTCCGCGTCGCGACCGACATCTCGATCGCTGCCGCGACCGGCGCCGCCGCCGACGCTGCCATCGGCGGCGCAGCGCTCGGCCTCGTGTTCCGCGCGCCGACGAGTGGTCGCTTCTACGGCCGACCCGCGCCCGACAAGCCCGCGTTCGTGCAGGCAGGCGGCGAGCTTTCGACCGGCGCCACCATCTGCTTACTCGAAGTGATGAAGACATTCCATCGCGTCACGTACGGCGGCGACACCTTCCCGGCCCGCGCGCGCGTGCGGGACGTGTTGGTCGCCGACGGTGCCGACGTCAACCAGGGCGATCCACTGCTCGCGCTCGAGGCGCTCGCATGAGGCGCCCCACTCATATCTCGCTGCTCGCGCTGCTCACGCTGATCGCGGGCGCCGCGTGCGACTCGCTGCCCGACCGTCCCGACGAAGCGACGTACAAAGCAGCCGACGAGTGGGAGCGATGCCGGCTCACCGCATCGCGCGCGATCATGTGTACGGACGAGCTCATGGTCGCCAATTTGAATGGCCTCGATCCAGGATTCACAGGCTTGATCGAAGACGATCTCGCCAAGGACCGCACGCCGCCTTCGAAGGAGCGCAGGCAGAACATCGATATCCACAAGACCTCGTGCCAGGGCGATATCGGCACCGGCTACGTCGATGGCATCTTCGCGTGCTGGTCGATCAAGGACTGCAAGAAGTTCGCGACCTGCGTTGCCGAGAGAGAGTCGAGTGCAGCCAAACCGCCTCCACGTGGCGCCGCACCTTCCGAGGAGCTGGCGCTGCCGCCCACGGATTCGCCGGCAACGACCGACGACGTCGCAGTGCCACCCCGCGGCTCCGCGCCCGCGGCCAACGAAAACCGCTAGATCGAATAGGCAGTTACCCCCGCGCGTCGCGAGGAGCAGATCGCAATCGTCGCGCAACCGCGATCGACCGACGAAGACGCGCTAGATCGCTTAGAAGAAAGCGCGAGAGCGTCGACCTCCTCTTCTACCGATCTGTTTACCGACCCACGCCAACCGCTCGCGCCTGCACGACGCTTGCGATCTCCCGTCCGTCACGTGATGTCGATCCATGAAACTCGCCCGGGAGGTTTCGCGACCAGCAGTTACGTTTCGCGTTCTCGGCAGCGCGCGACTCGTCGTGCGCGCACCGCGCCTGCACAGCGCGACTTCGCCGTGAAAGCCGACGCAGCCATCGGCACTCGCCGCGGCCACCGGGTGCCTTGATGCCGTGCTCGCATCCGCAGATTCGTCAACGCGCGACTGCACGTGCCGCAAGCTGTCGACGATCCGGCGGCGTAATGCGCGCAGTTCAACGATGCTGCAGCGCAGCGCTTAGCGCGAGATGCCGATCGCCTTGCGTACCCGGTCGAGCGTGGCCCGTGCGGTGACGCGTGCCTTCTCCGCACCTTTCGCGAGCAGCGCATCGATCTTCGCCGTATCGGCCATTAGCTCGTCGTAGCGCGTGCGGGCCGCACCGACCTCGGCCTCGATGCGGTCGAGCAGCGCCTTCTTCGCGTCGCCCCAGCCGATGCCGGCGCGATAGCGATCGGCGAGCTCGCGCGTTTCGTCAGGTGTGGCGATCGCTTTGTAGATGGCAAAGATCGTCGATGCGTCGGGATCCTTCGGCGTCTCGGGCGGCAAGGAGTCGGTCACGATCTGATTGACCGCCTTCTTCATCTGCTTCGGCGACGCGAAGATCGGAATCACGTTGCCGTAGCTCTTGCTCATCTTCTTGCCGTCGATACCGGGCACGACCGCTGTGTTGTCGTCGATCTTGGCCTTCGGCAGCTTGAGGACGTCTTTGCCGTAGGCGTGGTTGATGCGCTGGGCGATGTCGCGCGCGATCTCGACGTGCTGCTGTTGATCCTTGCCGACGGGGACGAGATCGACGTCGAACGCGACGATGTCGGCGGCCATCAGGATCGGATAGCTATAGACGCCCATGTTGATACCCGCATCGACATCGGTCTCGCCCGCCTCCTGCGCCTTGGCGACGTGATCCTTATAGGCGTGCGACTTGTTCGCCCAGCCCTTCGACGTGAAGCACGAGAACACCCACGCGAGCTCGAAGATCTCGGGGATGTCGGACTGGCGATAGAACAGCGTGCGCTCGGGATCGAGACCCGCTGCGAGCCACGTGGCGGCAACCTCGTACGTCAGCTGGCGCAGGTCGTCGGGCTTGTAATCCGGCGGATGGACCGTCGTCAGCGCGTGGTAATCGGCGATGAAGTACATCGCCTCGAGGCCCTGGTTTGCGAGCTCGAGGGCGGGGCGAATCGCGCCCAGCAGGTTGCCGATATGGGGCGTGCCGGTGGGTTTGATGCCGGTAAGAACGCGAGGAGGCACGCGGTTTCTTACCACATCCACTTTTTGTGCGACCGCGCCTACGTAGGCGGCTCGTCTCCTTACGATGCGCACTCTACTTTCGACCCTGCTCCTAGCGTCCCTCGCCCTCAGCGGCTGCAAGAAGGACTATCCCCAGTGCGAGACGTACGTCGACCTCGCGATGAAGTGCGACGACGACTTGCAATCCGCCCCCTCGAACGAACGCAAGACCGCAAAGCTGATGCTGGGCGGTATGTGCGAAGAGGCGTTCAAGAACGACACGAGCAGCGTCGAGGGCGAGACGAAGCAGATGGTTACCGAGATGTACACCGAGATCCGTACCCGCGCGAACTGCGTCCACAAGGTCAACACGTGCGATCAATACGAGAAGTGCACCGACTGATCGCGGTAACATTCTCGTGTGGGGTCTCGGCCGCAGGTCTCTGTAGAGCGGGTGATCGCGGCTCCCTGCCCCGCCGTGTTCGGTCTGCTCTCGGATACGAATCGGTGGGATCGCCTGATCGGCGTGACTGGCTCGCGCTACACGTACGAGCTGCTCGATCCTGACGATCCGACGTCACGCACACGGATCGGCCACGCGCGGTTCAACCTCGTGCCTCAGCACTTCGCCGAGGAAGGCGAGTACTGGGCGGGTACGTTCCTGCACGGCGAGCGCCGGTACCGCGGTGGCCTCAGCCATTTCACGCGCACCGGGTTTCTCGACCTGCGCTGCGATCCCGGGAACGAACCGAAGACCACACGCGTACGGATGAGCGTCGGCGTCGAGCCGGTCGGCTTCGGCTGGCTGCTCGTGCCGTTCCTGATGCTGCACATGGCGATCCTGTTGCGGCTGTACGTGCGCGCGGCGCAGCGTTCACTCGCCCGTCACGCCGAGCTCGCGGCCGATGCCGACGCACCGCCTGCAGTGCATGCGCGACGTGCATTGCTCGCGACGAAGGCGAAATCGATCGCGAGCGGTCCACACACGGTACCGACACCCGGCTTGGTCGAGCGGCTCGAGCGATTCGCGCGCGCGCCGGTCGACGACGGTGTGCGCCAGCGTGTGGTCGAGCTATTGACCGATCAGGCCGACGAAGCCGTCACCCAGATTCATCCGCTCGAGATGGCGGCGGCGTGGCGCGTCGACGGCCGCCACACGATCGAAGCGTTCTTGCACGCGACCCGTTCCGGCTTGACCGAGCTCGAGTGGCAAATCGATTGCCCGAGCTGCCGTGTCGGTGCCGAGGCGGTGCCGCGCCTCGACGCGATCCGCGGCCGCATTCACTGCGACGAGTGCAACATCTCGTACGACGTCGACTTCGCCACGAACGTGCACGCGACGTTCACGGTGCATCCGTCGATCCGCAAGGTGGAGCGTGTCGTGTACTGCGCGACGTCCCCGTTCTTTCGCCCGCACGTGCACGGCTATGTCACGGTGCCGCCGGGCGGCAGTCGCGAAGTCGGTCCGCTGCCCGACGGCGACATCATGCTGCGCGCGCGTGGCACGACGCGCTCGCTCACTGTCGAGCGGCGCAGCACGGGCGGTGTTGCGATTGTCGTCGACGATGCGGGCATCACGCTCGCCGACACGCCGGCGCCCGCGCAGACGCTGCACGTGATCAATCGCGGCACGTATCCAGCGCGGCTGCAGATCGAGCGCGCGGGTTGGCGCTCGTTGCGCGCGCACGGCGGTCTGATCTGCACGATTCCCGGTTTCACCGATCTGTTCGGCACCGATGCGCCTGCGGCCGGGTTGCCGCTCGGCATCGGTCGGCTCGCGGTGTTGTTCACGGACCTCGTCGGCTCGGTCGATCTCTATAACAAGGTCGGCGACGCGCGCGCGTTCGCGCTCGTGCAAGAACATTGGCGTGACGCGACGGCCGCGATCAACGCGCGCAACGGCGCCGTGATCAAGACGCTCGGCGACGGCGTGTTTGCATCGTTCACCGAGCTCGGCGACGCGGTTGCAGCCGCGATCGAGATCAT
>DATDCH010000384.1:0-13051 GCA_036524455.1 Kofleriaceae bacterium | reverse complement strand
AGCTCGCGGCCGAGCAGCGGAACACACGTCACACCGAGCCGGACCACGATGCGCTCGATCGACAAACCGCGGTGCCCGCATCGATCGGCGGACGGCAGCGACGCGAACCAATCAGCCAACCGGCGGAGGTCGACGAACGCGCTCTCGGGCCCCATCGATGGCCCTACCATAGATGTATGGTCACTTATTCGTCAATGAAATTTCGCGATCTTAGACCCGAGATCGCGTAGGTGATCGAAATCGATCGAGATTCAGGGTGATCACCCGAGTCAGGGGATTTCCCTTGCTGGAGGGAGGTCACTTCGCGATTCTTCGCGCCTGCAAGTTGGGAGTGAGAGTCATGGCGAAGACCGAGTCGACCGCGGTGAACGAGCTGATCAATCTGGTGCAGAGCGGTAAGCCGCAGGCCGAGCCCAGTGCGGATCTGTTCTCTGCCCCGAAGTCGACGCCGGTCAATCCGCCTCGCATGACCTCGGCGATCCCGCCGATGCGCGGCGCCGGTGAAGTCGCGCCACTGCCGCGCGGCCGCGCCCCGCACTCGACTTCGCAGCCGATGCCCGCGATCCCGACGCCGGTCCGCATGTCGACCGCCGACCCGGAGCGCGGCAACACGATCCCGCCGCTGTCGCGGCCGACCACGCACCCGCGCGCTACCTCGTCGTCGTCAGCGCTGCCGCCGCCTCCGCGCACCGCGCGGGCAACGTCGCCGGTCCCGGCGCAGCGGCCGAGTGCACCGCCACCGCAGCGCGCGAGCTCGCCGGCCCCGCAGCGCTCGAGCTCGCCGACCCCGCAGCGCGGCCGGTCGACCGTGCCGAGCGTGCCCACGCTGCCGCCGCTCACCGCGCCCGTCGCCGCGCCGTTCGAATCGCGGCCCGCGGTGCCGCAGCAGTATCCGGTGATCGGCCGGCCGCGCGTCGATATGACGGGCGATGTCGTCAAGGCCGACAGCTGGTTCGACGTCAGCGGCGCCGTCCACAAGGTCGACGAGCAGACGTGGGATGGCACCGCGGTCGTCGTGAAGCCCCGCGCTGACACGCTCGCGCTCGTCAAGAAGCTGATCGTGCCGACGATCATCCTCGCGATCATCGGCGTGATGGTCGGCGGGTTCTTCGCGTTCGACGGCGATGGCGGCAAGAAGAAGGCAAGTGCAGCGCCCGCCGCTGCGCTGACCGAAGCAGCCGCGCCGCAGGGCGACGTGCATCACATGGCCACCGTGCCGAGCGAGGCCGCGCCCGCGGCCGTCGAGGCCGAGCCGCCGACGAAGGCGGAAGCGGTCGCGAAGCAAGAGGCCACTGCCGAAGCCGCGAAGGCAGAGCCCGCACCGGCGGAACCCGCGAGCGAGTCGATGTTCCCGGCGGCGACGAAGGCGGTGGTTTCCGGCAAAGCGCCGGAGCCCGCGAAGGTCGCAGCACCGAAGACCGAGCCCGCCAAAGTGGAAGCGAAGGTCGAGGCGCCGAAGCCTGCAAAGGTCGAAGCGCCGAAGGCCGAGCCCGCGAAAGCCGAAGCGAAGATCGAAGCGCCGGCCACCGAGGCACCCGTCGCAGTGAAGTCGGTCAAGACCTCCGGCGCACCGCCGCAGATTCGCGAAGTGCAGACGCCGCGCGGTGTCGTCAAGCTCGTCGACGTGCGCATCGACAGCAAGCCATCGGGCGCGACGGTGATGCTCGTCGACAACGGCAAGACGTCGTTCCTCGGCTCGACGCCGCTCGCGACCTCGCTCGATCCGACGCGCAAGTACGACGTGATCTTCACGCTCGCCGGCCGGCCGACGCAGATGGCGCCGCTCGATCCGACCAAGACGTCGCGGCTCGATGTCACGCTCAGCCGCGCGAAGAGCCGGAGCTCGTCGAGCGCGAGCAAGACCGCGTCCGCGTCGCTCGGCGACTCGTTCGTCGAGAAGCCGGCGAAGGCCGACAAGAAGACGACGCTGCCGAAGGCGGACTCGAAGATCGCCGAGCCGAGCTTCGACGCAGCGAAGGCGGAGAAGAAGGCGGAAGCGCCGAAGGTCGAAGCGCCGAAGGCAGACAAGGCCGACAAGGCGGAGAAGAAGGTCGCGGCGCCGGCGGGCGAAGGCACGCTGATGGTGTCGAGCAAGCCGCCGTGTGACATCCACATCGATGGCAAGCCGACGGGCCTGACCACTCCGCAACGCGCGATCCCGCTGTCAGCGGGGGTGCACAAGGTCACGTTCGTCAACGAGGCGGCCGGGATCAAGAAGACCGTGTCGGTGTCGATCGCGGCGGATCAGTCGACGAAGCTGATCCAAGACTTGATGAAGAAGTAGCGCCTTACTGGCCGGGCAGATGGCACATGTTCGGCGCGCTCGGCTTGCAGGCGTTGTTGTCGCATGCCGCCGGCGCGCCGCTCTTGTCGTCGGGGCAGGCCGTGCCGGTCGGCGTGCAGGCCGTGGTGCACACCGTGAACGCACCGAACGGCTGGCAGATGCCGGATTCGCAGTCATGCTCTTCGATGCAATGGTCGTAGAGCTGCTTGCTGCACAGCGGGCCGCCCGGGTGCGCGTCGACGTTCGCCGGCGGCTCGCCGCCTCCGCAGCCTGCGAGCAGGATCGCGATCACCACGCCGCGCATAGATCCATCCTACACGCAATTGAGGTACGGTCCCGCCAAGGAGGACTGCGTGGCACACATCGACGGCTTTAAGAGCTGGGCGGAGACGATTCGCCAAGATACCGACGCATTCAAGGCGTTGCTCGAATCGAAGAACGCCGACGACAAGTCGCGCAAGATCGCGGCCGGTGCGCTGCAGTATCTGGTTAGCAAGATGGACTTGATTCCAGACTGGAACGAGGGCATCGGCGTGATCGACGACGTCATGGTGCTGCGCGTGTGCGCGGCGCTCACGCAGGATCACAATCGCGGCACGCTGCCGACGAGCGCCGAAGCGTCGCTCGAGCGCATGGCGAACCAGTCCGAAAAGATCGTCGCGTTCCTCGGCGGTCCGCTCTATGACAAGCTCAAGGCGTACTGCTCGAAGGTCGGCGAGACGCCGGTGCGCGGCCTCACCACCGCGCAGCTCCTCGAGGAAGAATCGGCGCGCAAGCAGCTCTACACGTCGCTGTCGGAAGAGCTCGAGAAGACCGTGCCGATCGTGATCAACGATCCCACCGATGCCGAGCTGCGCCTCAAGGCGTATCTCACGCACAAGCTCCAGTAATGCGCGCGCTCGTTCTGTTCGCACTGTTGTCTCTAGTCGTCGCGGCACCCGCGTTCGCTGAGGACACGTTCGAGGCGCGTGCCACCGGCGCGCAGCGAGTGGGCCGCATCGAGAGCCTCGTGTGGGCGCTCACCGCGGCGTGCGATAACGGCGATGACACGCACCAGCGCCAGTGCCGGCGCGTGCGCGATGCGCGCGCTGCCGAGCTCACCGGTCCCACGCTGCTGCTCGATGCCGACAATGACGCGTTCGACGTCGGCGCATGGAGCGCGCAGAAAAAATCGGTCCCGGTCACGCTGTCGGCGTGCATTCGCTGCGCGGGCGTCGACATCGACGGCAAGACGTTCTTCATCGTCACCGACAAGGACTTGAACCCGCCGAAGTTCGAGGGCGGCAAGCTGAAGACCGGGCCGATGAGCGACACCGCAAAGCAGTTCGCCGACGAGGCCGCGGCAAAAGCGTACGCGCGCTCGGTCAGCAACGCGCGCGTGCAGGTGCTCGTCAAAGTGCCGCGGCAACGGGCTTCGTCGATGTTGAAGGTCGACGGCAAGTCGGTGATCGCGCTCGATCTCGTCGGCTATCGCGTCTACGCGCCGTGCGACGGCAGCATCGCGGTCGCGAGCCCGAAGTCGGGCCCGGCCGAAGCCGACAAGAAGCAGTGCGCTGCGGTCGCGCCGATCGCAGAGGTCAAGGAACCGCCGAAGCTCGACCAGCTGACGGCCGCACTGATCAGCACGGGCATGAAGCCGGTCGTCGATGACGCGGGCGAGTGTTTCAAGAAGTTCGGCGTCGCCGGCAAGGCGAAGCTCAAGATCACGATCGGCGGCGACGGTGCGGTCGCGAAGTACGAGCAACAAGGTGACTTCGCCAACACGCCGACCGGCCAGTGCATCGATGCCGCGATGACCAAGGCCAAGTTCCCAGCGTCGAAGAAGCAGAAGACGGTGATCAGCTTCCCGATCGTCTTGCAATAACTCCCCGTGACGACAGGCGAGCTCCTCGACGCGCTCTGGCGCGATTACGTCGCGACGACGCCGCAGGCCGAGCGCATTCACTACTTGCTCGGCGAGCGAGGCGAGCGCGTGCAGAACGATCACGTCGCGCTGCGCACGTACGCCGTGCCCGGCATCGACATAGCCGCACTCGCGAAGCCATTCGAAGCGTGTGGCTGGCGCATGCAACCGGAGCGCTACCGGTTCGACGACAAGCGCCTCGTCGCGCGCTACTGGCGTCACCCGGATCCGGCGCAGCCGAAGGTGTTCATCAGCGAGCTGTGCGTCACCGAGCTGTCGGCGGCGGCCAACCAGATCGTGGACCGACTCGTCCGCCAGTTGCCTGCCGGCTTCGGCGAGCGGCCCGACCTACCGTGGGCCGGGCGGCCGTGGCAGGTGCGGCGCGCCGAGTACGAGTCGCTGCTGATCGACAGCGAGTACGCGGCGTGGGTCGCGGCGTTTGGATTCCGCGTCAATCACTTCACCGTGTTTGTCAACGCGTTGACCACGTTCCCCGATCTGCAGTCGCTCAACGCGTTCCTGCTCGATCACGGCTTCACGCTCAACGAAGCGGGCGGCGTCATCAAGGGCAGCGCGGCGCAGGGGCTCGAGCAGTCGTCGACGCGTGCCGACTCGATCTCGGTGGCTTTCTCTGACGTGACGCAGCGCGTGCCGAGCTGCTACTACGAGTTTGCGCGGCGCTATCCGCTCGCAAGCGGCGAGCTGTTCGAAGGGTTCTTGACGCCATCGGCCGACAAGATCTTCGAATCGACTGACGTCGGGCGTTAGGCGGTAAGCGAGCTGAAGTAGTCGTTGAGCTCGAGCAGGATATCGACGTCGACGCCGACGAACTGAATGCCCATTCCCTCGCGCTCGCGCGACCACCGCACGATCGCGGGCAGCGTGAACACCTGGTCGCTCGTCGGTAGCGACAGCTCTACGGTCATCGCCGTACCTACGGGCTGTACGTCAGCGCACGCGACGAATGCGCCACCTACACCGATGTTGCGGGTCTCTGCCGTGATCCAGCGTGGATGCAGCGTAGTCTTGAAGCGCACCGGCAAGACGCGGCCGGGCCGAGCCTTGCCGCGAAAATACTGGCGTCGCTCGTGCCGCTGCCCGTCCATTCCCTTAGGAGATCATAGCTGATTGTTTGAGCACAACGGGCTTTACCCGACGAGGGTATCCCCGGTAGGGTCGCCAACCGAAACGTGAAGGTGCATCTGATCGGCATCGGCGGCACGGGTATGGGCGCCGTGGCGGGGCTGCTTACGGCCGCAGGTCACGAAGTGCGTGGCTCCGACGGCGCTGTGTACCCACCGATGAGCGAGCAGCTCAAGGCGCTCGGGGTGCCGGTGATGACGCCATACGATCCCGCGAACCTCGATTGGGCGCCGGAGCTCGTTGTCGTCGGTAACGTGCACGGCAAGGATCACATCGAGGTGCGTGCTGCGCAGGAGCGCAACATCACGCTGACCTCGTTTCCGTCGGTGCTCGGCGAACGGCTGCTCGACGCGAAGCACTCGATCGTCGTCGCCGGCACGCACGGCAAGACCACGACCACCTCGCTGATCGCTCACATCCTCGAGACGGCGGGTCGCGATCCGTCGCTGTTCGTCGGTGGCGTGCCGGTCGCGCTCGGCCAAGGCTGGCGGCTCGGTAAAGGCGACGACTTCGTGATCGAAGGCGACGAGTACGACACCGCGTTCTTCGACAAAGGTCCCAAGTTCGCGCACTACCGCCCGCGCACCGCGATCCTGACGAGCGTCGAGCTCGACCACGTCGACATCTTTCCGTCGTTCGATGCCGTGCGCGACACGTTCAAGAAGTTGATCGCGCTACTCCCGCAGGACGGTTTGCTCGTCGTGTGCGCGGAGTCGGCCGATGCGCGCCAAGTCGCAAAGTACGCCGCGTGCAAGGTCGAGCAATACGCGGTGCTCGGCGGCGAGACCGGCGAAGAATTCGATGTCGATACCGAAGGCGGCATCGCAGCCGACATCGCGTGGTGGGCGCGCAACCTCGAAGTCGGCAAGTCGGGGCGCGTCGCGTTCGACGTCTATCACAACGGCGAGCGCTTCGAGCGTTTCGACACGTTGCTCGTCGGCCGCCACAACGTCGGCAACTGCGTCGCGGCGATTGCCGTCGCGCACTCGCGCGGCGTGCCGCTCAAGGACATCCAGCGCGGCGTCGCGAGCTTCGCTGGTGTGCGCCGTCGCCAGGAGCTGCGCGGTATCGCCGGTGGCGTCACCGTGCTCGACGATTATGCGCATCACCCGACCGCGGTGCGCGAGACGCTCAAGGCGCTGCGCAAGCGGTTCCCGAAGCGCAGGTTGATCGCAGTCTACGAGCCGCGCTCCGCGACGAGCCGGCGCAAGACGTTCCAGCAAGAGTTCGCCGAAGCGTTCGCGCACGCCGACGAAGTGGTCGTCGGCAGGTTGTTCGATCCCGGCAAGATTCCCGCCGAGGATCGCTTCGATCCGGAGAAGCTCGCGCTCGATTTGCATCGCAGCGGCACGAAGGGCAGCTACATCCCCGAGGTCGGCTCGATCGTCAAGCAGCTCGCCGAGAGCGCGGCGCCGGGCGATGTCGTGTGCGTGCTGTCGAGTGGCAGCTTTGACGGCTTGCACGACAAGTTGCTCGACGAGATCGGCGACGCGATGAAGCCGGCGCGGCTCGCCGACATGGCGGGCGTGCGTGACGTGCTCGCAAAGGTCGGTTTGGTCAACGAGCCCGCGCGCGACGAGCAATTCCCGTCGTTCTACGTATTGACGAACGAGCAGGGCATGGTCGGGTCGGTCGCGCTCGACGTGCTCGGCGATGACGCGATCCTGCGCGCGCTCGCGGTCGACTCCGAGTTCCGCGGCGCCGGCTACGGCTGGATGCTCGCGGATATGGCGGTCAGCCAGGCGCGCTGGCGCGGCGTGCGCCGCATCTATCTGCTCACCGAAACCGCGAGCGACTTCTTCGCGGCGAAGTTCGGCTTTCGCGTCGTCGACCGTACGACGCTGTCCAAGCAAGTCGCCGCAAGCGAGACGTTCACCGCGCCCAAGGGCAGCGGGCTTGTCTCGATGCGGCTCGACCTGTGACGCCCGAGACGCCCGAGACGCCCGGGACGCGTGACATCGGCGAGCTGCTCGCGATAGCACAACGCGCCACGCGCGAGGCGGCCGAGCTATTGCGAACTGCGCGGCCGGAGCAGATTCGCGGCAAGTCGAACGCGAAGGATCTCGTCACCGAGTGGGACGTGCGCAGCGAAGAACTGATCCGGTCGATCCTCGAGCCGACCGGCATCGGCGTGCTCGGCGAAGAGCAGGGTGGTACGAGGCGCGGCAACACGCACTGGCTCGTCGATCCGATCGACGGCACGGTGAACTTCACGCATGGGCTGCCGATCTGGTGCGTGTCGATCGCGCTCGAGCTCGACGGTGAGCTCGCGGTCGGTGTCGTTCACGCGCCGGTGCTCGGCTGGTGGTTCGAGGCGACGCGCGGCGGTGGTGCACGTGACGGTAACGGCGAGGCGCTTCACGTGAGCGCGTGTGATGCGCTCGATCGCGCGCTGCTCGCGACCGGGTTTCCGTACGACCTCTCGCGCGGTAATAACTTTGCCGAGTGGGAGCACTTCCAGCGTGCCGCGATGTGCCGGCGGCTCGGCTCTGCCGCGCTCGATCTTTGCCTGGTCGCACGGGGTTGGTTCGATGGCTATTGGGAGCGCAATTTGTCAGCGTGGGACGTGGCCGCAGGCGCGCTGATTGTCGTCGAGGCGGGTGGTACCGTGACGGACACACGAGGGAATCGCTTCGACCCGCACTCAGGGGAAGCGGTGGCCTCGAACGGTGCTATTCATTCGGGGCTCATCACCGAGCTGGCAAGGGTGCGGACATGAACAAGCTCATCGCCATCGCGATCATGTCGTTTGTCGCTGTCGCTCACGCGCAGCCCGCGGAGAAACCACCGACGGGTCCCGTCGAGCCGGTTGCACCGACGCCGGCGCCGAAGAAAGCGCCGGCCAAGAAAGCGCCGAAGAAAGCGCCGAAGGACACCGCGAAGGATGCGGCGGCGGGCCCGGTCGATCCGTACGCGGATCCCGCGCCCACGGATCCATACGCGGATCCCGCGAAGCCCGATCCGAAAGCGAAGGGCAAAGCGGATCCCAAGGCGAAGGTCGATCCGAAGGCGAAGACCGATCCGAAGGCGAAGGCCGACCCGCCGATTCCGGTCGTCGATCCGTACGCGGTGCCGGCGGTCGCCGACCCGAAGGCGAAGCCCGGTGATCCGAAGGCGAAGCCCGATCCGAACCTCAAGCCGGCCGATCCGTACGCGGCGCCGAAGCTCGACAAGGATGCGCCGCCTGCGATTCCGATGCGCGTCGGTCTTTCCGATCTGCCGGCGGTGCAAGGCCTGCTCGCGGTGCAGCGTCTCGACGGCTGGCTGCTCTACGATCGCGACGGCTCGAACCCGATCGCCGTGCGCCTGGTCAAGCCCGACGGTCGCCCGCAGCGGCCGTGGTTCTACCTGATCCCCGCGAAGGGCGATCCGACCGCGCTGATGCATACGTCGGAGGCGCGCAACTTCGAGCACCTCGCCGGCAAGAAGCTGACGTACGTCGGCTATCGCGATCTCGACAAGCAGATGCGCGCGATGATCAAAGGCGTCAAGTCGATCGCGATCGAGTACTCGCCAAAGGCGGCGGTGCCTAACGTGTCGCGCGTCGACGCCGGCACCGTCGAGAACATTCGCGCCGCCGGCGTCCAAGTCCGCTCGAGCGAAACGCTCGTGCAATACACGAAGGCGATCTGGGGCGATGCCGGCCGCACCGCGCATTACGTCGCCGTCCACCACGTCGTCGAGCTGCGCAAAGAAGCGCTCGCGTTCGTCGCGAAGCGGCTGCGCGCGCGCGAACCGGTCAGCGAATACGACGTGCAGCAGCGCCTCCAGCACAACATGACGATGCGCGGCCTCGCCGGGCCGCCCCCGGTGGTCGCGGCAGGCGTGAACTCCGCCGATCCGTATTACGTACCGACGGCGGCCAAGACCTCGCTGATCAAGCCCGGCGACGTGATCGTGATCGGCATCGCCGCGAAGGTCGACAAGCCCGACGGCATTTACGCGGCGCAGACCTGGGTCGCGGTCGCCGACAAGGCGGTCTCCGAGCAAGTCGCAAAGGCGTTCGAGCAGGCGAGCCTCGCGCGCGACCAAGCGCTCGTGCTGATCACCGATCGCAGCCGCAAGCGCCGGCCGGTCAAGGGCGCCGAGGTCGATCAAGCCACGCGCGCGTTCCTCAAGAAGGCCGGCGTGTCGACGCAGGTCATGCATCGCACCGGCCATTCGATCGACAACGACCTGCAGGGCGGCGGCGCCGATCTCGACGACTTCGAGGTCAAGGACACGCGCATCATGACGGCCGGCACCGGCTTCACCGTCGGGCCTGGCCTGTACTGGGCCGGTCAGTTCGGCGTGCGCACGGAGGTCTCGGTGTACCTGTCACCGACGGGTCCCGAGGTCACGACCCCGGCGCAAGATTACGTCGAGCCGCTCCTCAAGTGACTTCGCCTGAGATAACCATATGCAATCGAGTTGCATGTGGTTCCGATGAGCCAACTGCAATCCAGTTGCATATGGTTCTTCGGAGCACACTCGAACCAAGCGGCGCGAGGTTTCGCCGTGATTCCGGCGGCGAGAAGGCTTGAACGATGCGGCGTGATGTCTCGGCACTGATTCTGGCTGGCGGCAAGGCGACGCGGTTCGGCGGGGCCGCGAAGCACGAGCTCCTCGTCGATGGCCAGACGATATTCTCCCGTCAGGTTGCTGTGCTCGACTCGCGGGTTGCCGAAATCCTGGTGTCGTCGCCGCGTGACATCGCCGGCTATCGAACCGTTCGCGATAGCGTCGATGGCATCGGCCCGCTCGCCGGCATTGCCGCCGGGCTCGCCGCGTGCCGCACGGCGTGGCTGCTCGTCGTGGCGGGCGACATGCCGCACATCACCGGGGCGCTTGTCGATCAGCTGATCGCACGCGCGCTCGCATCGCACGATCCGCACGCCGCGGATTCGGTCGATGCAGTCGGCATCCGGATCGACGGCCTTCCGGAGCCGCTGCTGTGCGTACTGCACACGCGAACACTGCCGATCGTCGAACGCAGAATTGCGGGAGCCGACTACAAAGCGAGCCGATTACTCACCGACGAAAAACTACGCGTCGATTGGATCGAGGACGCAGATCGTGGGGCGGTACGCAATGTGAATTCGCCCGAGGATCTCGGACCGTGATGCGGGAGTAAAAACGTGGCGTCGTTTGCACTTACGACAACGTTTACTTTTTCGCTCCTTATCTTGTAGAACCGCTCCGTCGTGCGCATCGGTCCGATTCATATCGACACGCCGGTGCTGCTCGCGCCGATGGCGGCCGTCACCGATCTGCCGTTCCGCACCGTCGCGGAAGAGCTCGGCGTTGGCTTCACCATCACCGAGTTCTTGAGCGCACACGCGCTCGCGGCCGGCGACAAGAAGACCAGCGCGAAGCTGACCGCTTCCTTGGACGGCCGGCAGTTCGGCGTCCAGATCTTCGGCCGCGAGATCGACAAGATGGGCGAGGCCGCGAGGATGGCGGTCGCGATCGGCGCGTCGCTCGTCGACATCAACATGGGCTGCCCGGCCAAGCGTGTGGTGGCAGGCGAGTGCGGATCGGCGCTGATGCGCGAGCCCGCGATCGCGCAGGAGCTGGTGCGCGCGGTGGTCGCCGCCGTCCCGGCGCTCGTGCCGGTGACCGTGAAGCACCGCGCGGGCTGGAACCAGGATCATCGCAACGCGCCCGAGTTCGCGTGCGCGATGGTCGAGGCCGGCGCGCAGATGATCACGGTGCACGGGCGTACCCGGACGCAGGGCTTCTCCGGCAAGAGCGACAACGAAATCATCGCGCGCGTGCGCGATGCGGTGCCACGCCACATTCCGGTCGTCGGCAACGGTGACGTGACCGACGTCAATGGCTACCTCGCGATGCGCGAGCAGACCGGTTGCGATGCCGTGATGATCGGCCGCGGCGCGCTCGGCAATCCGTGGTTGTTCTCGCGGCTGCGCGAGGTGTGCGCGGGGCGGCCCGATCCAGGACCGCCGACGCTCGAGGAACGCATCCACGTGTTCCGCCGCCACATCGACTTGATCGAGAAGCTCAAGAACGGGCCGCGCACACTGCACGAGGTGCGCAAGGCTTGTGCGTGGTACGCGCGCGGGCTCTACGGCTGCAACTCGCTGCGCCTCCGCGTGTGGGAGGCACCTGATCTCGCGACCGCGCGTAATCTGGTCGACGAATATTTCACACAGCTCGTCGATCGCCAGCGGCGATTGGGCTTGTCGCCTGATGGCGAGCGCGCGACCATGGACGCTTCCTTCGAAGCAATGTCTCCCGAAGAGGCCGCCTAGAGATGTTACGACCCGAAGTGCGCGCGAACGATTTCCTCGTCGCGGAATCGAAGGCAATGCGCGCAGTGGCCGAACAGGTACTGGCGTACGCCGACGGCGACGCGCCGGTGCTGATCTGCGGCGAGCATGGAACGGGCCGCGAGCTCGTCGCGCGCGTGCTGCACCAGCGCGGACCGCGCGGTGGCGGCAAGTTCGTCGCGGTGCGGCCCACGTTCGAGGGCTCGGACGTGCCGTGCGGCGCAGGCGACGATGCCTGCGAGCGCGCGCGGCGGGCGCTCAAGGCCGCGGCCGGCGGCACGTTGCTTGTCAAAGACGTGAGTGATTTGTCAGCGCCGTCGCAGAGGACGCTCAAGCGCGCGATTCGCGATCGTAAGGAGCCCGAGGCCTCGGATGTCCACGTCGTCGCGACGGCCGACGTCGATGTCGATCACGCGGTCAACGCGCAGATCGTGGCGCGCGACTTCTACGATCTGTTCGCGGCCCGCCGCATCGAAGTCCCGCCGCTGCGCGAGCGGATCGAAGACTTGCCGACGCTGTTCGAGCGTTGGGTCAAGCACTACTCGGCGGAGGTCGGCCGCACGAAACCGACCGTGTCGAGCCGGGCGCACGAGCGTCTGGCCGTGTACCCGTGGCCGGGCAACGTCGCGGAGCTCAAGTCGATCGCACGGCGCTTGCTCGTGCGGGTGGCGCGCAGCCGCATCGAGGCCGGCGACGTCGACGAGGTGCTCCCGGTCGTCGCAACGCGCGTGCCGCTCGAGGACCTCGCGTTCGAGGAGATGGTCAAGGCGAAGCTCGCCGGCCTGTTGGCGCGGATCGATGGCTACCCGGTGCATGACCTGTACGAGAAGGTGCTCGAGCGGGTCGAGCGGCCGCTGTTCGCCCTGGTGCTCGCCCACACGGGCGGCAATCAGCTCAAGGCAGCCGAGATTCTCGGACTCAACCGCAACACGCTGCGCAAGAAGCTCGCGGACCTCGGCATGGAGTCAAAGGAATCGAAAAAGAAACGAACCGGCCGCGAGGACCGCGCCCTCGACGAAGCGTAGTTGCGTATGATGGGGCCCATGGAAGGCTCCAGCGTTGGCGGTTCGAAGTGCCCGAAGTGCGCAGCAGATGTCGCCGCGGGTGAAACGTTCTGTGCGGCATGCGGTGCATCGATGGTCGCAGGTGTCGAGCGCCCGATGGACATTCCGCCCGAGGTGATCGGGCTCGGCGGCGAGCGCGACGCGCGCATCGGCCGCGCGCGCAAGTGGCTGCTCGCGATCTCGATCATCACGCTGGTCAGCGGCTTCATCTTCTATGCGATCGGCAAGGACGAGGTCGAGAAGCAGATCCGCGAGGCAGAGGTGCAAATCTCCGGGCTCGATCCGACCACGCGCGACGAGCTGGTCAAGCAAGAGACCGGCATGACCTGGGAAGAGGTCAAGGCACACGACCGCGGCCAGGTAAATCTGTTGCTGTTCATCAATATCG
>DATDCH010000383.1:0-2347 GCA_036524455.1 Kofleriaceae bacterium | reverse complement strand
CCTCGATGGCGAGCTCGCGCAGCATCTGCGCGATTTCGTCGGCCGACCAATCGGTTTGCTCCGCGATCCAGCGGTCGACACCCGCCTCGCCCGCTTCCGCGTACACCCCGAGCAGCGGATTGCCGCCGAGCACGAACGGCTCACTCGTATCACCCATCAGGCCGGCGTACTTCTGCGCCATGTTCGCGCCGGCAAACCGCGCGTGTACAACCGGCACCACCTCGTCGAGCTTCGACAGGATCCACAACAGGTGACGCACTTGCTCGCGTGCCGCGCACGGCACGGCGAAGCGATCGACCCACAGGTGTGCCGCATGGTGCGTGCGATCGATGGTCACCGCGGCGTTGCGATAGCGGCCGCCATACGGAGCGAGCCACAGCGCATGAAATCCGTAGAGGACCGTGCCCTCGCCGGAGAGCATGCTGCCGCGCAGCTTGAACGCGATGCCGAAGTCCTCCCAATCGAGCTCGTCGATGATCGCGGGATAACCTTCGACGGGAAACCGCGGCTTTATCACCTGCGGCGGCGGGCCGTGTGACCAGCTGACGTCGCTCTCCTCGCCCTCGTCCTCGTCTTCGTCCTCGTCGTCGTCTTCGGCCGCCAGCTGCCCCGACGCGACGGTGCGGACCTCGTCGTCGTCTGCGGATGGCAACGCCGGAGCATCGGCCGCGACCGTCAGCACTTCGTCGTCGTCCAACGTCGTTTCGGCGCCCTCGGGCTTGGCTTCGTCGTCGTCGAAGTCCTTGTCCCGTTGACCCGACATGTCGATGATCTCGATCGGCGTCGTCTTCGTATCGCCGCCGAGCTCGCCGCTGCTCCACCCACTGTCGCGATTCCAGCTCGATTCGGGAGTCCAGCTGTCATCGGCTCGAGTCAGCGCACGCGAACGCTCGGGATTTGTCCGCGCACGGCCCGCTTCGCCGGTGTCTTCGCTCGGTACATCGACGTCATCGTCATCGTCATCGTCGTCGTCATCATCGTCGTCGTCACTGACGTCCTCGTCGTCAGGCAGGCTTGTCCCGGTCTGAAAGAACCACGCGGCTTCGACGCCGTGCGAGCCCGCCGCCTCGATCAACCGGCGCTGGGCGTCGACGGCGTGACCGGCCTCGGGCGGCGTCCATGGCATTGCGAGCAGCCGCACCGATTGCTCGAGATCGTCGGGCAGCTCCTCGATGAACGTATCCGGATCAAGAATCAGCGGCGCGATGTAGCGCAGCAGCTCGACCACTCTTTCGCGATCGAGCGGCTCGCGCAGGCGCACGACGAAGAACGCGAACGCGGTCTCGCCCTCCATCGCGTCGAGGCCACGAACCTCCACTAGTTGCCCTCCTGGCGGTTGTGCCAGTCGCGGAACAGCTCCTTGAACTCGGGCCACTCGAGCAGCGGTCCGAGATCGGAGTCGGCCTCCACTTTGCCAAGGTGCTCATAGCCGTGCTTCATCGCGAGCTTGACCTGCTCGAACGCCTTCACGTGATCACCGACCGCCGCATAGGCGCACGCGGCCGAGTGATAGATGTACGGATTCTCGTGCGCGTACGGCTGCGCGCGATCCGCGATGCGCGCTGCGACGTCGTACGCCTTCGCGGCATGCGCCTGCACGCAGGCGTTGTTCATCGCGCGCAGGTAGTTCGTGCGCTCGTCGCCGCTATCCGGAATCGGCAGGTCGACGACGCGCTGGTAGATAGCGAGCGCCGCGTCACGCAGCTCCGCCTGCAGTGCTTGCGTCGCGAGGCCGAACAGGAGATTGACGCTATCGGGCAACAGCGGCACCAGCCGCATGAGCCGTTCGGGCGCACGCTCGAGCACCGTGCCGGCGAGCTCCTCGAAGAGCTCCTCGGCGACATTGCCGTACGACGCGATATTCGCGCTACCGCCCTCGGCGAGAATGCGGTCGGGCAGCCGCTCGGTCAGCACGCTGTCGAGCGCTTGTCCAAATCGCGGATGGTCCTGCTTGCCCATGCGGACGGCGATGTTGACGCGGTTGCCGATCGTATAGCGCGGCAGTGCGAGCAACAGCTCGTCGAGCTTGCCGGCCATCCCGGCGCGATCGGCGTCGAGGAGCAGCATCGCGTGCGTGAACTGGGTGTCGTCGTTGTCGGGCGCGAGCCGCAGTGCGCGCTCGGTCAACGCGAGCGCGGCGCGAACCCGCGACGCGGCGGGCGGCGCATCGTCGTCATCGTCGTCGTCATCACCGTCGTCATCGTCGTCACCGTCATCATCGTCGTCATCGTCGTCATCGTCGTCATCGTCGTCGTCGTCGTCGTCGTCGTCGTCGCCGTTGCCGCCGCCGTTGCCGTTGCCGTTGCCGCCGCCGTTGCCGCCGCCGTTGCCGTTGCCGCCGCCGCCG
>DATDCH010000382.1:0-16124 GCA_036524455.1 Kofleriaceae bacterium | reverse complement strand
CGCGCGCGCTTCGCGGTCGGTGCCGTCGATGGGATCCCGACATTGCTCATGTACCCGAACGGTGCGACCGCGTTCGAGCCGCTCGCCGAGGGCATCGAGGACCTCCAGGTCTCGATCGGCGTCGACGCCAACAACGATGGTGTGATCACCGACGGTGGCCTTGGCAGCACCACCGACGAATGGATCGGCAACGCCCCGCTCGACGTGTTGCCGGCCGGGACGATCCGCGCCGTGCAGATCGTGCTGGTGTCGCGCGACACCGCGCCGCTGACCGGCACGGCAAGCTTCTATCAGCCCGCTGTCGCGCTGAACCACGACGGTTCGACGACCGCGGACAACTATCGACGCCGCATGCTCAACACGACCATCGAGATTCGCAACCTGGCGGGGTCACCATGACGAGAAACTCCCAACGCGGTAGCGCGATGTTGGTCGCGATGATCCTGATGGCAGCGCTGCTCGCCGGCGCCGCCGTGCTGGTCTCGCTGCAGATCAGCTCGAACCGCAGCACGGAAATGACGAAGACCGGTATCACCGCGCTGTACTGCGCCGAGGCAGGGTTGACCGCGACGCGCGCCTCGATCGCAGTGAATCAATCCGAGTGGGGCGACTATCTCGGCGCCGGCACCGAACCGACGTGGCTCGCGGTCATCAACCACGACATCGATCCAACCCTCGGCGGCGCATCTGACTTCACCATCACGCTCGTAGACAACGACGACGAGATTCCGCCGACTCCCGACGCACCCACCGTCGATAGCGACGGCAAGATCTTCATCGTCTCTCGCTGCACGATGTTTCCAGATACACCGCGAGAAGTGCGTGAGCTGGTCAGCTTCACCGAGGTAACGCACTGCTATGGCGCGCAGCGCGGCGGTTGCGGCGCGAACGGCAACATGAACAGAGCGCCGTAAGCCGACCGGGCGCCAGCGCACACTTGCGTGGTTACGAGCCATGCGGAAGAGTCCGAGCAATATGCGTCTCGTGACTCTATTGCTCGTATTTGTGGCGGCGTCCTGCGCATCCGGCGGTAAGCCACCGGGTTGGTACGATCCAAAAACGTTTCCACCACCACCGAACGAGATCGTCCTCGGCGTGAGCGACGTACTCGCAATCACCGTATGGGAGCAGAAGGATCTGAGCACCGAAGCCACGGTGCGCCCCGACGGTACGATCACGATGCCCTTGGTCGGCGACCTCAAGGCGAAGGGCAAGACGCCGTCCGCGCTGCGCGAGGACATCAAGAAGGCGCTCGATCGCTATCTCAAGCTGCCTGCGGGCAACGAGGTCACGGTCGCGGTCAAGACCTTCGCCAGCTACCGATTCACCGTGAACGGTGAAGTGTCGCGGCCGGGTCTCTATACGAGCACCGACTACCTGCGCGTCGCTGATGCGATTGCAAACGCCGGTGGACCGACGAGGTTTGCAAAGCGGACCGACATCCGGATCCTGCGCACGAACGGCAAGGGCGAGCAGATGTCGATTCCGATCGACTTCGACCTCGTCGCGTCGGGCAAGCGCCCCGACATGAATATCTGGGTCCACGCGAACGACGTCATCTACGTGCCCTGAGCGGCAGCGATTCGCGGCGGATGATTACTGCCCGGGCGCGGTCGGAATCCACACAGCGGCGCCCTCGACGACACGCGCGATCAACGCGGGTCCCTTCGTGAACGCGCCGTCGAGGCTCGCGCGATAGAGCGAGACCGGGCCGCCAGGTGGCGGCACTGCGACGTCGTCGGTCGGCATCGGTACGTCGCCGTGCTCGTCACCCTCGGCTTCGCCGCCATCCTCGTCGGGCTCCGGCGCCTTCGGCTTTCTCTTCTTCTTCGACTTCTTGTCTGCCTTCTTGTCTTTGTCGCTCGTGCGATTGCCGAGCAGTAACGCGAAGCGGCCGTCGGGAGAGATCGAGGCCGCCGTGTAGCCGCGCCAGCACTTGTATTGACCACCGGCCGCGAGCATCACGCACGCGCTCGCGCGGTCCTGCAGCAGGATCCACTTGCTGTCCTGCGACCAATCGACCGGCACACCGTTCTGGATCGCTTTGCGCCGCGCGCCTTCGCCGTCGAGCGAGAACACCATCAGCACCTCGGCGGGCTTCTTGACCTTGGGGCTCTCGAACACCTCGCCTTGATAGATGCCCATCGCGTGCGTGCCGTCGGGGCTCGGCAACAGGTTGCGCAGCGGTGCCTGCTTGGCCACGACGACCGGCTTGGCGAGCCGAGGCGCGATCGCGGACCAGATCGCACCCTTGTCGGCCCACACCAGCTTGCGCTCGTTTCCGGTGTTGCCGAGCAGCCGCGCGCCGAGCGTGGGCACTGCGAGCGGCGTGAGCTTGCCGGTGACGAGATTGACGACGAGCGAGCCGTCGCCCTTGCGGCAGAACACGTAGCGGCCGTCCTCGGAGAGTTGCGCGGGACCGGGCTCGCACGGCAGCGCGGTGAGTGTCTTCGTCGAGCCGTCGAGCGGCATCCACGACCACGTACCGCCGACATCGGCGAGCAAGATCTTGCCTAGCGCGTCGGTGCGCAGCGCGCGGACTTGCGTCTTCGCGGCGAGCGTCGCGATCTCGGTTTCGTTGCGACCCTTGCCGTCGGATTTGATCAGCGATGTGCCGCGCACGAAGACGACGGCGGTGTTCGTGAATTCGTCGTCGGCGGCAGAGGCAGCCGGAACGTGGAGTCCGAGCGCAGCGATCGACAACATCGCCAGCGCGAACCGCATTACTTCACCAGGGCCAACACGCGTTCGGCGCGATCAGTGAGCGACGTGACGAAGCGGCCCTTGCCCGGCAGATCGAGCAGCACGACGTCGCCAAACCGTGGGAAGTGCACGTCGAGCGCGCGGCCACCGTCGACGGGACGTGCCTCCGCCTCGAACTGCTGCTTCGTCAGCGGCTTGCCCTCGACGAATACTTCCGACAGGAACTCGAGCGGCGCGATGAAGCACGCACCCTCGCGCTGGATCTTGTCGCGCAGTGCGCCGGGCAAGTTGTCGGAGCTGTGCACGACGGTGTCCCAGTCGCGCTTGCCGAGCGCTGCGGCGACGTCGAGGTCGAACCGTTCTTGCGGGAACACGAGCACGACCTTGCCGTCGATCTCTTTGGCTGCCAGCGGCGGTCCTTTGGGCTTCGGCGGTGCCTTGGCTTCCGGCTTCGCAGGCGCTGGGGCGGCTGCTGCCGCGGGCTTGGCCTTCGCAGGCTCGCCATTCGACTTGGCCGGCACCTTCCCTGCCGTAGACGACGGCGCGCCCGGGATCATCGAGAACGTGTCCATCGCGCCGAGCTGCTGCTCCATCAGCATCGACTTGCGCTGATCCCACGTGCCGTCGGCTTCGAGCACGTCGACGACCACAACGTCACCGCGGCGCTCGAACGACACGCCGGAGAGCCGCGCGAGGATCTGCTGATCGTCGAGCTCTTCGAGGCGCTTCTCGAACGCCATCAGCTTCGCTTCGAATTCTTTCTGCGACAGCGGCGTCTGGCGGCGCTTGCCGTCGATGTCGACTTGCGGGTCGAGCGCGTAGGGCAACAGGCAGATGCCGCGCAGATCACGCACCGTGCGCGCGACGATCACGGCGTCGCCCCAGCTGCCGAGCGCGAAGAGGCGGCCGAGCCGGACCGGGAGCTTCTGGCAAGTCGCGATCAGCGCCTCTTTGAACGGACGGAGGTCGACCTTGATCAGCGGATCGTTCTGCGGATCGGCGCGCGGCGTCGTCGCTTGATCATCGATGATCATCAGCCGGCGTTCGCCGCGGCGGCGGAACGGCATCGACGGCGACAGCTCCATCTCGGCGCGCGGTTCGAGGCGATCGACATCGAGCAGCTGCTTTGTCTGCAGCACTTCCTCACCGCCGAGGCCGTCGATCAACACTTGCTGGTCGATCGCCGCAGAGGATTGGAACATCAGGTCAGTGACGATGCTGTCGAGCTGGAGCATCTGGGTGCCTCTATCTATAGGTAGCCGCTACGCTGGCGCAAGAGCCACTCCAGGCCGAGCAACCCTACGATAAGAAAAAGCAATCCGGGCCGGCTCCACAGCTCGATATCGGTGCGGCGGTCCACGCGCACGATGCGGGGCGGATCCATCTTCAGCCGGGCAGGCAGCTCGTCGACGGGGCCGAGCGCGGATCCGCCCGTCGCCTCCGCGATGTCCTCGAGCGTGTCGCGGTCGCCGACGGGGCGATCGAGCTCGGTGCCGCCTTCGCGCACGAGGAAGATGTCGCTCGCATCGACCTGCCGGCCCGCGATCTTCGCGCTGCCTTGCACGCGGTAGACGCCGGGCGTGAGGCCACCGAGCTCGTACACCGCGGTGCCGTCTTCACCGGCCGATAGCTTCACCGACTGCACTTGGTCCGCGGTCGCCGGGTTCGCCCCGCGCTTGACCACGAGCGAGACCTCGCCGCGCGGAAGCGGCTGATAGTCGCGACCGAGCATGCGCACCGTCACGCGCACCGGCGCGCCGGGCACGTACTCGACAGCATCGCTATCGACGTGCAGGTTGCGCAGATCGGGATCCTGGATCAGCCAGCGGATCGTGCTCTCCCAGAGCTTCGTGTAGTGACGACCGTTGTCGCCTGCACGCGACGCGGCGACGAAGCCGTACTTCCACAGCGTATCGGTCGTGAATACTAGCGACCGGCCTTTGCCGTAATCACCGGCGACGATCACCGGCATCGGCTTGCCGCCCTTCGTCTTGAGCTTCGGATGCGTGGCGAGCACGGTCGCGTCGGCTTTCGCGCCCGAGACGAGGTTGACGCCTTCGAGCGGCGGCAGCGCTTTCCACGCGACAATGTTGTCGTTCGCCGAGTAACGCAGCGAAGTGACCGGATGCTGCTGGCCTGCGGTGGTGAGCACCGGCGAGAACTTCTGCGTATCGAGAATCGGGCCCGAATCGAACGGCCCGTACAGCTCGATCGGAAGTGCCGCCGCGACCGGCGTGCCGTAGTAGCCGCCGCTCGTGAACGATTGCTCGCCACCGAGCATCGCGAGCCCGCCGCCACCCTCGACGTAGCTGCGGATGTTCTCGAGGTACTCGCCGAGGCCGTACGGCAGGTATTCGAAGTTCTGCATGACGATCACGTCGAACGACGGCAGCTGCTGCTCGAACAGCTCGCGGGTCGGAAACGGAATCAGTGACATCTCGTCGTTCGGCACGAGCGAGATGCTGTCTTGCGTGCGCAGGATGAAGAAGCTGATCAAGTCGACGTTCGGGTTGCTCTTCAGCATCGCGCGCAGCGCGCGGACGTCCCACGACGGCGCGCCGGCGACCTGCAGCACACGGATCTTGTCGCGGATCACGCGGACGACGAACGTGCGCGTGTTGTTCGTCGTCACCGCTTCGCCCGCCGCGACGGGCACACCGATCTCGTAGACGTAGCGGCCGACGCGCGGCGGCGTGACTTCGAACGATACCGTGACCTCGTGATTGCCTGCCGGCAGGTCGACGTGCTTCTCGCGCAGCGGCTGGCCGTCGGTGGAGAGCGTGACCGGAACGCGGCGCGCGCCGAGCCCGGTCGTGCGAATCACCGCTTCGATCCGCACGACGGTGCGCACGAATGCGAACTCGTCGGCCATCACGCGCGCGACCGCGACATCCTTGAGGCCGTCGCGCGCGGCCCACACCGTGTGCACGCGGGTGTCGAGCGAACGCAAGAAGTCGCGCACCGCGCCGTCACCGGAATCTTCGTCGAAGCTGCCGGTCGCCGCACCGTCGGAGATCAGCACGATGCCGGCCAGGTCGCGGCCCTCGTAACGGCTGCGTACGAACTCGAGCGCCTTGCGGATGAGGGTCGAGCGGCCTTGCGCGCGATCGGCGGCGAGCGCGGCCAGGCTCGTGGTGTTCACGGTCTCGGAGAACGTGTAGTAGTCGATCTTGTGCTCGCGCTCCCACGCGGCGAGCGTCGACTGCGAGCTCGCGAGCAAGCGGCGCACGCGCTCGATGCGGGTCGGGCCCTTCGGGTTCTCGGCGAGTGACATCGACTTGCTGTCGTCGATCAGCACCGCGATGCGATTCGGCTCGCGCGCGACCTGGCGCAGCTCGACGGCGGGCTCGAGGAACACGACCATCGCCGCGACGGCGGCAGCTCCGCGCAACCCGATCAGCGTCGCGCGGCGCAACGGCGATGCGCCGCGGCTCGACCGCCATGACAGCGCGACGATCGCGGCGACGACCACGACGCCGATATAGAGGCCCCATCGGCCATACGGCGACAAGAACACCCAGCGGTACTCGTTGAAGTCCGTCGAGGCGGGCGCCGCGATCCATACAGTGAGTGCGACAAGCGCTTCGCCGAGGAGCGCGCCGACCGCGCCCAGTGCGCCGACGCCGAATACTGCGCCTGCACGCGACTGCCCGCGCTTGATCGCGATCAGCGTCGCGATCACGAGTAGCCCGCCTGCGATCGCGATCGCGATGCGCGACGTCATCGAGAACAGGACGATGTTCATTTCGCCTCGCGGGCCGCATTCGGGCCAGGGAGCTCGCGTCGCTCGCAAGCTCGCGACACTCGTCGATCGGTTGCCCTCATTTGGGCGAGCTCGCCCCGTCGTCGGGTTTCCAGCGTCGCCGCTTCATGATGAACGGCACGTGCACTTGGTCGGACTTGTAATCGAGGCAGAGCGCGTACATCACGAGGTTGATGCCGAGCCGGAACGACAGCTCACGCTGCTTCTCGCCGCCGGGCTCGCACGGGAAGTCGTAATTGCCGAAGTCGTCGCGCGCCCACGCACCGCCGAGATCGTTCGGGATGTACGCGCACACGACACGGCCGTCGCGCACCACGCCTTCGATCGCCGGTGCGATCGCGAGCCTGCCAACGGGCTGGTCGAGCAGGTAGAACGATTTATAGACCACGTGATCGGTGGGGATGATCTCGAGGCCCTTCGCGGGCGGCGGGAAGATCGCCGAAACGAGCTTGCGCACCGAGCCGGCGAACGCGCCGTCGGTCGAGCCCTCCGCGCTATCGATCAGTAGGAACCCGCCGAACGTGAGGAACCGCCGCAGCGCCTCCACGCCTGCGTTGCTCGGCACCTCGACCGCCTTCTCGCCGGTGAGGTACAGAAACGGCGTCTCGTGCAGCGTGTCGCTCGTCGGCGTCACGATCAGCGGATCGTCGACGTCGATCGACGTGCGCTTCTCGACCTCCCAGCTCAATTTGCGCAAAGCGCTGGGGCGCGGGTTCCACGAGTTGCCGGGACCGAGCTGGAGGTGGCCGAACCGGAACTTCGAGCTGGGGCCGATCGCATGCGCCCGCCGGCGCGCAAGCGCGAGCGACAGGCCTGCGGCCGCGCCACCGAGCAACTGCCTCCGGGTGACCATCCGGTAACCCTAGCCTCGTGATAGCGTCGCTGCAATGCGGGCGATCCTGGTGGTGATGCTATTCGCTACGCCGGCCTGGGGCGAGGACGCCGATCCGGCCATCACGTCCCACAAGGGGCAGTTCGGCGCCTCGGCGCGGCTGGCGCTCGGGGTGCGCGGTATCGCGACCTACGAGAACGACATCTATTGCGGGAAGACCGACCCGATGGCCGAGCACGGCTTTGCCTCGGTGTGTACGGGACGCGTGCCGGTATCGCTCGACATCGAAGCGGCCTACGGCGTAGCGCACTCGATCGAGCTCACGCTCGAGATGCGGATCGGCCTCGAGAGCGACTTCGGTACGATGCCGGGCGATGACGGCCCGCGACCGTTTCACCTCGCTCCCGGCGCGCGGTTCTTCTTCAGCGAGGCGAAGCGCACGAAGCTGTTCGTGCAGCCCTCGCTCGTCCTCGACCTCGCCGGCTACCAGCGCGGCAACGACATCGGCGTGCGCGGCATCGAAGGCTTCTGGATCGACCTCCACAAGTCGTATGGCATCTACTTCTTCATCGCCGAAACGCTCCAGTTCAAGCGCTGGTTGTCGGCAACGTTCGAGGGCGGCATCGGGTTCCAAGGCCGGTATCCCTGAGCTTTGCTGATCACTTCTCGACGATCGCGTCGCGCTACGCGACCTATCGTCCGCGTTACCCGCAGGCGCTCGCCGGCGCACTCGCCGAGCGCTGCACGCGGCGCGACCTCGCGTGGGATGCGGGCTGCGGCAACGGCCAGCTGTCGGTCGCGCTCGCCGAGCAGTTCGAGGAAGTGATCGCGACCGAGCCGTCGCAGGCACAGATCGACGCGGCGCTCGCGCATCCGCGCGTCACGTATCGCAAGGAGCCGGCCGAGAAGAGCACGCTCGGTAACGCGAGCGTCGACCTCGCGGTCGCGGCGCAGGCCGCACATTGGTTCGATTGGCCCGGCTACGTCGCCGAGGTCGAGCGCGTCGCGCGGCCGGGCGCCCTCGTCGCACTCGTCAGCTACGGCATCCTGCACGTCCAAGGTGAAGCGGGCCGCGTGATCACCCACTACTACCGCGACGTCGTCGGGCCATACTGGCCACCGGGGCGCCGGCACGTGGAGAACGGCTATCGCGATCTCGCGTGGCCGTGGCCGCCGGTCGAGGCGCCGGCGATCGACATGACGGCGGAGTGGACGCGCGACGAGCTCGCCGGCTACGTGACGACGTGGAGCGCGACGGTCAAGCTCGTCGACACGGTCGGGCCGGCGCCGTTCGAAGCATTTCAAGCGCGGCTGGCCGAGGTGTGGCCTGCAGAAGAACGCCGCACTGTGACGTGGCCGCTCGCCCTCCGCTTCGCGCGCCGCTAATCAAGTAGCGATCGCGAGCCAACCCCAGCGCTCGCGTGGCAACCTGTCGGCAGATGCTCAAGCGCTTTGCTCACGGCCCCGCGACGATCAAGCTGGGCGATCTCGAAGTACGCCGTCTTGGCTTCGGCGCGATGCGCTTGCCGGGCAAAGAGGTGTGGGGCGAGCCGAAAGATCCGGCGACCGCGCACGCGGTCCTGAGGCGCGCGATCGAGCTCGGCATCAACTTCATCGACACCGCGTGGTACTACGGCCCGCTCGTCGCGAATCGCCTGATCGCCGAGGCGCTCCATCCGTATCCGAGCGACCTCGTGATCGCGACGAAGCTCGGTGCGAAGCGACTGCCCGACAAGAGCTGGGCGCCGGCGATGACGCCCGACGAGCTACGCAAGGGCATCGACACCGATCTCGAAACGCTCGAGCTCGAGCAGCTACCGGTCGTGCACCTGCGCTGGGTCGACACGCCGCAGATCTCGTTCGCCGAAGCGCTCGACGTGCTGATCGACGAGCAGAAGGCCGGCAAGATCCGTCACCTCGCACTGAGCAACGTCACGCTCGAGCAATGCGAGCAAGCGCTCGCGAAGACGCCGATCGTCGCGGTCCAGAACCTCTACAACGTGAGCGGCTACACCGGTCCGATTCCGAGCGCGAAGCAGCCCGAAGCCGTGCTGGCGATGTGCGAGCAGAAGGGCATCGCCTTCTTGCCGTTCTTCCCGCTCGCGGTCGGCTCGCTCGGCGGCGGCGCGAGTGCGTCGCTCGAAGCGGTCGCGAAGGAGCTCGGCTGCACACCGGCGCAGCTCGCGATCGCGTGGCTACTCGCGCGCAGCAAGGTGATGCTGCCGATTCCGGGCACGAGCAAGATCGCGCACCTCGAGGAAAACGTCGGTGCCGTGCACGTGGCGCTCGACGACGCGATGATGGCGCACCTGACCGCGCACGCGAAACGTTAGCCGTCGGCGTCGACGTACCACGCTTCGTGATCCGACCACTGATGGCAGCGGTGGCACGCGGTCTCTTTCCATTTCGCGTCGCAGCCGGGACACACGCCGCGCGTGTCGAACGTGTTCCAGCTGTGGCCGCACAAGCAATGCCATCGATCGTGCTTGCGCGGCTCCCAGCCGCAGAGAGGGCAGCGAATCTTGCGGCCGCGCGTCGACGATCCGCGTTGTTTCTCGGTTTCGCGATAGGCGAGCCGGGGCACCTCGTAGTTTTAGCGCATCCGCATCGCCGATGACTGCGACTGGTTCGCGTTGAACCGCGCGGCGAGCTCCTGCATCTCGACCGCGATGCCGCCGCCCGTCACCGTGTGCGTGTTGAGATCGCCGGCGACGTTCACATCGTTATAGATGCCACGCGCTTCGTTGCAATCCCGGCCACCGAACGAGAAGTAACCGAGGGCAAACGACGCTCCGCCGACTCCGAGCATCCCCCACAGCGTGCCTTGGGAAGCACCGGTGCTGTCGGTGGCTTTGCCCACGATGGGAGCAGCGATGAGAGAGCCGAGCATGAGCCCCATGCCGACGTACCGCGGCACATTCGCGCGCTTGCAGGTGTGACTAAGCGCCTCCAATCTGGACAACTTCTGGTCGTATTGGGGGTCCGTCATCACCTGGAACTGTGCGTACGAGATCGGTTGGTCGGCGTAGCTCACGGTAGAGTGGGTCCGCGTAACCGGTTCCTTGACCGAGTAGCGCGTGACCGTGCAGGCCTGCGAGCCGGGTGCGTGGCCGGCCGGGCAGGTGCTGGCCTCCTTTTGGACGGATTCGATCGTGGTGCGCTCTTCGGTGTGGACCGAAAGCTCGGCACCTTCGACGACGGGCGGTAGCGGAATGCGAGCGGGCTTCGGTGGCGCGGCGCCGTAACAGGCGACCAGCAGCGGCAAGCAGTAGGCGACGGACTTCATGACGGACTCCCCTTCGTGTGTTGGCGAAGGTGCGAGCCACGGCACGGCGAGCGGTCGCAGAGAAAATGCGCGAATCGCGCAAGTCGCGGCGGCTACGGAAAGATCTCGTCGAGGATCGCGACCGCGTGAACGACGAGGCGTTTGTCGCCCGGAACGGTCTCGATGAAGTCGGGCCGCTCGACGATCATCCAGTACCGCTTCTTGGGCGCGAGCCGGTTCGCGTTCTTCGCTCCCGTGGCGTCGAGCCAGTAGCGGTCCATCTTCCACAGCGTGCCGTCGTCGGACTCGACCTTCGCGTTGATCAAGTAGCGCCGGCTCGTGTCGAACCGGTCGAGATTCTTGTTCACCGCGGCGGCCGCAATGCGGATGTCGGGGACGTGCAGCGCTTTGTGTTTCTCCGCTTCGGCCATGCGCGGAGGCGCCGACAGCGTGATCACCGCGCGCGTGCGGTGCGTCGGCCCGCCGGAGAGCTGATAGAAGTCACTGTGGTCGTCGGCGCAGATCGCGAGGAGCGCGCCGACTTGAGTCTCGAGCCGGCCGACGAGCAGATCGTCCTTGAAGCGATACGTGTCGCGCTGGCCTTGCACGGTGATGATGTTGAGCGCGACCGCTTGTTCGCCGAGCGAGCCTTGCTCGACGGCGACCTTGGTCACCTTGCCCCAGTCGACGACCTCCATGCGGCGCTTCGTCTCGGGATTCTGGAAGTCGTACGGGATTTCGCAGAACGCATCGACCGACGCGACGGCGCAGCTGCGGCAATAGGGACGATCGAGCGAGTCGAGGATCTGCTTCTGCCGCGGCGTGAGCCCCGCGTTACCGCCGGTCGCCGCCGGCGCGGGTGCAGGAGCCGGCGTCGTGGAAGCCGAGATCTGCGCCGGTGCGCGCGGCGGCTTCTGGCCTTTTTTCACGGTGCCGGGTGCGGGTGCCGGCGGCCCGGGTTGAGGTGACGGCGCGGGGGCGACGAGCTCGGCCTGTGGTGCGGTTTGCGTCGGTGGCGCGGCGACGGCGGCATCGGCCGCGACGGTGATGGGCGGCGTCGCGGTCGGTATCGGTGCGGCGTTGCGTGCGGCGACTTGCACGGGCTTCTTGTCCTCGGGCGCCTTCGTCAGCTGCCAGGCACCGAGCACGATCGCGCCCGTACCGAGCACGACCAGGCCCGCGATCGCGGGTGCGCGGGCGCGCCGGGGCATGAGCGATCGTTGCGAGCGAATCGCCGCGATCAGCTCGCGCATGGTCGGGAACCGATCGGCCGGCTCGGCTGACATCGCGCGTACGAGCGCGCTCGCGAGCGCTGGCGGCAAGCTCGGCGAGGGGGTCAGGCCTTGGCGGATCGCTTCGACGCGCACCGCGAAGATGATCGGGAACGGCTTGGTGGCGGTGATCATCTCGTAGGCCATCACGGCCCAGGCGAACTGATCGACGCGCGCATCGATCGGATCTCCGAGTAGCTGCTCGGGCGCGAGGTAGGCGGGCGTGCCGGCGATCGCGCCGGTCGCCGTGAGGTGCGGATCGTTTGACAGCGTCGACGCGTGCGGGCTGATCGCGTCCTCGTGGCGCGCGAGCCCGAAGTCAGTGACGATCGCGCGGCCGTCGCGCGTGACGAGCACGTTCTCGGGTTTGATGTCGCGGTGCACGAGCCCGGCGGCGTGGGCGGCGGCGATGCCTTCGGCGGCACCGAGCAGCACGGTCGTCAGCTCTTCGCGATCGCGATGCTGCTCCGCCCACTGGCGTAGCGACACGCCGTCGATGAGCTCCATCGCGACCCAGACTTCGTCGCCTTCGGTGCCGACGTCGTAGACGTGGCACACGTTCGGATGCGACAGCCGCGCGAGCGCCTGCGCTTCACGCACGAGGCGCGCGCGGCCAGCCGTGTCCTCGCCGGCGCGGCGCACGACCTTGATCGCGACCGGGCGGGCGAGCTGAGGATCGTACGCGCGATACACGATGCCCATGCCGCCCGAGCCGAGCACGGTGTCGATGCGATAGCGGCCGAGCACCGGCGGCGAGCCACCTTCTTTGGCGAGGTTCGACAGCGCGGAGCGGCACTCGGCACAGCTATCGATGTGCTGCTCGACGTCTCCCGACTGATCTTCCGCGAGCTCGCCGCTGGCGAATGCGAGCAAACGATCGACGGTGGGACACGCGCTCATCGGGACATCAAGATGCGTGAGATCGAGAGCTCGATGTCGCTATCGAGAAAGCGCAGCAAGCTGTCGACGTCGTTCGTCGGCATGCCGAGCGCCGACATCAGCTTCTTGCGCGTCAGCTTGCCGAGGTCGGCGCGCGCGTCGGCGAGCCAGCGCGCACACGTCGCGCGATGCACGCGATAGAGGCGGGCGAGGTCGTCGATCGTCAGCTCGTCGAGGATGTGCTGGCGGAGCAAGTTGCGCTGGCGTACTTCGAGGCCGGCGAACGCCTCGCGGATCGCCTTCTTGAGCTCGCCGGTGTACTGCGAGCGCAGCTGTTTTTGTTCGGGACCAGGCGTCGCGTCGGGCCAGTGATCGAGCAGGATCTCGTCGAGCGTCTCCTCCCGATCGATCTTGCGGATCAACTTGAACGCCTTGCGCGTCGCGCTGACGCGCAGCCACGCCGCGAGCTCGCCGCGTCCCGCGTAGTCTGCGATCCGGCGATAGCCGTCGCTGCCGACGAGCAGCTCGAAGCGCAGTGCTTGTTTCACTTCATCGGCGGTGCCACCCGCGAGGCGCAGCCTGCGCAGCGCGACATCGATCTGGGGCACGAGCTCGGCCTCGAAGACCTTGAGCGCGGTCTCGTCGTTGTCGGCGAGTGCCATCGCGAGGTAGAGGTCGGCGTCGTGCAGCGAGTCGAGCTTGGTTTCGGGATCGTCCTGGACCCGCTGCGCCAAGCGATTCGCGATCGTGGTTTCACTGACTTTGACGTCCGGCCACGCGGCACGGCCCGCACTCGCGATGCGCGAAGCCGCTGCGGTGACGTCCGGTGACACGGGTCCATCCTAGTATCGAGGCCCGTCGCATGCCACGCCCAAGTGGGGTGGTAGGATGGGGAAACATGGCGTATCGGCTGTTGGCGGTCGACCTCGACGGGACGCTCCTGAGGCGGAGTGACCACCGGGTCGACGACCGTGACATCGCCGCCATCCACGAGCTGCGGCGTAACGGCGTAACCGTCACGATCAACACGGGTCGGCTGCACTCGGGGTCGATCGAGGCCGCCCGCGTGTGCGGGATTTCCGGGGCGATCGCGTGCTGCGAAGGCAGCCACCTGGTCGAGGCCGAATCCGAGCGCACCCTCGTGCGCCATGCGATGACGCCGCAGGTCACGCACTTGTTACGAGAGGCATTTCGTGGGCTCGCGACGTTCGTGTTCGAGCACGATGGCATCCACCACGACGAAGCCGGCGAGCCGTACGCGCAGTACGTGCGCACCTGGTCGCCAAAACTGCGGCTCGTCGAAGAAGCACTCGACGAGCGCGTGTGGGCAAACGATCCGCTCGCGGCCGTCGCGATCGGTGATGCGCCGGTGGTCGCAGCCGCGATGGACGTGCTGCGCGCGCACGCCTCCGACGTGTTCTCGGTCGCGTTCCCGATCTGGCAGTACCCCGGCAAGCACTGCATCCTTGTACGCACGGCGGGTCCGGACAAAGGCACCGCGCTGGTCGAGCTGTGCAACACGATCGGTTGCACGCTCGCCGAAGCGGTTGTCGTCGGTGATTGGTACAACGACGTCCCGATGTTCAAGGTCGCGGGTCGTTCGTTCGTGATGGGCGCAACCCCCGACGAGGTTCGGCTGATGGCGACGGATGTCCTCGAGCGAGAGTCGGGTACGGGTGGTGGGATCGCCGAGGCGATACGTCGCGCATGGGGATGACGCCACCGTGGCGATGAAGCGCGGGCGACGTCGCCGGCGCACGAGCGGCGACAATGCGTTCACGTTCGCCCGTCAGCTCACGCTCGCGCCGATCGGGCAGGGCGACGCGAGCAAGGGCACCGCTGGCCAGTTGATCGAGCCGGCGTGGGACGGCCATCGCGTGCTCGCGACCCGCGTGGGCGACGACGTGCGGATCGCGGCACTCGACTTTCGCGACTGGACGCACATGTTTCCCGCTGCCGTGCGCGCGTTCGGCAAGCTCGCGGCCCGTCGGGTCGCGATCGACGGTGTCGTGTGCGTGCTCGACGCGCGGGGCGCACCGTCGTTCGAGCACCTGCGCAGCGCCGTCGCCAAAGGTCCCTCGGTCAGCGACGCCGTCGTGATCTGCTGGGACCTGCTGTGGCACGACGACGAAGACCTGCGCGCCAAACCGCTCGGCGAGCGGCGCCAACGGCTCGAGCGGCTGCTGCGCGACGCGCCGAAGACACTGATGCCCTCGCAGTCGCTGCAGGGCACGCTCACGCGCGTGCTCGAGGCCGCGGCGCCGCTCGGGCTGCGCGGCGTGGTTGCGCGGCCGCTCGACGGCGATTACGCCGCGCCGTGGTGTGCGTACTCGACGAGCACGGCAGCGATCGATTGGCGGCGCAGTCTGTCGCCGCCGCCGCCGTTATCGAATGCAGACAAGGTGCTGTACCCGCGCGACGGCATCTGCAAACGCGACATCGTCGGCTACTACCGAGACGTCGCGCCGCTGCTGCTGCCTCACTTGCTCGATCGCCCGGTCGTCGTGCAGCGCTGGCCCGACGGCATCGACGAGTTCGACTGGTACCAGCATCGCGTGCCGCCGCGCGCGCCCGACTACTTGCGCGCCGCGTGGGTCGAAGGCGTGCGGCGCATCATGATCGAAAACGAAGACGCGCTGCTGTGGATGGTGAACCAGGCCGGGCTCACGTATCACGGGTTCTGCAGCCGGTTGTCGGCGCTCACCGAGCCCGACTTCGCGATGATCGATCTCGATCCGGGCGAGCACACGACGTGGCCCGACATCGTCGAGATAGCGCTCGCCGTGCGACGCGTGCTCGAGCTGCTCGAGCTGCCGAGCGTGCTCAAGACGAGCGGTCAGCGCGGCGTGCACATCCTCGTCCCGCTCGCGCGCGGCCACACGTTCGCGCAGACCGAAGCGCTCGGCCGCGGGATTTCGTCGCTGCTGCTGCGCCTGCTTCCCGACAAGTGCACGCTCGAAGCAGAGAAGAAGAATCGCGGCGGCCGGCTGCTCGTCGACACGAAGCAGTTCATGGCGAAGACGCTCGTGGTGCCGTACTCGCTGCGCGCCGCCGACGGTGCCACGGCATCGACGCCGCTCGCGTGGGACGAGCTGAGCCCGAAGCTCGATCCGCGCCAGTTCACGCTGCGCACGCTGCGCGCGCGGCTCGACCAGCTCGGCGATCTGGCCGCGCCGCTGCTCGGCCCCGGTGTGAAGATCGACGCAGCGCTCGCGCAGCTGCGCAACCAATAGCTACTTCGCGCAGCCCGCCATGCCGGGGCACGCGAAATCGAAGCTGCCTTCGATCGTGACCCGCTTCTTGCCCATGCCTTGCTTGGCGTTGATCTTGATCGTGCCGACGATGTGCTTGTTGTCAAACCCGTCGATCACGACGGTACCTTTGAAGTCGGAGAGCTGATCGCCGGCGCGG
>DATDCH010000381.1:0-7140 GCA_036524455.1 Kofleriaceae bacterium | reverse complement strand
GTACCCACGTGGGTACGATCCGCGAGGTAGACGTTGCCGCAGTCGACGCTGAAGTCGACGTGCTCGCTGCCGCGCGCGATCCGCACCTCGACGCCGCCGCACGAGCAACCGTTGATGCCGTCGGAGAAGGCGTCGTCGGCTGCGAGACGCGTGACGAGGCGGCTTGCCTCCGCGTCCGTGAGCTCGCGCGTGCGTTCGTTGAACCTGAGCGTCACCGCGGGAATGCCGAAGCGGTCGCGCACGAGCGCGGCGAGCGGAGGTGGCGCCGGAATCGCGCGCGGCGGGGGTGGAGGTGGCGGCGCAGGCGGCGGTGGCGCGATCGCGGGGTTGATGTGGACTGCCGGTGGCGCCGCGAGCCTTTCGAGCGGCTCGTCCTCATGACAGGCCACCAGGAGCGCCGTGATCCAGAGGGCTCTCACGCCAACCGAGCGTAGCTCCCGTGTAGATTCATTCGATGGCGGATTTGTGGAGCGCCCTGACTCCTGATGACGTCGCTGCGTGGCGGCGCGTCGTCGAGCGCGCAGGTGCGGCAACCGTTACGGGCTGGCTGTCGCCGCGCGCGCTGACGTCGTGCATGCTCGGCGACACGCGGTTCGCCGCCGCCGCGCTCGAGACATTGCGTGCCGAAGGATCGCCGGCGGCGCAGCAGGTGCTGGCCGCGTTCCCGTATGCCGCGGCACTCTCGCATCCGGCGCCGCCGCAGATCGAGCACGATCCGCCGAACGTCGAGGCGACGGGCTCGCGCCAGGGCCAGCCGCGACCGCTGCTCGATCACATCGCGACGCGGCTGCTGGGCCGCAAGCTCGCCGGCCTCGAGGCTCGTGACCTCGCGCTGTTTCAAGACGCGAAGAAGCCTGGGCTGTCGGCGCAGACGTTTGACGAGCTCGCGAAGCTGACGAAGCGCGTGCTCGACGCCGGGCTCGGCCCTGCCCTGCGCGCCGCGAGCCTCCATCTCGACATCGCGAAGACCGCGAACGAGACGTTGCGCGGTGCGTGGGTACGCTTGGGCATCGCACTCGACGTCCACAACGAAGCCGCGGCCGCGATCCTACGCAACAGCGATCAAGCGCGCACGCCTGCCGCCCCGTCGAGCTGGGGCCTGCCGCCACAGCTGCAGAAGCTCGCGATCGCGTGGGTCGAGGCGCACGGGTTGGCGGGCCAGCACGTGCGCGGCGAAGGTCCGATGATGATGTTCGCGCCGCTCGTCGCAGCGCTGCGCGAGCTCGCACCGGCGCTCGGTCGCCTGCTCGGCGGTATCGATGCGCCGCACGCGACCGCACTCGCGCTCGATGGCCTGCACGTGCTCAACGCGTGCGACACGGCCGCGGTGCGCGAAGGGCTCCTCGATGATGCGCTGCTCGGCAAGCTCGCCCGCGTGCGCGATCAGCTGACCGTCGTCGCGGCGCAGGCGCCGTTCACCGATCCGTATGCCGCGCTCGCCGCACTCGCGCCCGCACTCGATCGCAAGCGCCTCGCCGATCGGCTGCGCAGCCTGCGCGCAGGGCGGCAACAGGCGGGCGAGCCGGCGGCCGCCGTCGACGCGGCGGTTGCGGCGCTTTCGAATCAAGACATCGCAGCGCTCGCACCGCTGCAGACGTGCCAGCTCTGGTACTGCGAATCGGCAACGAGCGGGCTGTCGCCGGCGGCGCAGCTCCGCGTGCTCGCGGCGGCGATCGGTGCGGCGAAGCAGATCGGCGTCGATATCGCGCGGCCGTGGCACGCGCAGCTCCGCCCGTTGATCGCGCGGTTGCACGGCGAGAGTGCGGCGGTACGCTATCGGCTGCGGCTCGTCGAGGCGGCGCTCGCGCAGCGGCCGATCGCGGAATTACTGGCGGGCTCGGCGAACCTCGGCCCGCTCGGCACGTTGTCGATGAAGCTCGCGTCGGCGACCGATCCCGATGCGGTCGTGATCGACTACATCGACACCGCGGAGAGCGCGGCGCTCGTCACGCTGCTCGGGCTCTACGAGACGCGCTCGCAGGTCGCGTTTCACCAGATGCTGAAGGCGTTGTGCGACCTCTACGGGCTGCGCAAGGACGAGCTCGATCGCGTCAACAACGAGGCGGCGTACCTCGCGTCGATGAACGCTGCGAAGACCGACAAAGAGCGCATGCTCGAGTACGTGCGGCCCGGCAAGCCCCGTGTCACAGATCGATCCGGCCCGGCTTATGAGCCGGGGCGGATCGTCGAGATCGGGCCTGGCGGCGGCGTCGTGCTCGATCTGCTCGAGGCGAAGTTTCCCGACGCGGAGATCATCGGCGTCGATCTATCGCAGGAAGCGATCGCCGCACTCGAGGCGCGCGCGCGTGCGGGCAATCGCAAGTGGCGCGTCGTGCTAGGCGCCGCCGAGATCTTGCCGGAGCTCGTCGGGGCGCAAAGCGTCGACACCGTCGTGTTCTGCTCGATCCTGCACGAGGTCTACTCGTACACCGAACGTGAAGGCGAGAAGTTCCGGCTCGAGAGCGTGCGCGACGTAATTCGCGCGGCGTGGACCACGCTGAAGCCAGGCGGCCGCATCGTGATCCGCGACGGCGTGATGCCACCGGCGGGCACGCGACGGATTCGCTTCCTCGCACCCGACGCGCGACCGACGTTCGATCTCTACGTCGCTCAGTTCGAGGGCCGGCGCATCGCGTTTCGCGAGCTCGCGGCCGACCGGGTGGAGCTGTCGGCGGCCGACGCGATGGAGTTTCTCTACACGTACACGTGGGGTCCGGCGAGCTTCCCGTACGAAGTGCGCGAGCTGTACGGCATCTTGCCGTACGACGATTACGTGAGCGCGCTCGTCGAGTGGGTTGGCGGTCCTGACGGCGCGAAGGTGATCGACATCCCCGCGCATCTGCGCAGCTACTTGCAGCCCGGGTATCGCGAACACCTCGTGGGCAAGATCGAGCTGACAGATGATCACGATCGGCCCGCCGACCTGCCAGACTCGAATTGCTTGATCGTGATCGAAAGGCGCTAGACCATGAGGTCATGCGCTGGCTCCCATTGCTCGTCCTCGCTGCGTGCTCGGATTCGCCGTCGTCGTCGGTCGACGCACCCGGGGCAACCGCCGACGCGTACGATGCTGCGCGCTGCTTGATCAAAGGTGACTTTGGCGCAGTCGGGTCGGTCACCGGCATGCCGACGATGGGTGCCAACACTCTGTCCGCGACGCTCGATGCCGGGCCGCCGCGCGATACGTTCTTCTTGAAGCTCACCGCGGGCCGTGGCGTGTTTGCCGCCGGCGTAGCGCCCGGCACGTACCCGATCAGTGGCGTCGACGCCGGCTACCTCACCTGCGGTCTGTGCGTGCACGTCATCGCCGACATCGTCACCGGAACGGGACCGTCGAAGTTCTACTTCGCGGACAGCGGCACGGTGACATTGACGTCGACTGCGCCGATCGTCGGATCGGCGATGAACCTCCACCTCACCGCGGTCGACATCAACAGCGGCCAGAAGATCGCCGACGGCTGCGACGCAACGATCGCGTCGATCAACTTCATGAACCAGTGACTATTCGCCGCGCACGAACGACGTGACTTTCCAGTCGCCGCGCGGCTCGAGCACGAGCTGCCACTTGCCGACCTGCGGATCGCCCGCCGGGCACAGCACCTGCTTGGCGCCGTTCGACACGCAGCCGGCCGCGATCACGTCGGCCATCGCCTCGAACGTTCCCGGATCGGCCTGCCACGTCGCGAGTGCGACGTCGGCACCCGTGCCACCGCCGAGGCTCCACACCACGTTGTCGTCGAGCTGCGGGCGCAGCGAGTTGTAGTCGCGCTTCGCGAGCGAATCTTTGATCGCGGCGAGCCGCTGCGCAGCGCCCGCGGGGATGCCGGCGAACTGCGACGGATCGGTCTTCGGCAGCTCGTTGTCGGGATCGCTCTCGATCTCTTCTTTCATCGGCACTGCGAATTGCTTGATGCGCTTGTAGATCGCGACCTGCAACGCTTCGATGCGGCCGTCGAGCCAGGCCGGGCGCTGGGCGCCGCGCAGATCCGAGGGCATCGCCGCACCGGGCTCCCATTCACTGGCGTGACCGACGACCTTCACGCGCCACGGCCGTCCGCCCATCACCGTGACGTCGAACCGGATAAAGAACCGCTTGTACGCGAGCCGCGTCGGCACGCCGACCATCCGGGCGCCCTGCCCTGCGCCGGACTGCACACCCTGGCCTTGCGCGAGCGTGCGCTGGTTCGCCAGGTCGTCCTGGTTGTTCGCGTACGAGACCTGGTGCCACGCGGTCGAGATCTTGCCCGGCCCGGGATTGTCGTTGATCTGCGGGTAGAGGTCTCGCGTGACGTCGAGCGCCGCGCTGTAGACGATCGCGAAGTCGGTGTCGTAGAGCGAGCGCTTCGCAGACTCGACTTCTTTCTTGTTGCCACACGCGCCCGCGAGGACGAGCGCAGCGCAGAAGATGATACGGTGACGGCGCGCCATGGGTGGTCGCCATCGGAATAGCACACCGTCCCCACGGAGATCCTCGCTCAATACGGCTACCCCCGAGAATGCTGTGCAGATTGCCGCATTACTCGCCGAGAAGTGGCCGGATGCTGTGTGCGAGCTCGACCATCAGAACGCCTACCAGCTGCTGGTGGCGACGATCCTGTCGGCGCAGTCGACCGACAAGATGATCAATACGATCACCCCTGCGCTGTTCGCGAGATATCCCGACGCGCGGGCGCTCGCCGCCGCCGAGCCCGGCGAGCTCGAGCAAATGATCTTCAAAAGCGGCTTCTACCGCAACAAGACGAAGAGCTTGCTCGGGATGGCGAAGGCCGTCGTCGAGAACCACGGCGGCGAGATTCCCCAGACGATGGAAGAGCTGGTCGAGCTGCCCGGGGTCGCCCGCAAGACCGCGAACGTCGTGCTCGGCACGGCGATGGGCAAGAACGAAGGTGTTGTCGTCGATACACACGTGATGCGCGTCGCGCAGCGCCTCGGCCTGACGGATGCGACCGAACCTCCTGAAATCGAGCAGGACTTGATGCGGCTACTGCCGCGCGACCAATGGACGATCTTCGCGCACCGCATGATCTGGCACGGGCGGCGGGTGTGTACAGCGAAGAATCCCGACCATGAAAATTGCCTGCTCGCGCCGCTGTGCCCGACAGCTACCATTGTGAGGTTGCCCAAGAGCAAACAGGCAACGAAACTGGAAAGGACAAAATCGCGATGACTCCGATCGTTGCCGTCGGTGCGTTTGTGTTCGATCGCGAGGGTCGCGTACTGCTCGTCGAGCGGGCGCAGGAACCGGGCAAGGGGCAGTGGACCGTGCCGGGCGGCCGGCTCGAACGCAACGAGACACTCGCGCAAGCGGTCGCCCGCGAGGTGCGCGAGGAGACCGGCCTGATCGTCGAAGTCGGCGCGCTCGCGTGCGTCGTCGAGCGCATGGGCGATGACTTTCACTTCGTGATCCTCGATTACCACGCGCGCGTGATCGGCGGAACGCTCGCGCCTGCCAGCGACGTGAGCAACGCGAAGTTCGTCACCGATCAAGAAGCGGCACGCTTGCCGCTGACCGACGGGCTCGCGACGCTCGTCGAGCGCGCACGCAAGAGCTACGCGGCCTGGGAACAGCGATGAAGTGGCAGTGGACGGATGCCTCGCGCATCGTCGCGCGCACGGCGTTGCGCTGGTTACCGCCGCAGACGTGGCCGTCCGCTGACCGTGCTACATAGCCGCCGTGGTCCACCACCTCCCGCTCGCCACCGCTAGCGTTCGGCGCGCCGACGTGCCCGACGCGAAGTGGCACGACTGGCGGTGGCAGCTCGGTCACATGCTGACGACCAGCGACGAGCTCGCCGCAGCCGTCACGCTGTCGCCCGACGAGCGCGCGGGCTTGGCCGCATCGCGCGAGCTGTTCCGCGTTGGCATCACGCCGTACTACGCGAGCCTGATGGATCCGATGCACGCGTCGTGTCCGATCCGGCTGCAGGCGATTCCGCGCGTGCAAGAAGCCGACGTCCGCGTCGAGGAGCTGCGCGATCCACTCGGCGAGGACACGCACAACCCGGCGCCAAGCGTCGTCCACAAGTATCCCGATCGCGTGCTGTTCCTCGTCGTCGATCGCTGCGGCATCTACTGCCGGCACTGCAACCGGCGCCGGCTGGTCGGCGGAGACGAGCCGCCGTCGACCGCGGATCTCGAGGCTGGCCTCGAGTACATCGCGAAGACGAAGCGCATCCGCGACGTGCTGCTCAGCGGCGGCGACCCGCTGCTGCTGTCGACGCGCCGGCTCGACTATCTGCTCGGCAGGCTGCGCGCGATCGATCACGTCGAGACGATCCGGATCGGCACGCGGCTGCCCGTGGTGTGCCCGATGCGGATCGATGCCGAGCTGACGAGCGCGTTGCGCAAGCACCACCCGTTGTTCATCAACACGCACTTCAATCACGACAAAGAGCTGACGCCCGAGGCGCGCGCAGGCTGCGAGCGACTCGTCGACGCCGGCATCCCGGTCGGCAATCAAACGGTGCTGCTGCGCGGGGTCAACTCGTCGGTGAAGTCGTTGCGTGCGCTGATGCGCGGCCTGCTACGCGCGCGCGTGCGGCCGTATTACCTGTTCCAAGGCGACACCGTGATCGGCACCGATCACCTGCGCACGCCCGTCGAGACCGCGATGGAGCTGTATCGCGGGTTGCGCGGCTGGATGAACGGCATGGCCGTGCCGATGCTCGTGCTCGACGCGCCGGGAGGCGGCGGTAAGGTGCCGATCGTGCCGAGCTACATCGAAGAGCTCGACGTCGAGCGCGTCGTCGTGCGCACGTATCGCGGCACTCGCATCGAATATCCGCAGCCGCGCGAGCGCGATTGCACGGTGCCCTACGACGACATCTACTTTGCGGGCGATCGCGGTGATGATGATCGCGAAGGCAGCGCCGAAGTGTGGTGATCGAAGCGGCTCGCGAGCTCGGCTTTCACCGCGCCGCGATCATTCCGATTGAACCGCCGCGCCGCCACGCGCTGTACACCAGCTGGCTCGAGCGCGGTCACGCCGGCTCGATGACGTATCTCGCGGAGCCGATGCACGTCGAGACGCGCGCGGATTTGCGCACGCTGCTCGACACGGCGAAGTCACTCGTCGTCGTCGCACTTGCCTACGATCGCGTGGACCCGATTCCACCGTCGGCGCTGCTGCGCGGAAAAATC
>DATDCH010000380.1:0-22366 GCA_036524455.1 Kofleriaceae bacterium | reverse complement strand
GTCGTGAATCACGAAAGAGCAGTTTTCTCGTCGAGAATTCGCACTCGGTGAATGGCGCAGCCTCGTAAGTGTGCCGCGCTGTGGGACAAAAAAGAACAAGCCACGATCGCGCTCGCTTGTTACGCCGAGCGCCAATGACTCAAACGAAGACTCTCGCGATGGCAGCGCTGATCGGAAGCCTTCTGGCGGCCGGCTGCGGTACCAGCGGTGATCAGTCCACCTCGGATGAGGAGGGCGATGGTGACAACTACGCCGGTACGGACAACAACTCCGGCGGTACCGACGTCGATGACGAAGGCGCCGACGTGCTGCCGACGTACCCGACGGAGCACCCGCGCATCTACATCGGCAAGCACCGTGACCGCCTGAAGGCGGCGCTCGATGCGAACACGGCTGCGGCGACGCGGCTCCGTTCCACCGTCGACGGTTGGCTGAACGGCCAGGACATCTGGGGCTTCCAGGTCTGGAACGCCGCACTGCTCGGTCAGGTGACGGGCGATCCGAAGTACTGCGCGAAAGCCGTAGCGTCGATCGACGCCGAGGTCGCGTCCGAGGAAGCAAAAATCGCAGCTGGCACCCAGCCCGTGGTCGCGCAGAACAGCTACCTGCACGTAGGCGAGGAGCTCGGCGACGTCGCGCTCGTCTACGACTGGTGCTTCGACGTCGTGACGCCGGGGCAGAGGACGCGCTGGCTCGCGTACATGAACACGACGCTGTGGAACCTGTGGCACCACACCGAAGCGAAGTGGGGCCCAAAGCCGATGCCGTGGCTCGGCTGGTCGGTCAACGACCCGCTGAACAACTACTACTACTCGTTCTTACGCGCGACCGCGCTCGTCGGGCTCGCGACCAAGGGTGAGACGCCGCAGGGCGACGAGTGGATCACGATGTTCCGCGACACCAAGATGTACGGCCAGCTGATCCCGGCGTTCGATGCCCAGCTGCGCGGCGGTGGCTCGCTCGAAGGTAGCGCGTACGGCGTATCGCTCCGCTACCTCTGGAACCTCTACGATCTCTGGTACTCGACGACCGGCGAGAAGCTGCAGGCGAAGACGAAGCATGCGCGCCAGTCGCTGCGCTACTTCATCCATCACGTGCTGCCGACGCTCGATCGGATCGCGCCGAACGGCGACCAGCCGCGTGACATGACCGCGATGTTCTTCGACTACCAACGCCAGTATCTCCAGGCGCTGATCCACCTCTACCCGAACGATCCGATGTCGGCGCGCGGCAAGGCGCTGCTCGAGAGCTCGAGCCTGCCGCAGATGATGCGGCCCGAGATGGTCGTCTACGACTTCATGTACGACAACGACGACGTCACATCGCAGCCACTCGAGGGCGCGGGCAAGGCGTATCACGCGTCGGGCATCGGTCAGCTCTACGCGCGCTCCGGCTGGGACAAGTCGGCGACGTGGGTGAACTTCAGCGCCGGTCCTTACGTCGAAGATCACGCGCATCAGGACCAGGGCTCGCTGCTCATCTACAAGGATGGTTGGCTCGGCTACGACGGCGTGATCGATTCGACGAACGGCATCATTCAAGAGACCGGCTCGCACAGTCTCGTGCGGATCAACAAGGGCGGCACGCCGCTCAAGCAGAAGATCAAGACCAACTCGAAGCTGGTCGGGGTCAAGGCGGGGCAGGGCTTCACGTACGGCGCAGCCGATGTGACCGCGGCGTACGCCGGTGACCCGTCGGTGAGCAAGGTGCAGCGCGAGATGATCTATCTCGAGCCGAACACGGTGATCGTCTACGACCGCGTGGTCACCGCCGCTGACACCACGCAAACGTGGCAGCTCGCAACGCCGCTGGTGCCGGCGATCTCCGGCGCGACCGCGACGATGCGCGGCGCTCATACGCTGGCCGCGCAGCGCCTGGTGCCGGCGACGGCGTCGACCGCATCGACCAGCCTCGCGAACAGCGCGGGTTATCGTGCGGGCTACCGCGTCGACACCACGCAGCCGGGCGGCGATCACCGTTACCTGCACGTGCTGTCGATCGACGGCTCGGTCGCGTCGGCGACTGCGTCGGGTGACAACGCCGCGACGATCGCGCTCGCGAACGGCAAGACCGCGACCGTGACGTTCAACCGCGACGACATCGGCGCGACGCTCGAGTACGACGGCGCGACGTCGACGCTCGGCGCGGGTCACGACTCCCTGCCCGAGTAAGCTGACACTCGGCGGCCTCGCGTGTTAAGCGGGGCTGCCGTGCCTCCCCAGTGGCTGAGAACCACGCTTCGGTTGACCTCGATCGTCGGGATCGTGTCGATCGCGAGCGTTGTCGGTCTGATCATGATCAGAAACCTGGTCGACCTCGAAGCGATTCGCGGCGACGGCGACGCGATCGGCACGTACCTGCAAGTGGTCGGCGGCATCTATGCGGTGCTGCTCGCGTTCGTGGTCGTTGTCGTGTGGGGACAGTTCAACGACGGACGGACCTATGTCCACCGCGAGGCGAACGCGCTGATCGATCTGCATCGCACCTCGAGCGGCCTACCCGACAGCGCCCGCGACGTGATCCAGCAAGGCCTGCGCGACTACGTCGAGGCGGTGATCGCGGAGGAGTGGCACGCGATGACGAAGGGTGACCAGGCGACGATCGACAAGATCGCGCAGCGCCTCGACCGCGTGTGGGACGCGATCCACAGCTGCATGCCGCTCAACGACTGTCAGCACACCGTCTACGCAGAAGTCCTCGCACGGTTCAACGACCTCAGCGAGCTGCGTACGAACCGGCTGACCGCCGCAGCCGCGAAGATCCCGATCGCGATGAACGTGTTGCTCTACACCGGCGCGATCATCATGGTCTGCTCGATTTACTTGCTGCCGTTCGATCGGTTCTGGGTCCACGCGACCGTGACCGCGGCGCTCGCGGGTGCCACCGCACACATCCTGTTTCTCATCTACGACCTCGACGACGCGTTCGCCGGCGATTATCAGGTCGGCAAAGGCCCGTTCGAGCGAGCGCGTAAGAGCTTCGAGCGCAATCTCCCGAAGGCGTGACTGGTGCAGCGTATGCACCATTTTGGTTCATGCGCCTGCGCTATCTGCTGATCAGCTGCGTCGCTTGTGGAGGTGGCACCGTGAGCAGCGGCGGCGACCTCGATATGGTCACCGTCGCGAGCGTCGCCGGACCCGGCAATGCCGCCGCTGGCAATGCCGCCGCTCTGGACTGCGGCGATCCGGTGCTCGCCGATCAGGTCACGAGCGGTGGCCAGCGCGTGATCACCTGGAAGCCGTGCTTCGATCCGGCCGACGAGCCAGCGGAGGTCGAGGGCGACGTCATCGCCGGAATGTCTGCGCCCGAGCTTGCCGCGTGTGAGGCCGTGCCGCTGGGCGAACGCGGGCATTCGCCGCTCGCGCACAAGCGATCGATCGACAAGATCGAGCCGGTGTACGACGACGGCCAGCTCGCCGGTGCGCGCATCGTGTTCAAGCGGGTGCGTGGGCTCAACGCCGAGTGGGTGCGGCTCGGCATCGAGTGTCAGCGCGCACGCTGGGCAGTGGTCGGTAACGAGGCCGGCTTTTCCCCGAGCGATCCGACGCTGGTCGAAGGCGTCGCCGCAGATGTGATCGAGCGCAACGGGCGCGTCGAAGTGATCATCACCGCCGAGACAGCGGAGCGCGCCGACATCGTGCTCGCACGCGCTCGCGGTGAGACCGGGCTGCGTAACGCGCGCCGCTAGTGCGTCTCGTCGGGCTTTTGTTCTTCGAGATTCGTGTGCGTGTCGAGCCACTGGCGCAGTGCTCTGCCACGCGGCGGTTGCTCGATGTCATCGAGCCGCCAGATGCGCGCGATGTTGTTTTCGGCGCCTGATACGAGCCGGCGATCCGGCGTGAACGCGACCGCTTTGACCGCGTCATTCGTACCGAGAAAGGTACGCGCCGGCTTGCCGTCGATCGCCCACACGCGCACGGTGTTGTCGATGCCGGCCGACGCGACCAGCTTGCCATCGCGATCAATCGCGATGTCCTTGATGCCGTTGTCGTGACCCGTGAGGTCGTACGGCTTGCCGTCGGGAATCGCGTACACGCGTACGATCGGATCGCCGCCCGCCGACACCGCGAGCTTGCCGTCGGGCGTGAACAACACCTCGCGCGCGACATCGGTGTGGCGGCCGAGCGTGCGCACGCGCTTGCCGTCGCCGGTCCACATCGCGACGAGGCCGTTCTCGTCGCCGGTGATCAGGTGCTGGCGATCGGGCGACACCGCGATGCACCGCATCTCGGCGTCGTGCGCCTGCATCATCGTCCCCTTCTTCGTCTTCGTGTCGTAGCGGCCGAGCTTGCCGTCGAAGCCGCCGACCACGACCACCGTGTTGTCGAACCACGCCACCGGGCGCAGCCCCGCGGGGTGCGTGAAGATCTCGATGCCGGCCGCACTCGTGACGTCCCACACGAACAGCTTCCCGTCCTCAGCCGTCGACGCGAGCCGCGTGTTGTCAGGCGAGAACGCGATGCCGCGCACGGTGCTGCGATGCCCTTGCAGCAGGCGTCCCGCGCCCGATGGAATCTCCCACAGCCGCACGTCACCGTCGGTGCCCGCGGTCGCGAGGTGCTTGCCGTCGCTCGACAGCGTGATCGTCTCGATCGGCCCGTCGTGACCGCGCAGCTCGATCGACGTGCCGTCGGCGAGCTTCCACACGCGCGCGGTGCTGTCGTCGCTGCCGGTGATCACGTACGCGCCGTCGGGGGTGACCAGCACGTGCTCGATGTCCTGAATGTGTCCTCGCAGCTCACGCGCGAGGCCGAGCCGGCCCGCTTCGATCGCGATCTGATGAGTGTTGTCCCACTCGAGGCCGCGATCGCTCATCAGCTTGAGCCATGCGGCTGCGTGGCTCGGGTCGCTGTGCAACGCTTTCTTCGCGAGGCCATACAGCAGACTGTCGTACTTCGTCTTCGCGCGATCCTCGGCGGCTTCCGCTTTGCGCCGCTCGGTCGTCGCGACGTCGCGCTCGCTCATCACGTTGTTGATCGCCAGCACGCCACCGAGCGCCAAGATCACGAGCGCTGCCGCCGCCACGGCGAGCGCGACGCGATAGCGCTTGATCCAGCGCCGCACGAGCTGACCAAACGAGTACGTGTGCGACGCGACCAGCTTGCCGGCCGCAAACCGGCGCAGCTCGTCGGCGAGGTCCTTCGCACTCGCGAACCGCGCTGCTGGATCGTGCGCCATCGCATGCTCGACGATCGTCGCGAGCTCCGGTGGCAGCGCCGGCTCGCGCACGCCGATCGTGATGCGGTTGCCATCGGCGACTTGCGCGATCACTTCCTCTGCGGTGCGGCCGCGAACCGGCGGGTGTCCCGACAGCACCGTGTAGAGCAGTGCACCGAGCGCATAGATGTCGGTGCGCTCGTCGCTGGGGTCGCCGCGCGCTTGCTCGGGCGCCATGTACGACGGCGTGCCGAGCACCGCACCGGCATGCGTCAGCTGTGAGTCGCCCGCGCTGTCGCCGTTGCGCGCCGGCTCTCCGCTATCGGCGGCGGTCTCGCCGCTGCGCACGTCCTTCGCGAGTCCCCAATCGATCACGACGGTCTCACCGAATGGACCGATCAGCACGTTCTGCGGCTTCAAGTCGCGATGCAGCACGCCTTCGCTATGCGCGTACGCGATCGCATCGACGACCGCGATCGCATGCGGCAGCAGCGCGAGTCGATCGCGCAGCGTGTTCGCGTCGCCGATCACGACCTCGAGCGAACGCCCGCGCACGCGCTCCATCGCATAGAACGCGCGCCCGTCGCCGAGCACGCCGGCGTCGTACACGCGCACGATCGACGGATGCTGCAAGCGCGCGGTGATCAGCGCCTCGCGCTCGAACCGCGGATCGATGCGGCCAGAACGCATCACTTTGACGACGACGTCGCGGCGCAACCGCCGATCGCGCGCGAACAGGATCTTGCCCATGCCGCCGCGCGCGAGCTCTTCGCCGATCGCGTACACCGAGTCGTCGACGCGCTGGAGCGATGGCAAGTCGGCCACGGTATGCGGGCCGGGCAGCGTCGCGCCGAGCGTGCCTTGCTGCGTCGGGTCGCTCTGCAGCGTCGGATCGCTGCCGAGGTCGCGCGGCTTCGCGGCCGCCGGCATGACCGCTGCCGGCATCGTGTCGAGCAGCGCGGCTTTCGATGCGACGTTCGGCTTCGCTTCTGGCGCGGCTCCGCCAACACCGGGCAGCGTCCCGTCCTGCGCATCGCGATCCCCCTCGCGCATCACGCCGAGCGTAACACGCGACTTCACGTAGTACCGTAGGGTCGCATGGAGCTCAGCGCTGGCACGCGCGTCGGCCCGTACGAGATCCAGCGCCGGGTCGGCGCCGGCGGCATGGGTATCGTCTACGGTGCGGTCGATAGCCGGCTCGGCCGCAGCGTCGCGATCAAGGTGTTGCCGGCAGAGCTCGTCGGTGACGAGGACCGGCTCCGGCGCTTCGAGAAGGAAGCGCGCACGATCGGTGCGCTCAATCACCCGAACCTCGTCACTCTCCACGACGTCGGGCATCACGATGGTGCACCGTTCCTCGTCACCGAGCTGTTGACGGGGAGCTCGCTGCGCAACCGGCTCGCGCAGCGCAAGCTCGCACTGCGCGACGCGATCAGCTACGCGAAAGACATCGCACGCGGGCTCGCCGCCGCGCACGGCGCTGGCGTCGTGCATCGCGACATCAAGCCCGACAACATCTTCATCACCGAAGACGATCGCGTGAAGATCCTCGACTTCGGTATTGCGAAGCTCCGCCGCGATGAGCCGGCCACCGCCGACATCGCGAACGCAGCAACGCTCGGCAACACCGCGGCGACCGGCACCGGGGTCGTGATCGGAACGCCCGGCTACATGGCGCCCGAACAACTCGCCGGCACGGCGGTCGACGCGCGCACCGATCTGTTCGCACTCGGCGTCGTGCTCTACGAGATGGTGTCGGGCCGCCGGCCGTTCGCCGCCGATACCAACGTCGAGGAGTCGTACGCGATCATGAAATCACCGCCGAGCGAGCTGCCGGCAGCGGTGCCGGCCGGCGTGGCGCGCGTCGTAATGCGCTGCCTCGAAAAGCGACCCGACGCGCGGTTTCAAACCGCCGCCGACCTGGCGTTCGCGCTCGAAGCACTCGGTGACATCGCGCGCGACAGCGCGAGCTCGCTCGAGCGCTCGCGGCGCAGTGACCGCGCGCTCGACGCTGCACGCTCGCCCGACGACGTCTCGACCGCGCAATCCGCCGATGCCGTCGGTGCGCTCGCCACGCTACCCGCCGACGCATCGCGCGCGCAGCCCGCGGCGCCCGTGACGGCCACACGGCCCCGTCGCTCGCGCTTCCTCCTGCTTGCCCTGGTTGCCGCCCTCGCGCTCGCGATCGTTGGTGCGCTCGCGGCCATCAAGCTCACACGCAGCCCACGCGTGACCACTTCCGTGCCGACGCCGGCCGCGCAGCCGTTTTTCGCGCTCGCAGATGGCGGCCCGGTCTATCGGCGCGTCTCGTATCGGTCACAGCAAGGTTGGTTCGCGCGCTTCGCGGCCGATGGACGCATTCTGTACTCGATGCGCGAGCGCGACTACTGGGAAGTCGTGCAACACGATCCGGCGCACGCCTCGGTCGTGCCTCTCGGCATCCACGGACGCTTGCTCGCCGTGGCTCCGAGCGGAGAGTACGCGCTGCTGAACAAGGACGACGCTCTGATCACGCAAGTCCCAGGCGTCGGTCCACGCGAACGTGCACGACAGGTGAGCTCGGCGGCTTACGGACCCGACGGTGCGCTCGCGATCATCCGCACCGAAGGCACGACCGACATCATCGAGTATCCGATCGGCACCGAGATCCGGCGCGACTCCAATCGCGCGTTCAGCCATCTGTCGATCTCACCCGACGGTAAACATCTCGCGTTTATCGAGCACGACGCGTTTCCCGACACGCGTGGACGGGTGCTCGTGGTCGATATGCGCAATCAGCAGCGAGCTGCCTCGAAGATCTACCCCGACGTCGAGGGCGTCGCGTGGTCGCATGAAGGCGAGCTGCTGTTCTCCGAAGCGTCCCGGCTGCACAGCCTCGAGCTCGCTGGCCGCGATCGCGTGGTGCTTCACGGCACGCTCACGCTGCAGCTGAGGGACGTCGCACGCGATGGCCGCCTGTTGTTTGCCCCGGCTGACTACCGCCTCCATGCCTACGTCGGTCCTATCGCCGGCGAGCAGCGCGCGGTGGGCTGGTTCGATGGCGCAGTGATGCAATCGCTATCGCGCGACGGCTCGGTGTTCGCGTTCCTGCTCGGCACCGGCGTCTATCAAAGCGACGATGGCTACGCGTGCTTCGTACGCAGCGGTGACGCGGCGCCCGTCCCGATCGGACATGGCTTTCAGGTCGCGCTCGTCCCGGATGGCAGTGCCGCCGTGGTGCTCACGGCGAAGCAGACGCTGCAGTGGCAGCCAATCGGCCCGGGCGCGACGCGCACGATCGCGATCGCGCCCGTCGCGCTCGATCTGCGTGCGCACCTCCAGATCACGGCCGACGCCAAACGCGTCATCGCGTACGGCGCCAAGCCGAACGAGCCCAAGCGGTTGTGGAGCATCGACCTAGACGGCGCTGCACCACCGGCGCCATTCGGGCCCGCGCTCGACAGCGACATCTCCGATCCGCGCAACTTCATCGTGTCGCCCGACGCGGCCTGGATCGCGTTTCCCGTCGGACCCGAGGCCGCGAAGCCGGGCGTGCGACTCGTCGCCGCGACCGGCGATGCACGCATCGATCTGCCGGCTGCTGCCGAGCGCACGCCGCTGCGGTTCTCCCAGGACGGCAAGGCGCTGTTGGTGATCGACTACGCGCCGTGGCCGACGGTGATCGAACGCATCGACGTGGCATCCAAGGCGATCACGCGGGTTGGCCGTCTCGGCGACGGCGAGCGTCCGGCCTGGCTGCAACCGGCGATGAGTGACGACACGCGCACGGTCGGGTTCAGCATCCCGCGCAAGACGTCCGATCTGTACGTGCTCGAGCCGCCGCCGACGGCGAAGCCTCGTTAGCTCACGTGCCGATCCGCGCGCTCAGCGGCGCGCGAACAATGGACGGCGGCGCGTCCACAGCGCAGCGGCGAGCGCCGCACCGAGCACGAGCGGCGAACCGGCACCGGCGATCGCGCAACCGCCGTCGTCGTTCGGGGTATCGTCACATTGCGACTCGCCCCACTCCGAACTGAACGTCTCGAGCTTCATGGCGCAGCCGTCGCTCGTGGTCTGCGCCAGCACCGCGGCGATCGCATCGGCCTTCGACAACGTCGGCACGTGAGCGGCATCGCAGCCCCCGCTGAGGATCACGTCGTTGCCGTCGAGCCGGAATGGATAGCCGAAGTCGACCGCGGGTTGCAGGCGCACCGGGACGAGCATCGCGTCGCCGGGATGCGCGGCCGTATAGTCCACCGTGATCGACTGACCGACCGTTAGCGTGCCGGTGTTGCCGTGCAGCACATCGATGCGCGCGACCACACCGTCCATCACTTGATCGGTCGCGGTGACGGTCAACACGCCGTCGGAGGGCTGGACGGTGTTGCAGAAGCACGCTTGCGCCTTGGTCTCGAAGCAGTACGCGGGTTGAATGCGAGCGGCCTCGGCGACCGTCAGGCCGGCGCCGCGCAGCCACGCCTGCAGCGCGCGATCGGGGGCGAGCTCGCGAACGTATGCGTTATTGCGGGTCGCGCGCACGCGGTCGACGAGGTCGCGCTCGCCGGTCGAATCGATCAGATGCGCCATCGCACAGCGGGTGCCGCTCGCATCGACAAAGTACGGCATGCGGCGATCCTCGAAATCGAGGTTCTGCGGAAACAGCCCGCCTCGCGCGTAGCGCTCGAGCTCGAGCACCAGCCGGTTGCGCATGTTGCGCTCGGGCTCAGCCAGGTGACTGACATCCCGCGAGCGCAGCTCGCCGAGCACGCGGTGAAAGTGAATGCGGAGACGGACCTGTTCGAGAAGCTTCGCCATTCCCATGCGGTCCAGCGGGAGCATCGGCCGTGCCAGGCGCAAGTGCGCGAACGCAGTTGGTCGAGCCTCAGATTCCTGGGGATCCCGGCTTCACGTACCCCCTCTCGCCCGTTGTTGGCGGAAATCATGCGACCGAGAGCTGGCAAGGCGCTCGGCATCTCATGCTGCGTGCGATCGTCTCCATCGTTCTTTTCCTCGGCCTTGGGGCCTGTGGCAAAACCGAATCCTCCGAGGGCGACGCCGATGCCTCGGTGAGCGGCGACGGTCGCGCGCCCGACGGCGGATCGGATCCCGACGACTGCGAGACCTGCAACACGCCTCCCACCGCGTGTCACGCGCTGACCGGAACGTGTGAAGCGGGCGCCTGTCAGTACGCGTTTGTCGAAGACGCGCCGTGCGACGACGCCAACGCGTGCACGGTCGCCGACACGTGCGCGAGCGGCGGATGCAGCGGCACGCCCAAGGTCTGCAACGCGGCACCCGCGAACGTGTGCATCAGCGGAACCCAGCTCAAGGCGTACGACTTGACCGGCGCGTGCACCGGAGGTCTCTGCACGTACAACTCGCAAACGATCACGTGCGCGAGCAGCTGCGTGAACGGCGCGTGCACGACAGATCCATGCGCGAACGTCACGTGCAACACGCCGCCGAGTGGTTGCTTCGCGTCGCCCGGCGTATGCCAGAACGGGTCGTGCACGTATCCATACGCGAACGGCGCGACGTGCAACGACAGCAACGCGTGCACGTCGAACGACGTGTGTCAGACCGGCGTCTGCCTTGGCGCACCGATGAGCTGCAACACGCCGCCGCCGAGCGTGTGCGAGAACGCGACGACGCTGAAGTTGTACTCCGCAGCGGGCACGTGCTCGCTCGGCAGCTGCAGCTACGGCTACGGCTTCGCATCGTGCGCGAACGGGTGCGCGAACGGGCAATGCAACCTCACGGGCTGGACGATCATGAACAGCAACGTCACCGTCGAGCTCAAGACGGTATGGGCATCGTCGTCGGCGTCGGCATGGGCCGGCGGTGCCAATGGCACGCTCGTCTACTACAACGGGGCGCAGTGGCAGGTTCGGACGTCGGGGACGACACAAGAGATCGTCCAGATCCACGGCACGACCGCGAACAACGTGTTCGCATTTGCGGGCACCTATCAGAGCCAGCTCTTGCACTACGACGGGGCGTCCTGGTCCCCGGTCGCGACGCTGCCGCTCTATTACACGTACTCGATCTTCGCGATCGGTACGAAGGACGTGCTCGCGTTCGGGCAAACGAATTCGACGTCCTCGAACGGCGACACGCTCCTCCGCATTCAATACACGGGCGGAACCTGGCAAACGACGACGCTCAAGCAAGGCACCGTGTTTCGCAAACCGAACTTCAGCTATCGAATGTGGGCCGAGTCGCCGACCTCGGTCTACCTGCCGGGCGGCAACTTCTGGGACGGCCAGGCCGTGACGCCACTCGGGCCTGCGACGTACTTCGGGCGCGGCCCGGGTCGGATGTGGAAGTCGGGCTCGCTCGTGCTCGGGATGGATTGGCAGAACGGCGCGACGGTGATGTATCAGTACCAGCCGACGACGTCGACGTGGACCCCGATGGCTACTGGGTTCGCGGGGACCATCGAGGACTTTCACGGGCCGAGCGCGAACCGCATCTTCATCGTCGGCTACACGTCGAACCCGAGCACAGGCCACGTCCTCTATTACGACGGTAACGGGTGGACGAGCATGCAGCTCCCCGCGGGCGTTGGCCGGCTTACCAGCGTGTGGGCGCTCGCTAGCGGCGAAGTGTTTGCCGTCGGCGCAGCCGGCAGGATCGTGAGCGGTCCGTAGCGCGTACCGGCGGTCGAACGTCAGAAACCGACGACGCTCACCGGCGCGTGCCTGGTGACCACCGTGCCGTCACCGAGCTCGCCCCGCACGTTATCGCCCCAGCACATCGCACCGCCGGCGACGAGCGTCGCGCACACGTGCGAATAGCCGGAGCCGATCCGCGCAACGCCCGACAGACCGACGACATCGACCGGCGATGCGCTCGAAGTCGAGCTCGACACGCCGTTGCCGAGCTGCCCCGCATTGTCATAGCCCCAGCACTTCACGCCCGCGTTGACGAGCGCGCACACGTGATGGCCGCCGACGGCGAGAGCAGTCGGACTGCCGACGCCAGCGATCGCCACCGGCGTCGCCGAGAACGCGCCGAGATGACCACCGAGCTGACCGCGATAGTTGTCGCCCCAGCAGCGCACCTCGCCGATCGCGAGGAGTGCACACGTATGTTGGTCGCCGGCACCGAGCGCGATCACGCCCGAGGACAACCCGACGACGTCGACCGGACTCGCGCGATCCTGCTGCGTGCCGTCGCCGAGCTGGCCGCGCTCGTTGTCGCCCCAGCAGCGAACCGCGCCCGTCGCGAGCAGCGCGCACGAGTGTGCGGTTCCGAGCGTCAGCTCGGAAACACCCGCCGCGAGCGACGACACCTGCACCGGTGCGCGACGATCCATCTGTGTCGTGTCGCCGAGCTGACCCTCGTGATTGCGTCCCCAGCACGAGACGCCGCCGGCCGCGGTGACGGCGCACGTATGGTAGGTGCCGGCGGCAATGCGATTGGCCGGCGCAAGCGCGCTCACCGGTGTCGGCACCGTACGATCCATCGTGGTGGTGTCACCGAGCTCGCCGTTGTTGTTGCGTCCCCAGCACCAGACCGCGCCCGCGCCGTCGAGCGCGCACGAGTGAACGTTCGCAGCGGCGATCGCCACGATCCCCGTGACGCCGGCAACGGACTGCGGCACGTGCATCTCCTGCATGTTGCCGATGCCGAGCTCGCCGTACGCGTTCTGCCCCCAGCACTTCACCGTGCTGCCCGAGATGCCGCACGTATGTGCCCAGCCACCAGCCAGGACGACGGAGGCGACCGATGCAGGCGGCGCGTCGTAAAGCTCTGCGGCGTCGGCGATCTGCGCATCGTCGCTCGGCGTGCTCGCCGCATCCGGTGCGATCGGATCACCGCTGTGACCGCAGGCCGCGAGCGTGGCGGCGGCTACGAGCGCGAGGAGCAGGAGTAGTGACCGCAGCATCGCGGCGTTGCTACATCAGGAACCGGCGCCAAGTCGAGGAACATCGTCTGGCCGAGCTCCGAACGCGCGTCGCGGTCACCGACGGGCGTAACCGCTGGATCGTCCAAAGATCAGTGCGGGGATCGTCTAACAGTAGGGACGTAAGACTCTGCGCGAGCGCGTCACGTCTCGAGGGCATGACGTCCGCACGACCGTTACGGCTTCGGCTTGAACTTCTTGCTTGCCGGCAGCACGAGATCCCAGAAGCCGAACGTCGCGGCGAGCATGTGATCGAGCTCGCGCGTCTGCTTGCTGCGCGCGAGCGTGGTCGCATCCGGCATGCACGAGCACGCGAGCCGCGATGCCTCGAGCGAGTGCAGCACGCCCTTCGACCAGCCCTTGCCGGCGTAGACCAAACAGCCCGGCACCCATAGCGCCTCGAGATCCTGCAACGCGTACGGAATCTTTTCGTCGACGGTGCCGAGCGAGTCTTGGTATTTGCATTCGATCGCGATCGCCTTGCGATCGGTTGGCCGCACCACGAACACGTCGATGCAGCGGTCTTTGCCGATCACGGTCTTGCCGAGTGAGATCTCGCAGTACACGACGAGGCCCTGCGCCGCGTAGTTGTGGTGGATGTAGCTCGCGATCAGATCGCGATACGAGTTCCCGGTCATGCCGGGCGAGCCGGCGACCGGCTTCGCCGCCGCGCCGCTGCGCGCTGCGACCGGCTTCGTCGCAACTGCACGCAACGTCTTCGCCGCAATCGTTCGCGGAGGTTTGCTCGTCGTCGCCATACGTCAGACCGTCAACCCGAGCTGCCCAGATGTGGTGCCGTGCTCGGCACGCAGTGCCGCGTCGTCTTCGCGGCCACCCGCCTCGAGCAATCGATCGCGCGTGATGTCGAGTGCCTCCGCGCAAAGATCGTTGCCGCGAAAATCGCGCCGATTGCGAATTGCTGCGACACCGACCGAGCCCGAGCCCATGAACGGATCGATCACGAGCTCGCCCGACTCGGTGCTCTGCTTGATCAACACCTCGCTGACCTCGGGCGGCTTCTCGGCGGGATATCCCCCCGAGATTCGCTTCGCGTCGATCACATCAGGGATGCCGAGGTCGTTGAGCTTTCGCTTGCCCTTCTCGAAGAACAGGATGCACTCGTAGAAAGCGCGGTAGTGGTATCCCATTCCTAAAACCATTTTTCTCCATATCAACGGTTTCCAAAATTTGAACCCCGCTGCTTCGGCGAGCGGCTTCGCGACGAACATCGTTTCCGGATCGCAGAACAAGTAGAAGTGCGTGTCCTTCTTGAGCACGCGGAACACTTCGGCGAACAGCTCGGGAAACCGCTTGTTCGGAAAGATCGAGAACCAATCGTTGCTCGATGCCTTGCTGTGCTTGAGACGCGTGGTGGTGCCGATCGCGCGATGCTTCTCGAGTGACTCGTACGGCGGATCCGTGATCACCAGATCGACGGAGGCCGCGGGCAGCATTCGCAGCCACGCGACTGCGTCGCCCTGCGTGAGCTGGAACCGTGACTGATCCATGCGCTGACCCTCGCATGACGGTCTGACAATCTGTTCAGTACATGGTCGCGTGCCGCGAGATTCACGTACTATGGCGGCGATGACCGAGCTGGCGATCTCCGGGACGTCGCAGCCGCGCATGGAAGCGACCGATCCGCTGTTCTCGATCGTGTCGCTGGACTTCAAGACGAAGCAGCACACCAAGCACTCGATCGATACGTTCCGCGCCGAGATGGAAGCGGGCAGGTTCGTGTGGGTCGACGTCGACATCTCGCAGAGTGAAGAGGCGCGCAAGCTGGTCGCGTCGCTGAACCTGTGCGCGCCCGAGATCGTCGACGACGCGATGTCGCGCGAGCCGGCGACGCAGATCGCGCGCTACGACGACTACATTCACTTGGTGCTGTCGGGCTGCCGGCTCGTCGGCCACAAGTTCGATCTCGAGCGCGTCGACGCGATGATGGGCGAGAACTTCTTGCTCACGCTGCACAAAGGGCAGCCGGTGTTTCTCGAAGCGGTCCGCAAGTCGTACATCACCGACTTCGTGCGGTTCGCGCAGAGCCCGAGCTTCCTGCTCTACGAGCTGTGGGATCACCTGATCGACAACTACCTCTCCGTGCACAAGCGGTTCGAAGAGCGCGTCGAGTACGTGCAGGCGCAGCTGATCGGCGAGGTGCGCGACGCTGTGTTTGCCGAGGCCAGCGAGATCGGTTCCGACCTGTTGCACTTGCGCAAGGTCGTGCTGCCCGCACGCGCGGTGCTGACCGATCTGTCGACGCGCAAGTCGCCGTTCGTCAGCGAAGCGACGCAGCCCTATCTCGGCAACATGGTCGGCACCGTCGAGCGCGTGCTGCAAGACGTGCTCGTCGATCGCGACATCTTGAGCAACTCGCTCAACAACTATATGTCGCTGGTCGCGCACCAGACGAACAAGGTGATGGGCAAGCTCACCGTCGTCAGCTTCATCTTCCTGCCGCTCACGTTCTTGTGCGGCGTCTACGGCATGAACTTCGACATTCTCCCCGAGCTCAAGTGGGGCTGGGCTTACCCGTGGGGGTTTTGGGGCGCGGTCGGCGGCTTCGTCGTGATCCTGCTGTTCGTCATGCGCAAGCTCAAGCTTCTTTAGCGAGCTCGAAACCGATCGTGACATCGAGCGTGAGCGGCTGCAGCGTGCCGCCGAGCACGACCGCGCTCGACGTGTCGCGCGTCTCCATCGCGTTCGCGACCTGCGGGAAGTACGTCGCGTGCCACATCATCCCGCCCTGATTCTCGGCGACCGACATCACGCGGCCGAGCTTGATGCCGAGTGCGTCGGCGGTCTGCTTCGCCTTGTCCTTTGCGGCGGCGAGCGCCATGTCGCGCACCTTCTTCTTGAGCGCGGGCAGATCGCTGCGACGGAACTGATTCGAGATCGTCGATGCACCTGCTTCTGCGGCGGTGTCCATGATCTCGGCGATCTTCGAGAAGTCTTTCGTCGTCGCGGTGACCGTCATCTGCGCGCGGTACGTGCGCACCTTGAGCGTTGCCCAGCCTTCGCGGTTCGGCTCGTAGATCGGATCGAGCTGCAGGTTCGACAGCTTGATGTCTGCGGTCTCGACGCCGATCTTCTGCAGCGTCGAGATCAGGATCAGGCGCTTGGCCTCGAGCTGCTTCGCCGCCGTCCCGGGCTTGATGTTGTCCGCGGCGATCGTGATCGTGAGATCGGCGCAGTCGGGGCTGACCTCGAGCGTCGCTTGACCGGTGACGGTCATCTGGCCGGGACGGTCGACCTCGGCGCTGTTGGGTTGGACGGCGATCACGTGCGGCGCGCGATCACCGCACGCGGTAAGGGAAGTGGCGAGAACGAGGGCGGCGAGACTCTGCTTGAACATAACGGGCTCCTTCACGCATGAAGACGCACGTCACGCTGCGCGATATGCCCGCGCGCCGGTGCCTTACACAACCCTTACGAGGACGTGCACCCGGTCACCATCATCAGCGCGCCGCTAGCGCCGCCGAGCATGCACGTCACGGTGAGCTGCGTGCCGGCCTGCAGCGCTTGCGGCGGTTCTGCGAAGTCGAGCGTCATCAAGTTCTCGCCATCGACGTCGATCCATACGATCGGCGTGCCGGCCTCATCGGTGCCGACGGTCTTGATCGTCGCGGTGAACGTCGCGCCGTGGCGGTACTTGTCGAGCAGCGCGATGCCGTCGGCGTCGGGACGCGTGAAGTCGGCAAACAGCTGCTGCGGCGTGGTGAGCACCGGGCCGCGCTGTGGCGCGTGATGACGCATCCTCGCCGCCCGTGCTGCGGGACCCCGCGGCGCCGGCTCACTCGTTTTCGTGCATGCGAGCAGGACGAGGCACGACACCACGACGCGGATCATGCGCGCGTATTGATCAAACGGCGTGCCGCGCTAACTCTGCGAGGTGCCGTCACAGCGCGGGTCTATGAAGACCCAAAAGGATCCAGAAGCGGGCCCAACGCAGGTGACTAGAGCTGGCGCCGAAACAGTCCACCGAGCACGCGCGCGTCGTCCTGAGCCGCCGCGTTCTTCTGATGATAGACGTCGTACAGCGGCCTGGCCTCGGTATCACTCGGGGCGCGCAACGCGTCGGCATACGCCTGCCACGCAGAGACCCGTTCGTCGATGTATCGGCGCATCACTTCGTAGAGCTCGCGACGCTCGGGAGGGACGGGCGCCGTCGTGACGCGTGCGCGCATCGCACGCCATGGCTCGAGCACGTCGCGCTCGATCGCCAGCGCTAGCTCGATCTCATCGATCTGGTTCGCGCGCTGTTGGCCGAGTGCTGCGTTGAACGCCGCGATCGCCGTGCGCTCGACCGCGCGGAAATCTTCAACGACGGTGTCTGTCGTGCGCGTTGCAGGCGCCTCACGGCTTCGAGTCAGCATCACCGCCACGACGATCGCAGACGCGACGATCACGATGCCGAGCGCGATCCACTTTCTCACGGCGCGTTCATAGCACTGCGCGCCGACGCCCGCCGTGCGATGGAGTGCGCACGTTTGACAGTCGTCATAACCATCGCAAGTTTCGAACATGACGTACCGGCCCGTGGGCGAAGTCCCCGAAGCGATCCACGCGATCGCGCGGCCGCTGCACAGCGAGCACGACATCGATCGGCTCGCCGAGCTGGTCGCGCACAAACGCATCGTGATGATCGGCGAGGCGTCACACGGCACGCACGAGTTCTATGACTTTCGCGCTGCGCTCTCTCGCCGGCTCGTTCAGCATCACGGGTTCGCGGCGGTCGCCGTGGAAGGCGATTGGCCGGATGCACTGCGCGCCGACCGCTTCGTCCGCGATCAAGCGAGCGACGACGACGACGCGAACGAGGCGCTCGGCGCATTCGAACGGTTTCCGCGCTGGATGTGGCGCAATCACGACGCGGCCGCGTTCCTCACGTGGCTGCATCACCACAACATGCACCTCGACGAGCGCGAGCGCTGTGGTTTCTACGGGCTCGATCTGTACTCGATGCACGCGTCGATGCGCGCGGTGATCGAATATCTCGACGATAACGATTCCGACGCGGCCGCGCGCGCTCGCCAGCGCTACGCGTGCTTCGATCACGTGCAAGGCGATCCGCAGCAGTACGGCATGCAGGCGCATCTCGGCGTTGGCCCCAAGTGCGAGACCGAGGTCGTCGCGCAGCTCGTCGAGCTGCAGCTGCGCAAGCTCGCGCGCTCGGGACGCTCGCCGGCGGGCGATGCGTGGTTCCACGCGGTGCAGCAGGCCCACGTCGTGCGTAACGCCGAGCAGTACTACCGCATGATGTTCGCGGGCCGCAGCGCGTCGTGGAATCTGCGCGACACGCACATGGCCGATACGCTCGACATGCTCGGCAGTCATCTCGGCGACGGCGCGCCAGCAAAGCTGATCGTGTGGGCGCACAACTCGCACGTCGGCGATGCACGCGCGACCGAGATGGGCGACGACGGTCAGCTCACGCTCGGTCAGATCGCACGCCAGCGCCATCATCCCGGCGAGGTGGCGTTGATCGGCTTCACCACGCACGAGGGCACGGTGATCGCCGCCGACGATTGGGACGAGCCGGCAGAGCGCAAGCGCGTGCGGCCGTCACTGCCGGGCAGCTGGGAAGAGCTGCTCCACGAGGCGGGCATGCCTCGCTTCTACATGACGTCGGGAGACATGAAGCGCGTGATCGGCGAGAACGCCGAGCGCTTGCAACGTGCGATCGGCGTCGTGTATCGCCCGCAGACCGAGCGGCGCAGTCATTACCTGCACGCGCGACTCGCCGACGAGTTTGACGTCGTGATCCACATCGACTCCACGCGCGGGGTCGAGCCGCTCGATCCGATCGACTCGCCCGAGCACACGCCCGCTTACGAGCTACCCGAGACTTTCCCTACCGGAGTTTGAACATGGCCCACCGATCAAAGAAGAAGCACCTCAAGCACGTCCGTCAGCACGAGCCCGCGACCCCGAAGGCGAAGTCGCCGACCGCGAAGGCTGAAGCCGCCGCTGCGGGCATCGCGAAGAAGGGCAGCCGCCGTCGCGCACCGGAGACGAAACCGGACGGTGCGAAGCAGAAGGGCATCGTGCGCCGGCTCGCGAGCAAGGCGACGAAGAAGCTCGCCGCCGCGAAGCCGCGCAAGGTGATCGCGCGGGCGAAGGCTCGCATCGCGTCGCGCGTGAAGTCGTTCCTCGACAGCGACGACAAGTAGGGCACCGTTAGTCGCCGTTGTCGGTGCGAAACGCCATCGCATCGAGACCGAGCCGCTTGAGCGCGTCGTAGATCTCTTTGCGCGTTTTTTGGCCGAGCTTGGCGGCGAGCGACACGTTGCCATCGGCCGTGCGCATCAGCTGCGAGTAGTACTCGAGCTCGAACTTCGCCTTGGCTTCGCGATATGGCAGCAGCGAGCCCGGCGCGTGGTTCGGTTCGGCGCCGTCGGGCAGCATCACGTGCTCGGCTTCGATCTGGCCTGCGCCTGCGAGCAGCGCTGCGCGCTCGAGCAAGTTGATCAGCTCTCGCACGTTGCCGGGCCACGAGTGCGCGAGCAGCTTTTCGAGCGCGCCACCCGACACGCGGCGCGCGGGCTTTTTCTCGCGGTCGGCGATCATCGAGAGGTGATGCGTCACGATCGGCGGGATGTCCTCGGGACGCTCGCGCAGCGGGGCGATGTGCAGCGGGTAGACGTGAATGCGATAGAACAGGTCCTCGCGAAAGTGACCGGCTTTGACGTCCGCCGCGAGGTCGCGGTTCGTCGCGGTGACGAGCCGAAAGTTGACCTGCTTCGCCTCGGTCGAACCCACGCGTTGCACCGCATACGTTTGCAGGACGCGCAGCAGCTTGACCTGCATCGGCATCGGCATCTCACCGATCTCGTCGAGGAACAGCGTGCCGTTGTCGGCGGCTTCAAACGCGCCGACGTGCGTCGCGACTGCGCCCGTGAACGCGCCCTTCTGATAACCGAACAGCTCGGCCTCGAACAGCGTGTCGGGGACTGCGCCGCAGTTGATCGCAATAAACGGCGCGGCGGCGCGCGGCGAGCTGTAGTGCAGCGCGCGAGCGACGAGCTCTTTGCCGACGCCGCTCTCGCCCGTGATGCAGACCGGTGTTTGCGCGGGTGCGAGCTGATCGAGCGAGTGGAGTAGATCGCGAACGTGCTGGCTCGAGCCGAGAATCATGTCCGCTTTGCGTCGCCACGGAGATTTCGGCGCGCCGTCACCTTCGGCTTCGCCGAGGAACTGATTGACGAGCGCGACGAACAGCCCGGGCTCGGGCGCGGCCGGTAGCCACAACGTCGGCTGCGCCATGCGAGCCGGATTGCGACCAATCACGAGCAGCGGCGTCGACTCGGCGCGCGCCCGGAGAAAGCCGACGAGGTCGTCCGAAGGGCCCTCTCCATTGGTGCCGAGGATGTAGAGCCGAAGCTGGCTGAGCGTCTCGAGCGGCGGAACCTCGGGCCACGGAATGTCGAGGACCTTCCAACTGGCCGAGCCGGCTAGGATTCTCCGCAGCTCGGCGAGCCCACCAGAGCCCTGTCCGCACACACCTATATAGGCGGAATCGCTAGCAGGCATCCTTACGTTTCCCAAAGCACCTGGATGCAAAACGATACAGCACTCGTAACACTGCCGATCAAAGTTCTATGTTTCAAGTAATTAGCGTCCGATGCCGTGATCGTTAGAGATCCTTTCGCGATCCTGGTGAGTTACGCGGGAGTGACTGGTTTTTGGAACAGTGCGCGACCGCCTCAGTCGAAAATACGAAGGAATATCAGACGTAAACGCCACAGCGAGCGTTGGCGCTCAGCCTGCAATGAACCCTCCCCACTATGCGGAAGTCATTGATGTGGTTCATGGCGGCGGGGCTGGTCGGGTGTGCGACCGAACCAACGTTCGAGACCACCGATGAGTTCCTGACGCGCAACAACGGGTTCATCCCGAACGGCGCGCAGGTTCCCAACGCGCATGGTCACGCAACGTCCATCCACACTGCCGGCAAGATCGATCTGAGCAACGAGTTCTTCCAGAACCTCGGTATCAACGGTCGCCGCTGCATCAGCTGCCACCTTCCGACGGCGGGCTGGGGCATCACGCCCGAGCAGATGCAGGCGACGTTTGACAAGACCGACGGTGGCGCGAAGAACGACGACTTCGGTCTCGGCGCTGCGTTCCGTCTCAACGACGGTGCGAACTCGCCGCTCGCCGATGTGTCGACGCTCGACAAGCGTCGCGAGGCGTACAGCATGTTGCTGACCAAGGGCCTGATCCGCGTCGGCATCGGCATGCCGGCGGGCGCGGAGTTCACGCTCGTGTCGGTTGACGACCCGTACGGCTTTGCGAGTGCACGCGAGCTCTCGCTGTTCCGCCGCCCGCTGCCGACGACGAACCTCAAGTTCATCAGCGCGGTCATGTGGGACGGCCGCGAGGTCGACAGGGATCGCCCGGGCATCCACTTCTCGCTGGTGCAACAGGCGAACGACGCGACGCAAGGTCACGCCGAAGCACCGACGCCGCTGACGGATGCGCAGCGCGAGTCGATCGTCGCGTTCGAGATGGGTCTGCACTCCGCGCAGACGCAGGACGGCGCGGCCGGCAGCTTGAGCACGAACGGTGCGACGGGTGGTCCGGCGGCGATCATCTCGCAGGTCACGTATATCGGCATCAACGACAACTTCGGCGACCCGGTCACCGGCGCGCCGTTCACGCCGTTCGTGTTCGACCTGTACAACTCGTGGCAAGGCAGCACGAAGGCGGCGCGCGCGCAGATCGAGCGCGGCCAGGCGCTGTTCAACACGCGCACGATTCACCTCGAGGGCGTCGCGGGTCTCAACACGGCGCCGCTCAACCTGCCGCCGATCGACGGTACGTGCACCACGTGCCACAACACGCCGAACGGCGGTAACCACTCGACGCCGGTGCCGCTCAACATCGGCCTCGCCGAGGAATCGGAGCGCACGCCCGACATGCCGCTCTACGTCCTGCAGTGCAACGCGGGTCCGTTTGCCGGCAAGGAGTATCGCGTGACCGATCCGGGTCGCGCGCTCATCACGGGCAAGTGCAACGACATTGGTAAGTTCAAAGGCCCGGTGCTGCGTGGTCTCGCGTCGCGCGCGCCCTACTTCCACAACGGCTCGGCGGCGTCGCTCGAGGACGCGGTCGACTTCTACGACCGCCGCTTCAACATGCGTCTGACCAGGAACGAGAAGGCGGACCTGGTCGCGTTCCTCGCGACTCTCTAACCGGGCGTCCGTCTGAACCCGAAACGCCCTGCCGACCAAGCAGGGCGTTTCTTTTTGGTCTGGTTAAGTACTGAATTCTTAACGAGTGACGGCCGGTATGTGCATGGAATTCCATACGCCCAAA